>JAJZKE010000003.1 GCA_021809645.1 bacterium | reverse complement strand
TATTCGTATTGTACCAACGTAAAGAAAAACGGCTTAAAGGGAGGCAAACAAAGGTACTACTGTCATGGATGTAACACGTCATGGACGAGTAAACCACGACCACAAAAGTTACGAGATAAGGTGTGGAATCAGTACGCTTTTGACGGCCGTACGGTTAATAGTTTAGCCAAAGAGTACCAAAAAAGTACTGGTTGTATCCGGTCCCAACTAAATACTTACATACCGCCTCGCATTATTCAGAAGCCACGTACC
Organism: bacterium; assembly: GCA_021809645.1. Taxonomy (GTDB): domain Bacteria; phylum Patescibacteriota; class Saccharimonadia; order Saccharimonadales; family UBA4665; genus JAJZKE01. The sequence continues at coordinate 49,164 of JAJZKE010000003.1, read as the reverse complement.
GTAGCTGTCATTATGGACGTCACTTACTTTGGGGACTTTGGCCTTCTGGTCGTCATCGACCCGTATGCTGACACTGCTAGTGGTGAGAATACGGTGCTGTACCATGCCGTCGTAGAAGGCACAGAAAGAACTGTAGATTATGAGGTAGCGACAGATACCATTGAAGCTATGGGCTACAGTATCCTGGCCGTCACAATTGACGGACGGCGTGGCGTACGAACGATGCTGGAGAGCAAAGGCATACCCGTCCAGCATTGCCAGTTTCACCAGCTCATGACCATTACCCAGTGCTTAACTAAGAAGCCACGGCTAACTCAGAACATTGAACTACGAACTATTGCCTTAACGCTTGCTCGAACAGACGAACTAACGTTTGAGGATGCCCTTGCTGGCTGGTACAAAAAGCACGGTAAGTGGCTCAAACAGCGTGATTCGGTTACCAAACGGTATGCCCATGAACGTACCAGACGAGCCTATTTCAGCTTGTGCAGAAACCTGCCATATTTGTTTACCTACCAACATGATTACATACAAGAAAGTGGTATTAGGGTAGCTAACACAACGAGCCCATTAGACGGCAGATTTGGGGTTTGGAAAGACAAGCTGATAACCCACAGAGGCTGCTCTAAAACCCGTACTATTACAATCCTTTGTAGTTTGTTCTCTAGAGCACCAGATTAGAGGAGCAGTCCAGATTTGGTGTTAAGCCGCATTTTCATTGTTAATGTATCTGTAAATTGTCAACCTAACTCTTCTGCGAACACCTTGTCTCTATTTCGGTTTAATGAAGCAGTATAAGCAGCAGGTGTAGTTTTTAGGGCAGTGTGTATTTTCTCGCTAGACGCTATAGATTTTGAATGGATCTTTAACAATATACGAAACAATGATTTTGAAGATGCATTGGGAATAACTATTTTACGTAGAAGAGTGTCCACGATGTAGTGAGTAAGCGCATTACATTTGATAAATCTCTAGCATATACTTATGCTAGTTTAAAGAGTATTTCTGTTCAGATACTATCTTAAGCATTGCTCACCAACATATTATTTCTGTCACTATAAGCTTATAAACCAAATGCTCTAGAGTTGCCAAATCAGAATTTGTCAGAGCAAATTGTCAGTGATTTTTTAACAGATAAGAGTTTAACACTTTGATTAACTGTTAATCTTTGAAATTATTCAGTTATGAATAGCAATTCTTGTAACAGATAAATAACAGATTTGTTTAAGTTAAAATTGCTATATACTTGATTCTATAAAGTATAATCAAACTAAAATAAAAAAATTATCATCGATGAATGCTTTAAAACAAATAAGAATAATGCTATCTCCAAGTGGCTCAGGTTTGGTTTTATATGTAAGTATTTCCGTTATTGTTGTTTTTCTTGGCAGCTTTCTACCACTGGTTAATAAACTGTTCGCAGGAACACATTATACTTTCAACTCATTGATTTCAAGTTATTGGCACGATACTTTAAGATTTATTAGTAAAGCACCATTTGCGAATCAAGCGTTAGAATATTTAATTTGGGCTGCGGTAGGGGCTTTTTGTTACTGTTTGGTTTGGATTATATTTAATTCATATTTTGCAGCGCGAAATGATGTCATGATAGGCACTCATTTTCTTTTTCAAGGTGATTCCAGAAAAATATATTGGATAGAAGTTTCATTAAGAGTAATCCTCAGGTTGTGTGCTATTATATTGCTCTTAATTTTAACAGTTTTCTTTGTTAGTTTTTTATATCCAGCTTCTTCTGCTGTTATGGATCAGTGGGTTAAACATATCAACGTTCTTCACTATGCTCTTTACGCATTGTTTGCTTTTAGTGGACTTGTTGTAACATTCCATATATATACAATATTGCTTCGACTATCTTTACTAAGATTTCGTTTGATTGGCGATGTAGAAGAAGAATACAAGGAGTAGAGATTTTTTATTTGACAATAATAATTACATTCAATTAGACTATCTATAATTAGTAGTTATAGTCATAATGACAACAAATAAAAAAACTAAATCAAGAACAAAGGCAAGAGCTAATTCATATAAGGTAAAATCTGCATCGTTTGGTTTTAAGAACTTCAAATTTAGTAAAGTTCAACTATTAATAGTGGCGATAGTAGTTGTTGCTATAGGTACTGGTATAATTTTGCATTCGTTTGCTGATGCACCCATGGTAAAACTAAACTTTCCACCTGTTGCGATTGTGGATAGTGGCAGTAGTACAGGGTACGTATTAGCAGCTTCAGATGGTGGTATTTTTAATTATGGTGGCTCGGCATTTCATGGTTCTCTAGGTAACCTCGGCGGAAATCTATCAGCTCCAATTGTCGGTATTGCGGATCAAATTAGCAATGGTACAGATACAGGGTATTTTATGGTAGGCGCTGACGGAGCAGTTTACGCTTTTGGAAGTGCTAGATATGCAGGTGGTATGAATAACAATAATGGGGCACCTATGCCACATACAGGTAGCGTAGTGGGTATAGCAGCTTCTTCAACAGGTGGCTATTGGATCCTAGATTCAACGGGTCAGATTTATACTTTTGGTGGTGCTCCATATCTAGGAGGTAGCCCAAGTGGTTACACTGGGCATTTTGTAGGTATCGCTGCTACCCCAAGTGGAAATGGTTATTGGCTAGTAGATAATTATGGTCAAGTGTACTCTTATGGTGATGCATTGTATAAGGGAGGTAGTCCAACAGGTGTAAGCAATATCGTTGGCATTACTGCCGGTCCTCCAGGAGGAGGTTACTGGTTAGTGGGGTCTGATGGTGGCGTTTTCTCTTACGGTGCACCATTCTATGGATCAATGGGAGGTCAACCTCTAAATGCACCTGTAGTTGGTATAACCCATACACCAGATTACAGGGGTTACTGGTTAGCTGCCGCCGATGGTGGAATATTTTCATTTGGAGATGCACAATACGAAGGTAGACCTCAATACACGCCACCACCACCATCACTAGTAAACAGAAGTGCTGTTGTTGTTAGTGGCCAATCAGTATCAACTAATGTTGTTGCTGGTGTAGCTAATAATCCATTAGCTTCATCGTTGTCGATAGTCAATGATCCATCACATGGTAGTGCGGCAGTTTCATCTAGTGGTGTAGTTACCTATAATTCAACATCGGGTTATAGTGGCGGAGACTCACTAACATATAGAGTATGTTCTTCAGTAGAAGCTGCAATTTGCGCAACATCACAAATATTTTACAGCGTAAAGCCTGCTCCTGTAGTTAGAACATATGCATCTAATCCTGTTGGAGGTCATAGTTCTAGCCCTAGCGGAGGGGGCACTTCTAGCCCTAGCGGAGGGGGTGGATCGTACGCAATTCCTGCGCCAATTTATGTCGGTGGTGGTAATAATAATGCAGGTAGCTCAAACAGCAGCAGTGCCTCTAGCAGTTCAAATACATTGGCTAGTATTGGACGTTGTCAGAAGGGAATAGTTCCATATAACGTTACCCTTAATTACACATCACCTTTTGAAAAAGGATCATGCATTATTGCCCTACAGGATTTACTAATGGCATCTTTTATAAGCAATAGTTACAATTATAGGGTTAACGCTACTGGTTACTTCGGTTCAGGAACTTGTAGAGCAGTTGTTGTATTTAAACAGCTTGTCGATCGGAATATAAGTGGTAATCTAGGTAGTCCTTTAAATAACAATAACTGTATTGTCGGCGAAAATGTTTGGTACTACTTGGCTACATATTCTAGCCATACCTGTCCACCACCAGCAACTCTATCTGGTTCAATAACTGTTCCTGGAGGTCTTTAATGAAATTTATAAAAAAACCTTCGTTCATCATTAGCTTGGTCGCATTAGTTGTTATATCAGTTGTTGTAGTTATTGGACATAATAAGTATTTCTGGTTTACTAACGCTGCTTATCAACGTCAAGAAGTTCAAAATTTCTTTGCTGATGCCAACAGTGGTAACTTTAAAGCTGCATATCAGCTAACTGATAAAAATCTTCAGTCCAAGAATCCTTATATATTGTTTTCAGATAAGTTATATGGACTTAAAGGTAAAAATCTTAGTATTAATTACAGTAATTTTATTTCCTCAAGCAGCAGTATTGATATAGTAGGCAGTTTAGTGGATCATAATTTAAACAAGAAATTTAATTTCAATATTAATGTGGTTAAAAATGGTTCGACGTTTAGTATAGATTCCGTCACTATACTGCCGATTAAGATCTAGAATATTAAAAATTTTACTTTTAGATCTATTAAGAATAACAGGGCTATTATTACAAGTATAATAGCAACGGCTCTACCAAAGGTTAAATATGATAATAAATTTAGATTTTCATCATCGCTTTCTCCTTCTTCTTCCAGCGAATCATAATTCGTTCCAGTGTATACTTGAATATTCGGATTCTGAGCTACAGCTTGCATAGGAATGCTATTTTGGATATAAGATTGAGGTGGTAACGTTGGACTAATCACTACTCCTGGTAATTCGTCATCCACTGTTTGACCAGAATTGTCCTGCTGTTGAGAATATTCATTTAATTGGATTCTGCCATATGAACTCACATTTTCTGGGGATTTTACAGGTTCTGTATAAGATAAAGTACTGTCCTGATTATTGAAAATATCTTTCTTTGTCTGATCTTGATAATTTGGTTGGATTGTCTCTGCCATCCCCTGGTTATAGTTGTCGTGTATGGGACTAGTTGCAGTATTTAATTGTTCCTTTTTTGGTAGTTCTTCTTTTGGCTCTGATAATTGTGGTGGAATTGTTACGGGTTGTTGTGTTGGAGGAACTTTTGGGATATTGTCATGGTTAACATACAAGACCGTATCATCGTTTTGATCACTCATCTTTAAATTTTACAATCTAGATTTTAAATATACCAACCATTATATACCATAGATAACTTAGCAACTCCATTTAATAATTTCACTTGCCAAAACTTTATAAATCGGGTGGCTTAGGGTCACCAGAATAGAATTTTTTATTTCAGTTTTAATCTAATGTTGTCATCTATCTTTCTAAATTCTAAAATATGATACCTAGAGTAACGTTTTATAAGCTCAAACAAATATTTGTTATAACGATTAGATTTTGTTTTATCAGAGTAATAAATTATTTGACACCTGTTGAGTAATTATGAATAACTATTAAATTTATGTGAATCACGTTAAAATATTATAAGAATAAGCTTAAACACAAAGTTATAGATATGAAAATACTTAAGCTAAAAAAATGAAAAAATTTATAGTTTTTGAAAAGTTTGTTAGTAGACTGGGGATAAAAATACGTCACACAGTGTTTAAACTAATAATCTGTCTAATGATAGCAGTAATTGGTATATTTATTTTGCCTCGGTCTACTCCTAAATCTTTTGCTCAACAAATACCTACCACACCAGCCGTTCCCGTGTGCGGTGTTCGTCAATTAAGTGATGAAGCACCTTACACCGGAACCTTACCGAGTCCCGCCTTTACTAGCGTTATTACACCTAGTGGAGGTGGCGGTAGCATATATAGCTATCTTTATTGGCCCGGCAGTTCTGGACAGGATCCGCGTTGGTATATTGATCAAAATGGAAACAGTATTTCTCCAACCTTTTATGTTTATGATGCCACGACGAATAGTTTAATTAATTCGTTTACAATTAACATACCTGCCGCATATCAGGGCCAGTCTACTTCTGCGCCGTTTGCTCTAGATGCAAGCGGTAATATATATATTGGAACCTATGCTGATAGTAGTGCTGGTGGTGCAGTTATGCAGTGGCTATGGTCACCCGGAGATACTTCCGCCACTCTTGGTTGGGCGACATACACTTCTGGTCTTATAGAGGGGGGGTTATATAGTTATGTAGATAGTAACGGTGTAGAGCGAATTGCTGCTACTTTAAGTAGTAATTCTGAAACTTTTAATGCTGCCAATGGGTCCAATATGGGGACAAATAACATTGTTGGCAACACTGTTACGAATGCCTTATCTTACAATAATGATTTAGTCGTAATGGCTAATAATGGCACTATAGAGATTTGGAATTCAACAGCAACAACAGAAACATTTTATATGAGTGCTGGGTCATCAGGTACTAGTTGGTTTACGCCTACCGCTGCCAATATTATGGCCAATGGCGATATAGTAGTAACTTCATATTTTAATAGAAGTGTAGCATTTTTTAATTCAAGTGGAGGTTTATTAGGAACAATGGGCGCAGATTATGGAGCAGGAGGTCCGCTGCAAGATCCTGATCCAAACCCAACCTTAGTAGTTGTTAACGGCAATATTTATTATGCCGGTGAAAATCCATATAGTTCACCTAATGCACTGATTGATGTTCCGGTTACTACTGCTGAGGATTATTTAGCCGCACCTCAAAGTGTGCCTTTTAATTTAGGATTAGGTGCTGGCATTACAACGTCGGCTAGTTCTAGTAATTATTTTCCAGCTGGAACAACACCGAGTGTCAGCATTTATTTCAATCAATGGTGGCAAAATAATGCTAGCCAATTTAGTGGTACTTATACCATATCGAGCATACAACAAATAATGTCTAATCAAACTGGTACTCCAATTTCTTTCTCTATACCATCTAATTCTTCAGACTATGTCAATAATACAGCTAATGTGCCATTGACCCTGCCGGCAGCAAACCCAGGCGTATATCAAGTTAATGTTATTTTGAATCAGGGAAGTACTGTAGTCGGTGCGGCATGTACTGATTATACGATCGGGGCGTCTAATGATTCATTTTTTAATCCTGCTAGCCTACCTTCAGGTAGTGATACTTCAGGTATAACTCTAGCCAATGATTTTGGTCAAAGGCTATATCGTTCAAGTTATACTATTGATTCTTGCTTTCCTGGAATAACTACTCCTACGTCATCAACGACACTAAACTGTCCAAGTTCAATGATTAATGATATTTCTTCTGCCGCTTCACTCGCCAAACAAGACGGTATTGTTTATGACTTTCAGTTAGGAACTGGGACTACTTTTGATCAAAATGCCATTTCTTCAGGACAGTGGCAACGACTAGTGAGTTTGGTAGTTGCTGAATTTCCTGAAATTACTGACTGGGAGTGTTGGAATGAACCTGATAATAATAGTTTTAGTTCAGCAGCTAGTTATGTTACTAATGCTCTAGAACCTTGTTATAACGCAGTTAAAAGTGTGTCTAGCAGTGATCAAGTCATTGGTATCTCCAATGAAAATTATTCAGTTTCTAATTATTCTCAATATGTAGCTGCAGGTGCATTAAATTATTTAAATATTGTAGCTTTTCACGGTTATACCGGTTGGAATAGATCTGAAGTAGAGCAGGGCAATATAATACCTTCAATTTACAATAATACTGGCGAAACAGGACAGATTCAGGCTTTACAAACTTATCTGACTTCTCAAGGATATAGTGGTCCAATTTATGATACCGAAAGCGGTTTTTGGAATAATACTCTTGCAAGCCCATATAATTATTATAATCAAGGTGATCTTTTGGTGACTAAAATGATTTTATATCAATCAGATGGAATCAATAGATATAATAATTTTTTTAACAGTGGTCAATATCAAGTAAATGGGACATATTGGGAACTTTTGGGTGGAGCCCAGAATATTTTAAATCCTGGCGGATTAGCAGCTGTTAACTATCAAGCGAATTTAGGTGGTAGAACTTTTATGAATTGGTTATCAACCGGTACGCCACATACATTTGCTGCACTTTACGGACCATCTGCTACTAATAATAATGATGTTGTTGCTATATGGTCTGATAATTACAATGTTAATGTTGTACCGACCTTATCAGGCGGGGGTACAATGAGTATTACTTCTGAATACGGCGATAGCTCTACCCTAGGCAGCAATTCGATGTTAACTTTAACTGGTCAAGTCCAATATATTAGTATCCCGAACGGACAAAATTTAACTATTAAAGCTGCTGAAAGTTATGGTACAAATTATGCCTTAGTAAGCCAAGGGGCAAGTGCTACTGCTTCGAGCTCATATGAATGTTCAAATGGAACAACAGTTAATCCTAATGTTGTTCTCTATGGCATCGATGATGCTGGAGGTAATAATTTAATTTGTAGTGGACGGCAAGGCAGTAATGTCTGGTCGGCCACCTATGCTGATAATAATCCAACGCTGACTATTAGCCTAAAAAGTCCAGTTACAATTGATCGAGTTTTTATTTCTAGTACAGGTATCGGATCAAGTGTAACGGGTTTGAGGGGTTATGAAGTCAAAGTTAATAGTGGTAATGGTATTTTCAATACTGTTGCTACAGTTACCAATCAGTATTATAACCGAAACAATTTAATTACTTTTACACCTCAGACGGTTAGTCAAATCGAAATAACAAATATGCAAATCGATTATTCTGGTTACGGTAATGGCTTGCCGCCTGGTTTTTGGCCGCAAATGGGGACAAGCAATGATCTTACTTCTATTTACGACGTTGAAGCCTATGGTCCTGGATCTGGCATTGGAACAGCCCCGACTATTAATACTAGTTCAATAACCAATAATCAGTCTATTTATGGTCATTGGTCGGTTAATACGACAATAAATTCAAGCTTAACCAATACTATTACTCAAGCTCAACTTTTAATTAATGGTCAAGTTGTACAAACTTATACTTCTCCACCTTATGATTTTAATTTAAATACGACTAAATTTGCCGACGGTATTTATAATGTTGAAATTATTGCCAAAGACAATCAAGGCAATACTAGTTCAATTAACTATAATATTAATATTACTAATGGTGATTTTAATTCTGGTTCCGAAGTTGGGCTGGCTGATCTAATTATTTTAGCTCAAAATTACGGTAAGCCTGGCGGCTATGCCCAGGGTAATATTACCGGTGGGTCAATTATAGGGTTACCTGATCTAATTATTTTAGCTCAAAATTACGGTTATAAAATATAATGATAAAGATATATCAAGATGAAGCACTATAAAATAAAAAGTCTAATTAGTCTTATAGTAATAATGTTAAGCATAGGTTTAGCATTAACTACTGTACCTTCTATGGCTGCTGGTGATGCTTATTTTTCTCTTTATCCTTCAAGTGGCAGCTACGTGACCGGAAACTCTTTTACTCTTAATATTACAGAAACAAGTTCTAGTGGTGATAATGTTCAAGGAGTGCAGGCTTATCTAGCATATAATAGTACTTACCTAAGGTATAACAGTCTTACGTTATCGGGTAGTCCTTTTACCCTATGTGCTCAGCAAACTGGCGGTGGTGGATCAGTAGAAGTCTCTTGTGCATCTTCACCTAACCCAGTTGGCGGTGGTACCTATCCTGTAGCTCAAGTTAATTTTACCGTATTAGCCGCTGGATCAACATCTATTAGTATTACTTCTTCTTCAGACATTCAAAATAATTATGAAAATAGTGTCTGGAACGGAGCCTTAACGTCGGCTAGCTTTACTTTAAGCAACCCATTACCTCCGCCTGCTCCGACTTCTACTTCCTCTCCGCATCAAACTTCTAGCTATACTCCTACTCCTACCTCTACTCCGGTTATAGCTAATAAAGGCGGTACCACGGCTCCAATAAGTTCAACTGCTAAGAACACACCAATTAGCACACCAACAAGTACAACTATTGCTGAAAATCCACCGTTCGGGAATATAACAATTATCGTAACGAACAGTCATGGACAGCCAATAGCCAATGCTAAAGTTATAATCGATAAAACATTAATTCGTTACACAAATAGTGCTGGTCAAGTTATTTTTAGCAACGTTCATACCGGATTAAATACAATAACAATTATTCGCCCAGGCGATGTAACTACTAATTCTAAATTATCAATAATAGCCGGAAATAATAAACCAGTTAATTTTCGTTTAGCTAAAAGTTTTAATTCCCTTACTGTCGTTATCCCAGCCATCATAATATTAGTTTTACTATTTGGCGGTATTGGTTTTTGGCGTTTTAGAGATAAGCATAAATTAAAAATAATGCCACCATCTAATTCTTTAAATGACCTCCCTATACCGATTACTAACAACGAAGTTGTAATGACATCTAATCAAGCATCTTCTAGCCAATTTCAGCCAAGACAATTATCACCCAATTTGCCTAAAGTGGGTAGTCTAGTTGTACCCACTATAGTACGACCGAACGTAGATCAATCATCTAATCCAAACCAAACGACGTCAACTAATGTAGTACCTAGGGAATCTCCTGAACAGAGTGTTAATTCGTCTTATTGGTCTCAACAATAAAGTCTTTTTAAAAAATATATCATTTAATCTAATAATTTCGATTTTAGGTAATTAAAATTAAACCGATATATAAAAGCCATAATAAGAAAATGCAAAGAATAACTTAGTAATTATAAAGAATGTCAGAAATTCATAAATAGAGCTTGTAAGTAAGCAAAAGATTATTCTCTTGGCTTATGCTTAATGTAATAAATTTTGCTATAGTATATTTCTATACGAGGAATATTAATGAGCCAAGTCCCAGAATCAGTAGAAATCAGTCCCTCAGATGTTTTAATAGCTGGCAATATTAGAGGTGCTGAGTATATTTATCCTGAACGGATGGACCAGTTAAGAAAGCTTCATTTAGCTATTGCTAAGGTTGCTAAATCTTGGGGATATAAACAAGTAGACGGTCCAACACTCCAACCAATTGAATTCTACAAAATAAAGTCAAGTGACGATATCCTAAAAGAGGGTTATTATATCTCTTCTGGCGATAAAACGTATATACTCCGTCCAGAAACTACACCAACGATAGCATATATGTTAGCTAAAGCAGAAAAAAGGCTTTCATTTCCAGTTAGGTGGTATTCCGATTCAGATATCTACCGCAATGAAAGACCACAGTCTGGTAGAAAGAGACAATTTGGACAATTTAATTTAGACAAGTTTGAGAAAAGTCCTCTACAACCAAATGTTAAAGCATTATCTGATGCTGAGGTTATAGTTATTGCTCTAGATATCTTAACAAGTCTTGGGCTAACCTCTAAAGACCTAGTTTTAAAAATAAACAGTCGGTCTCTAATTGAAAAGGTATTTGAGGTATTAAATATTGAATCATCAGTTATAAAATACCAAATCCTATCAGCCATAGATGCTAAGTCCAAAATTCCTGCTGATGTATTCGAGGAACGGTTAATAAATGCTGGTCTTAAAGATTTACAAATAGAAGGTCTAAAGCAGTGGATGGCAATCAATTCGTTAGAAGATATTTCTAAAAACGATAAATTTAAGTCGGTTGCCACTTCAGCAGAATACAAAGAACTCCAAGAGGTCTTTGTATGGATAGCTAACTATGGATTTAGTGAATTCTGTATTTACGATCCAGCTACCGTTAGAGGTCTAGGCTATTATACCGGTACAGTCTTTGAAGCCTATGATAGAACACCAGAAAAAAGTATGAACCGATCAATCTTGGGCGGTGGTCGATATGATAACTTTACTAAAAAATTTGGTGGTAAAACTGAAGTAACTGGAGTTGGCTTTGGTATTGGTTTTGTGCCACTGGAAATATTACTTGAATCAAGGAACTTAATGCCTAAAACCAAAGATATTGATATTGATTACTATATTGTTAGCGTCCACGATGATGATTCAAAGCTGAATAGTCGACTTCAAGAAATTCTTGGAGTTGCTAAAACATTAAGGGATAACCATTATTCAGTTATTATTGACCCGTCAATAACATTACCAAAAAGTGAAAAAATGAAAAAACAAATATCAACTGCTGACAAAATAGGATCCTTAAAAATATTAATATTCTTTGCAAACGAGGACAATAAAGATAAGGTAGTTATCAAAGATTTAAAAAGTGGTGAACAAGAAGAAATAAAGGTTAATCAATTTATTAATACCTTAAAACAAGAAAATAATAAATCATAAGAAAGATCAAAATAATTATTAGCTCTTAATCCCTGCCTAGTAGGAGTAGTTTTATTAAGGTGCCACGTAATTTTTCGGTTATATGTGTCCATTTTATTGTCGTGTTTATTTTAAAAACCTTGTCTATAGGATTATATGAGCTAAGTTTGATATAACTCCAAACAAATTATCTATAACAAATATTTAAAAGAATAGTTAGATAAAGATTGTAAATTAGTGTAATAGTGACTCCTGTCACAGCATATATTTATAACTATCTATAAAATAATCATAGGGGAGCAAACTGGTGTATTATTACGGACCAAATATGGACAGAGGAGATTGGGGTTTACGGACAATTAGCGTAATATTTTGGTTTATTGTTTTAATTGTAGTCATTTATATAATATATAGAGTCGTTTCGAGTAATCGTGATAATCCGCTAGACATAGCAAAAAATCGATACGCAAAGGATGAAATAACTAAAGAACAATATCTGGAGATTAAAAAAGAACTAAAATGACTAAAACAATTATCGACGTCAGAACACCAGATGAATATTCTCAAGGTCACATTGAAGGGGCTGTCAATATTTCATTATCAGATATAAATAATTTCGAAAAATACTTAACTTTATCAAAGGACAGCCAGATAATATTGTATTGTCAGTCGGGTAACAGGTCTGCTATCGCTATCCAAATCTTAGATAAAAAAGGTTATAGTAATCTGATCAATGGTATTAATCAAGATACCGTTCAAGCAAAATATAGATAGCTAAAAGTATTTTTTAAATAGACTTTAAGACAACTAATAACTCAAGTTTCTTTTTTTAAGAATAAGCTTGTACAATTCTTGTCATGGAAGAAAGCAACCTTGATATTCATCAACAAGTTGATCATCAAAGTCAGCAATTAGATAGCTCGAATCCTAACGATATATCCAAAATAAAAAAGAAATATTTAATTGCAGTTATTGTATTTTGTCTAGGACTGGCAATATCGGCGTTTATTATTTTTTTTAGTCCCATATCAAATTATTTAATAATTAGAAATGCTAATCCAGCAATGATATCTTTAGCTCAACAAGCAGGTATGAGCAGAGAAGGAGAGTTGGTTTTTTTAAGATCTAAACCTCAGATTGTATCAGACATACAAATGGAAAAAGATTGTGCAGCTAATGCGGCCGCTAATAATAGGAATGGTTTCATTGAGCAAGGCTGCTTTGTACCAAGTCGATATAATAATGCAAATGGTCGAATATATATCAGAAAAATGCCACCAAATCTTTATGATCAAGAGATAGTGACAGCTGCTTACGAAATGCTTCATTCTGTTTACTTTAATATTGCAAGCACCAATAAACAGACTAGTTTAATTCAAGCGATCGAAGCTAATTATAATAATATCAATAGTCATACCCTTAATACTCAGGTAATAAATTTTGCTAAAACAGAACCTAATTATCGGGATTTGGAACTTTTTTCTCTATTAGGTACTGAATATTCTAATTTATCTAAGAATTTAACTAACTTTTATGCGCCATATTTTAATGACCGTTTGCTAACTGTCGATAACTACAACAATATAACTTCAATATTTAAGAATGAACAAAACCAACTAAGCCAAATTCAAACAACTATAACCAATGATAATAACGAAGCCAACAAAGCCTATGCCGATAGTTTAGCTTGGGCTAAAATCGGTAACTCTTACGAAGACGCATACAACTACAATATCTATAAAAATTACATAGCTCAGGAGAATAGTGCGATCAATAGATATAATCAATTAAATATAGAATACAATACGTTAGTTACAGAATATAACGGTAATCAACCAGTCAATAGTTTAAAGAATGTTCAACCTTTAAATTCAAAGTAACTATCTAATTATCTTTAGAGGTTGAAGTTGATGAACTTGTCGAACTTTTATCTGTGCTAGATGACGAACTACTACTCCCTGATTCCGGTGATTGTTTAACTTCAGTTGGCTGTTTAGCCTCTGATGAAGTTGTAGTAGTTGGTGAAACCGTAGTCGGAGTAGCCGGGGGAGAAGTCGGAGTAGGCTGAGGCTGAGTAGTCACGCTTCCTTGTGCGGGTGATAATGTTTGTTGCTGTGTCGAAGTTGAGGCAGCACTACCCGTTTGTTTAGTGCTATGTATCACATAAACTAAAGCTGCAGCAACAACAATGATTGCTCCGATTATAGCTAATGTAATTGGTTTCCTAAGTGAACTTAGGCTAATAAAACCTTGTTGATTTATTTTTTTACTCTTACCTATTTTTGATTTTTCATTTTTTTTCATTTTTTATTTTATGTTAGTTAATAGTTATCATAATACAGAAATTGATGTTGATGTCAATCATTCTTTATGGCACTTATACTCTGAGGACACGTAGATGAGTAATTGGACAGGAATAGATCTCGACAATGCAGTGCGGGCCAATATAGGATAGTATATAATTCATTTATGGCTACTGTTGACGATAAGACCTTATTCGGTTCTGGCATACACACAGGAGCTTGTAATCATGTTAGCGTAGGTTCAACCCCTTAATACAATTTATTGAATTTGCTGAAGTCAGCAATGACTATGTAGATAAGGCTAGGATTGTTAGAGAAGTCGTATTAGACGATTGAAACTGTTAGCAACGGATACTAATTATCTAAAGTTGTTAAGTGCCAAAATCCTAGTAAGACTAATATCAACATTAAACCGCCAGCTATAAAACAAACGATAGCTGTTATTTTAGCAATCATGCCCACTGTTGAAAAAGCATAGGCATCGCCAAGTAGCAAGCCTCTTAAAGTCTCTCCTTGAAAAAGGGTTTGAGATTCAGCTTTTAACTTTGCGTTATTAGGATTAGCTTGTAATTCTGAACTAACTTCAGAATAAGTTTTACCATTTGCTACTTCCGATAAATGAACGGCAATAAAATGATCGGCATAGGCTTTAGCTTGCGGGCCAGTTAGCAGTTGTTGACCAGCATATTTATTTAAAAATGGTCCAATATTAGCATTTTTAAGCTCGGGACTGCCCTTAGGAGGAAAGTATATTTTCTGTGATGCTAGCTCGTTATGAACATTACTAGAAGTAAATGAATAAGCCCACCAAGATAATCCACCGATTACCAATAAGGCTATGGTTGCAATAATTCCTATAGAAGTTAATATTTTATCAATTGTTTTTCTATTATTTTTTGACATTGATTTTCCCTTTCTTTTTAAATATATCTCACAGTTAATTATGATATTGTGATCTCCATCACTGATAGTTAGAATGAAAATATGTCAACAAACAAAATTAAATTAAAAGAAATAATTTATTTAAAACCACCAAAAAATGGTGAGTATTATTTAATAGCTATTGACGGTCGAGCTGGATCAGGCAAAACATCACTTTCTAAATATCTAAATAGCATATTGCCGGAATTTAGTTTTTTGTGTGGTGATGATTATTTTGAACCTATTCAACATCCTATTTCGTGGGGAGGATATAACGGAGAGAGGTTCGCGCGGGATATTATTAAACCTCTTCAGGATAATAAGAAGACAATTAATTATCATGCCTATGATTGGGATAACGAACCTCATCTAAAAAATTTATCTTTAAAAATAACCAAAGGTATCTTTGTTGATCGGGTATATAGTTTCTCTTTTGAGATAGATTATGATTTGAAGATTTGGGTGGAGACTCCAAGGGATTTAACCATTAAAAGAGGCATTAAAAGATCAAGTATGCCTAAAGATCGAGCCGAAAAAGTTTGGCAAGAACTTTGGAAGCCCATGGAAGACCGATACATTAGTCAATATCACCCTGATAAAAAGGCTGATATTATAATTGACGGTGCTAAATCTTATCGAGATCAGATCATTACTTAGTGTTCTAGATATATCAGTTATATCTCAGACGTCTGGTATACTAATAGTTAAATTATATAAGAATTACAGCACATAGCTTGAATAGGTGGGTTTAGCTAGTCTAGGTAATCAGGATAAATATGAAACAGTCTATTAAGTTGGTTATTATGATACCTTGTCTTAACGAAGAGGACACTCTACCTCTTGTTCTTAAGACCATACCTAAAAAAATTAAAGGCATCGATAAGATCGAGATATTGTTAATAGACGATGGTTCAACTGATAAAACTGTCGAAGTAGCCAAGTCATTCGGTGTTAAACATTTTCTATATCATAATCGCAACCAGGGGCTAAGCCGATCTTTTCGTCATGGCTTAAACAAAGCACTCGAAATGGGGGCTGACATTATTGTCTTAACAGAAGGTGATAATCAATATAAGCAAGAAAAGATACCTGAATTAATTAAACCAATCCTAGAAGGTCGAGCTGATGTAGTTATATCAGATCGAATGACTCAAACAATAGACCATTTCTCTCGTCGTAAGAAATTATTTCAAAAATTAGGAACTTGGGTATTAAATAAAGCTGCTGGCTCAAACGTCCCTGACGCTATCAGTGGCTTCAGGGCTTATACTAGGCAGGCAGCTATCCAGCTTAACCCAGTAGCCGATTATTCATGGGCTACGGAGACAACCTTACAAGCAGCTAACAAAAAACAATCAATAGTTATTGTACCAATTGAAACTAACCCTAAACTTCGCGAATCAAGACAGTTTAAGTCATCTTGGCAACACATCAGACGATCGAGCGTAACTATTGTTAGAGCTTATTTAATGTATAAACCGTATGCTGTATTTTTAACTTTCGGCATCTTTTTTCTAATAGTTGGCGGGATACCATTTATTCGTTATTTAGTATACTTCGCTGTATATAAAAAGCCAGGTCAACATTTGCAGTCTTTAATAGTTGGCGTGGTCTTTTTGATAGCTTCTTTTATATCATTTTCTCTAGGAGTAATTGCAGATCTAGTCAGGATTAATCGTATCCTAGCTGAGGATTCCTTAGAATTAATTAAAAAGTATGTCTATAAGGACAAAGATTAATTGAAGAACCAGACTTTAGTGGCATAAGATTTCTTATCCGTAACAACGACTTTTTTGGTAATTTTACGGACAACTTTATTAACCTTAACAACCTTATTACTATGCCAATACCAGCTGTCATTACTTCTTATGATATAGGTAAAAATACCGCCACCCTCTAAAAGCATAATGATGGTAATACAAGCAGCGATAACTTTTAAGTGACCGTATTTTTTAAAAGCCAAAGAAAAAGCTCTTGCTAAGATTGCTCCGATTAAAATTAATATTGGCAAAAGGTAACGACCATTCATATTCTCTAAAACTGCTGTAAATCGATAAGTCGAATATCCTTGAGTTATTAAAGCAATTAGATATATAAGACTCATTAGAAAGAGCAATATGACGTAAGGATTAGCTTTAAGTATCTTTTTCCGGTATTTAATAGCCACTATTAAGCCGCTTACACCAACTATTAAAGCCATTGCGCTTGGCAAGGGCAATGGTGGGTAATTTGTAAAATGACTGCCTGGTCCATTGACTGCGAAAAATAAACGATACCACATCCAATATAGCCATTGTCCAATATAAACAATGATATTATCAGAAGCTGACTTTTTATGATCGATGATAGCTTTGTGTCGAATATAGTTGGCATACCAAACAGGATACGCTTTGCAATCTTTTATACTTAAAACACTCGAACAACTAGGATTTAAAGAATGATACTTAACTATATTAACTAAATCTCTTTGAGCAAACATAGCGACTGATATTAAAAGAAGAGAGATTAAAACAATTTTTAACTTTAATGATTGTTTTTTAAAATCTAATATAAAACTATTCCATATTTTAAAAAAATATGATCGATGATAGCGATAGATGTAGAATACAAAAAAAAGGACAACGGCCAAATAGATTGGTAAAAAGGCAAATTTTACCAAACTAGTAAAGGTTGCCAAAATTAACATCAAGGCAGTTGTTTTAAAACTAAGCTGATGCTTCTTAATTTGATCTATCATATTAAACGATAGTAAACAAACGGCTGCAACTAATGGTATCATCAGGTCATCATAATTTACTTGACCAGCAAGTTGAGGGACAATAGGTATAAGAATAAAGACGAAGATTATAAGATTAGACATTGCTTTTGACAATCTGGTCTTTAAAAGAACTTTTCTAAATAAGATCAAACCATAAGTAAACATAGCAATATCGATAAATCTTAAGATGATAATTTGAATATCTTGATTTTTAGTAATAAGTTCAATAAATCTATAGGGAAAACTCATTAAATAGTGGTATAGATATGAAGAGTTAACAGCTACAGCTCCGAATTGATTAGCCCCAGCAGGTTGTTTAGAAAAGAAAGGCCAGAGATGATGAGAATAAAGCTTAATAAGACCAAAATGATACTGTTCATCAAAAGCTTGAGGATATATTGCCGTCAAAGCGATCCAGCTAGCCTCAATGATGAAAAAGATGATAACGAACTTAAAAAAACCCTTACTGTTCAGTATGCTATGGATTCTATCGGTAATATTATTTATCATAACTTAATTATCAATTATCTAAATTTAACTGAGAATACTCTAAAATGATTATAAGGTCATGGACATAATCAATAAGCTTAAAAAATCGTTAAGAATCTCTAAACGGACTCTTAATATAGTGATAATTCTATCGACTTTAACGGCTGCCGTCTACTATTTCTATAAGCACCATACCCTACTAACAGATTTAAAAAAGATATCACCGTTTGTCGCGGTCGAGGTCTTCTTCTTATATATCTTAATGTTAGCCGTCTTAATATTGATATATCAGGCTACGATGAAGCTGGTTAATATTAAAATATCTTTTAAAGAAAATGGGCTAATTAATGCCTATTCGTTATTTATGAATTTCTTTATACCAGGTCAAACCGGACCAGCATTCAGAGCTTACTACATGAAAAAAAATTATTCATTAAAATATTTAAACTATACTTTATCAACAATTTTTTATTATTTAATCTATGGCCTTCTATCAGTTATTTTTATCTTGGTCGGTAGCCAACCAATATATTTATCACTGCCAGTAATATTGATTTTCATCTTAATAGCTGTCTTAGCTATTAGAATATATTTAAAAAAGAAAAAACAGGTTAGATTAGAATTGTCCATTAAAAGTATAGCCTTTTTAACATTAGCTACTTTTTGCCAAGTTGTTCTCCAATCAGTTATTTATTTTATCGAAATTCATAGCATTACATCAGGCATTCATTTCAACCAAGTTATTACTTATACGGGCGTTGCTAATTTAGCTCTATTTGCTGCTCTGACTCCAGGTGCCATAGGTATTAGAGAGGGTTTACTGATACTTACAGAAAAGTTAAACCATGTTACTTCTAACACTATTGTTTTAGCTAATGTTATTGATCGCTCGGTATATATTATCTTTTTATTAATTCTAGGTATTTTGATTGCTGGGCTAAAAATCAAACAAAAACTAGGTGTTTCAGAGCAAGTTACATGACAATGTATTAAAATATGATGGGTAGTTAGATTGAATGGATGAAAAATATTAATAGACTATTAAATAAATTTATAAAACTTTTAAACAAGCATACTCTGCTACTAGCTTTACTGGTTTCAATTTCATTCATTATTATCGCTGTTGGCTTTGGCTGGTACAACAATAAAGTAGTTTTACCGACTACCAATCCTATTGCTAGATACAAAGCTGAACCGAATAATCCTCTTTCTTTTATGTCTAATTGGGATGGGCCTAACTATATTTCTCTTTCATTACACGGTTATCAGAGCGTCAAACAAACTAATTTTTTCCCTTTATATCCACTGCTTATTCACCTTGTCCATTATATGATTAGTTCACCCTTAAATAGTGCCATACTTGTTTCTTGGTTGAGTCTGATTGGTGCTGTTTATTTTTATATAAAGATATTGAAACATCTTTTTAATATCAAGAAGAACGTTGAAGCAGTGACAGGCTTAATGTTCTTTATATTATTTCCGACGGCTATTTTCTTAGCCGCAACGTATGCTACAAGCTTATTAATATTTACCGGTTTAGCATCTATCTATTTCGCTTTGAAAAAGAACTATTTAGCATCAGGCATATTTGGTTTGATAGCTACAGTTGCCAATGCTAACGGTGGTTTTGCTTTAGTTTTAGCTTGCCTGATATTGTATGAAGAAAAAGAGAAACTATATAAGATAGCAATAACTTTTATTATTGGTATTTTAGGACTGGTCGGTTATAGCATATATTTGACCGTAAGATTCTCTCAGCCACTAGCTTTTATACTTTCCCAAAAGAACCACGGTTGGCTAAATCATAACTACTCAGAACTTATATCAAAAGCTGACTTCTTTAACATTTTTTTTATTCTTTTGCTAATTATCGCCATAATTTACTGGTGGAATAAAAGGCGAAGTCTATCAATTTTTAGTTTCTTATTCTTATTAATACCGATTGTTGGTAACCAATTCGGTGGCTTTAATAGGTATGTTCTAGAAGCCTATTCAATTCCATTGATGGCTTTTGATTACCTTAAAGCTCACAAGATCTTATATCCTATAATTTTTGGTATTATGGGAATAATCTGGGCGTATTTTGTATTTCAGTATGCAGGCGGTTACGTCGGCGGCTAAGATAATATTTAATAATTATTAACAAAATTATTGTTGACTTAATTACTTCAATATATAGAGTCATATAACTTATTATTAGTGGAATTTAATAATCCATAAATGCTTATGGATGCTATATGATCCGACTATTTATTATGATGGTTTTAACTTTTTAGGAGATCATCATAAAATGTCATATTACAAAACACTTAGTAAACGTTTCAGTTATATCATTTTATCTTTATCGCCATATTTTATAGTATCAATTTGTTATGCTAATTCGGCAACTGCCGATGTTTCAAAAGTTTCAAGTTTTATAAAAACTGTCATCGAAGCTTTAGCTGGTTTAGCTGGTTTGGTGGCAACAGGGTTCTTTGTGGTTGGCGGTTTTAGTTATATAACCAGTTCTGGTAATCCACAAAGACTTGAAAAAGCAAAACGGACAATTCTTTTTTCAGCTATTGGCTTAGCTGTTACGATAGCCGCTTTTGTTTTGTCTAATATAGTATCAGGGATGGCAACTAATGCTTTTGGTGGCTAAACAATGCGTATTCTCTTTGCGACTACGGCTGGCAGCATTATAAGCCATTCAATAGCTCCAACAGTAACGGCCATTGCATTAATCGCTTCAATTCTATGTACTATTTTTCTAATTATTGGTGGTTGGCAATACATTACTTCTAAAGGTGACCCCGAAAAATTAAGTAGAGCCAAAAGGATTATAAAAAACGCTTTAGTCGGTTTAATTATAGTTTTAGCTGCCGGTATAATATCGAGTTTCTTAAAAAGTGCATATGGGCCTGTCTACCATGTTAAAAACACTAATGTTGTTCCAAACCTTAAGTCCATTAAGCCTTCAAAATCAGGGGGCATTATATCAGTTGTTATAAAAGTTATCTCTGGTATTTTTAGCAGTGTTATTGAGACTGTCGCTATACCTTTCTTAAAAGCATTAACATATTTTACTTCCGGGACACCATTGGCGGCGGCAAATCATAGTGTTTTTGATCTCTGGGTTAGTGCAGTTGGCATAGCTGATTCCTTGTTAGTTATTGTTATTATGTTGATCGGTTTACATACCATGGGGTATATCAGTTTAGGACTTGAAAGTATTGATATCAAACAAATTATACCCAAAGTTGGTTTCGCCTTTTTGTTGATTAACAGTTCAATCTTTTTAATCGATACAGTTATTAGCTTATCGAATGCAATGATTAAAGCCATCGGCGGTCAAAATGCTGCCCATTCGGTATGGAAGGTTTTAGAGCAGGTTGTTAAACAGCCATCAGCGTATGGTTTAGCGGCTCTTATCATTATGGTTATCTTTTTAGTATTTAGTGTCATATTGCTAATTTTTTATGTTGGCAGAATTGTAGTTATATATCTTGGCGCAGTTCTAGCACCATTAGTTATCTTATGTTGGTTATTGCCAAGCCTAAGAGATATGGCTATTTCTGCATCGAAAAGATACTTTTCATCAATTTTCGTACTATTTATTCATGTCGTTATCTTAGAGTTGGCAGCTTCCATATTGAGCGGCATGATATCTAGTAATGGATCAAAACCAGATCCCTTGATGTCCATGATTGTCGGCCTAGCTACATTAATTGCTCTTATTAAAACTCAGGGGGTAATGAGCCAATTGTCATATGCGTCTATTGGACCAAGAATGACTCGTAAAATTGGTCAAAGATTAGTGATTAATGCCAGCTATCTAGGTAGCCAAGCTACTAGTTTCGTAAATTCCTTTATACCCGGTAGACAAAATTCAGCGATCGCTAATTACCGGGATTACTCTTATCGACAACTAGGTACAATCTCGAGCAACTCCGGTAGTAACCCAGCTAATAAACGGGTAAATGATGTAAAGGAAAGGTCGAATAAGAAGATATGAAAATAACAGCAATCCCTGCTCAAATAACAACTGTCGAAGATCGAATTGTCGGAAATCTAAATTTAGCTCAATTGTTACTTTTATCAGTGCCAATATTTTTTAGTACCTTAATATTTTTCGGATTACCACCACTTGGACATTATGCTCTATATAAACTTGTCATCTCATTGGTATCTATTATTTTGACATCACCAATGGCTATTAGGATAAATGATAAATTATTAATTGATATCATCCGCTTACTTTATAGCTATGCTTTAAGGCCTCATATTTACCTTTATCGTTGTCAACTAAAAGATGCAACATTTGAACCTATTCAAAATATCAACAATCAAAATATTAATCCTCAAACGATAAAAGCTCCAATAGTTAATTTGTCATCAATAGATAGAGCTAAAGGTCATCGGATATTTTTTGAAAAAAGTTATCGAGTTCTATTCATCAATAAAAGAGGAAGATTAAATGTTAAAGTTGAATCTATATAAAAAACGAGGCAACAGTAATCAGCAAATAGATATTGAAAATGTTCATAATGGCATTATTAAAATATCGGCAAATCAATATCGCATTGTTCTTCAAACTAGCTCGATCAATTTTGAACTTAGAAGCGAAGAAGAACAAGATGCCATCATAGATACTTATGAAAGTTTTTTAAATTCAATCGGTTTCGCTATCCAAATATTAATTAGAACAAGAGAAATCGATATGGATAGTTACTTACTTAAATTAGAGAATCAGATTAACACCGAAAAATTAATTATCTACAAACAACAACTAGAAAGTTATCGACGATTTATTTCATCATTAATATCAGCTAATAAAATATTAAGTCGCCAATTCTATATCGTTATAGCCTATGAGACTGACAAACACCAAGAAATAAGTGTTATTAATGATCAACTTACCTTAAGAAGCGACATAATTTCTAAGAATTTAGCACGCTTAGGCTTAAGCTGCCGTCAACTGACATCTATAGAAGTGGTTGATTTATTCTATTCATTCTATAACCCCCATACTGCTAAATCGCAACCGCTAAGCGACAAAGTTTTGAAAGTAGTTAATGCAGAATTTATTACTAAGGCAGATAAATGATCAATTATAGAAAAAAACAGGCTAACAATGATATCGCCCAATATCGTCTTGGCGAACATAACATAGTTGATCATTTTTCATATAGTGGGCTTAAGGAATATCCAGACTATCTTGTCATCGACGGCCAATATGTAAGATCGTTATTTATCTCCGGATATCCTTATGTAGCTTCTAGTGGTTGGTTAGATAGTCTTATCAATTTTGGCCATAATATAGATATTAGCTATCATCTTCATGAAATATCTTCGCTTAATGCTTTACCTAAACTTCATCGAAAAATAACAGAGCTAGAATCAACAAAAAGAGCCATGATTAAGGCTGGCAAAATCATTACTTCTGATATTAGCGATCCTTTGTCTTCAGCGATTGAATTAAGGGACAAGATTTTAAGAGGCCAAGAAAAACTTTTTCAGATTAGTATATATCTAGCTATTCATGCTGATAGTATAGTCAATCTAAATAGGGTAACCTCTTTACTTGAATCAGTCTTATCTTCTCGTCTTTTCTATATCAGGCCTGCTAGGTATGAACAATTATTGGCCATGCAATCAATTTTACCGAGAGCAACCGATCAGCTTAATCATAAACGTAATTTAGATAGTTCATCAGCGGCCTTAACGTTTCCCTTTATGTCATCAGAATTAGTCCAACCAAGCGGTATTTTATTCGGTATCAATAAATCGAACGATTCTCTAGTTATCATTGATCGCTTTAGTCTAAATAATGCTAATTCAATCGTTTTTGCCCAGTCTGGCAGTGGTAAAAGCTATTTAACTAAAGTAGAAATTCTAAGGCAATTAACTAACGGTACAAACATTATTGTTATTGACCCAGAAAGAGAATATCAAAACTTAACAGAATCGGTTAATGGAACGTATATAAAATTATCACTAAGATCCAAGCAACATATTAATCCTCTTGATCCAATTTATGTTGGCTTAGAGGTTAAACACATAAGTGAACAAATCGAGAATATAACATCAATTATTTCAATGCTTGTTGATGGTTTATCACCCAGAGAAAAGGCTTATGTTGATAAGTCCTTAGTTAAAATTTTGTCCAACCTAAAAAAAGATAGACCAGCAAAATTATATGATCTATACGACATGTTGAAGAATTATAACCAATTAAAATTATGTGAACGTCTTGAAAAATATGTCAGTGGTTCGATGGCAGATATCTTTAACTCTAAAACCAATATCAAATTAAATAACAGGTTAATAGTTTTTGATATTAAAGATATGCCCGATAGCCTTAGGCAAGTAATGATGCTCATAGTCGCTAATTTTGTTTCCAGCCAAGTTAAAGCTCATCCTAAAAAACGTCTTTTAGTAATTGACGAAGGTTGGATGTTGCTCGAACATGATGATAGTGCTCGTTTTATATCAGGTTTAGTTAGAAGAGCTAGAAAATATTATCTTGGTGTTTCTATTATTTCTCAACAAGCTAATGACTTTTTAAATAGTAATTACGGTCGGGCTATTGCTTCTCAGAGTGCCCTCAGAATATTAATGCGTCAGGATACAACAACTATTAAAAATGTTGTTAGCGAATTTAACTTAAGTGAATATGAAAAGAATTATCTCCTAACTAATGAAAGGGGAGACTCTTTAATGATTGTTGATCAAACTCACGTAGCAGTTAGGATAATTGCCTCTAAAGATGAACACCCATTAATAACTACTGATCCATCTGAAATATATGGTTAGCAGTAATATTCGAAATTATACAATTATCGCCGCTAGCATTGTATTAATCTTGATGTCGATGCCAGTTTTTGCTTTGTCTTCAATCACTAATTTATTAATTTTAGCTAATTCTTCCAGCGGACCAAATCTAGATATTTATCTATACAGCGGACCTTTATCAGCTAACGACCATTATGCTTTTGGCAATTGCACTTACTGGGTCTATCTACTTAGAGCTCAGATTAATCAACCAATTCCAAATTCATGGGGCAATGCTATATCGTGGGCATCAAGAGCTAAATCAGATGGTTATCTTGTTAACCGGGCGCCTAGTTATGGTGCTATCATGGTCGATATTCATGCCCCTGGCGGTTTAGGACATGTTGCTTTTGTCGAATCAGTTAATAAAACTGGTAGCTGGACAATATCGGAAATGAACAGAGTTGGTTTTGATGAAGTAGATACTAGAGTAATGCCAGCTTCTAGTGCCTCCAAGTACTACTTTATTCACCATAAACTAAAATAGCTATTCTAATAATCGGACTTTAATTGTATCGGTTGTGCCTACAACTCCAGGGTATTTACCGGAAGCTGTGACAACTACGTCGCCTTTGGCTAAAATCTTTTGTTTTAAAAGCCAATCAGTTAACTTAGTTGCAGCAAATCTGTCAACTGGTCTAACAAAGCTTTTAATACCGTATACGATGGCCAATTGTTGGTAAGTTCGTTCATCGCTAGTAACAGCAATAATAGGTTTTCTGGTTCTTTTTGAAGCTAATTGCTGTGCTGTTGCACCTGACTTTGTTTCAGCCACAATAGCTGTGGCTTCGATATCTTCAGCTAGATCAACTATCGATCGGCTAATGATAGCTTGCCTGGTACGATTAACATACTCCGGATATTCAACTCTTTGATAGATGTGAGATTCGCTATATAGAATAGTTCGCTTCATAATTTTTATGGCCTCTATTGGATAATTGCCACTTGCTGTTTCATCACTTAACATCAAACAGTCAGCTCCAGCCATGACCGCATTAGCAATATCTGATAATTCAGCTCTTGTTGGTTCGGCTGCCGTCGTCATACTAAAAAGCATTTGAGTAGCTACTATTACTGGTTTAGCATAACGACGGCATAAGCCTATCAGTTGGGATTGAATTGTCGGTACTGCTTCAGGTAAAACTTCATAAGCTAGATCACCTCTGGCGACCATTAAGCTATCAGTTTCGGCAACAATTTCTTCCATATTATCAATAGCTGCTTTAGTTTCAAACTTGACCATTACTTTAGCTTTCATATTAAGGTTTGAAAGTATTTTTCTAAGTTCTCTGACATCATCAGCTGATTGAACAAAGCTTTGGGCTACATAATCGATATCTAATGTTGAACCAAATACTAGATCGGCTCGATCTTTAGCCGTAATAACATCGCCATTAAAATCAGTATCAGGAAGATTAATTCCTTTACGTTTAATTAGTAAGCCATCATTTTCAATACGGATATGAATCTTTCCATCAATAACGCTAGTGACAGTTGATCTTACTTTACCGTCATAAATATATATTCTTTCACCGCGTTTAACCTTTTTACTTAAATCAAATTGTATGGGGACTTCTCCAGAGAGCTTAAAATTAGCATTATGACTTAAAACTAATGATTGACCAGCTTTAACTTCAATGACCCCATCAAAATCACCTAAACGTATTTTCGGTCCTTGTAGATCTTGAATAATGGCCACTGGCTTCAGAAGTTCTTTGGAAGCTTGCCTAATCCACTGAACTTGTTGTTGACGTTCTTCATGTGTACCGTGAGAAAAGTTTAAGCGTATACCATTAGCCCCTTCAGCGATTAGACTATATATCGCTTGATAACTAGAAGTACTAGGACCAACAGTAGCAATGATTTTGGTTCTTTTATAACTTGAAATTGGAATAGTTGATGAATTTTTTTGTAGCATGCTCACCCTTAATATTTATATTGTACTTTAAGCAATTAATTAAACAACAGACCTAGCTACTATCTATCAAATAATAGATTTTATTGATCTTATCAGATTTTTATATAGCTATTAATTTTAATATAATACTTCAAAAGTATTCTCTAAACCACTATTTAATATTTGTTAAATTTAAGGTATATAATAACTTATATAAATAATCATAACGGTGGGCAGATGATAGATAAACAAACAATCAGAGACATTGACATTAAAGGTAAAAAAGTACTTTTACGTACTGACTATAACGTGCCAATATCAAACGGTCAGATAACCGACGACTACCGGATTATGCAGTCACTTGATACAATTCATTATCTTTTAAGTCAAAATTGCAAAATAATCATATGTTCGCACCTCGGAAGACCTGACGGTCAAGTTAATTCAGACCTTTCATTGTTTCCAGTTGCCAAAAGGCTCCATGACTTACTTGGCAAAAAAGTTGAGTTTGTACCAGATTGTATAGGCGAACAAGTTATAAAAGCAGCAGAAAAAATCGAAGATGGCCAAGTTTTATTATTAGAAAATTTACGTTTTCATCCTGAAGAAGAAGAGAATGATGATGACTTTGCTAAACAATTGGCTTTACTGGCAGATATATTTGTTCAAGATGCTTTTGGAGTTGTTCATCGGGCTCATGCTTCAACAGTAGCTATTACCAGACATTTGCCGGCCGTTGCTGGCTTTCTTCTAGAAAAAGAGGTTGATACTATTACTCAGACGACCCATGATCCTAAAAGACCTCTAATGGCTATTATCGGTGGAGCTAAGATTGCTGATAAATTGGATATTTTAAAAAGGTTTATTGAAATTGCCGATATTACTGTTGTCGGCGGGGCTATGGCTAATACTTTTTTAGCCGCGGAAGGTATACCAATCGGTGATAGTTTTTATGATAAGAATGATTTACCTCTTGCTCGAGATATAATATCGGCTGCCAAAAGAGAAAGCACAAAAAGACAGTTTGTTTTTAGTCTTCCTTTTGATGGCGTTGTTGCATCAAATAACGACCCAACTAAACCAACAAGAATAGTTGATTGGTCGGCTCATGCTATCGCTGATATTGAAAATTACCCTAAAAAACCACCTCACCAATCATCACATATTCATGCTAATGAAAAAATATTAGACATCGGTCCATTTAGTGGAGCTTTTATAGCTGGCGCTATCCAGTTGTCTAATACGGTCATTTGGAACGGTACAATGGGAGTAACTGAAACACCTGCCCTTCAAGGAGGTATCGGACCATATTCACATGGTACTGATTTAGTCATTCAAGGTTTAACGGGTGATATGGGGCATAAACCGTATACAGTCGTTGGTGGCGGTGATACAGTTGGCTATATCGAGAGTCGTAAACTTGTTGATCATTTTGACTTGGTTTCAACTGGTGGCGGAGCTAGCCTTGAACTTATGTCAGGCCATAAACTGCCTGGGGTTGAATCATTACGTAATAAATAAACGCTTATGCTAGACTAATATATGATGAATAGAAGTTTAATCGTCGCTAATTGGAAGATGCATCTTAATGTTCAGCAAGCCAGTCTATATGTTCATCATTTTAATAAAGTTCTAAATTACCATCGTTCAGTAGAAGTAGTTTTAGCTCCTACACTGCTAGCGCTGCAACCATTAAGCTTGGAAGTTGATCGACGAAAGATCCACTTAGCAGCCCAAAATGCCTATGATAAAGATGAAGGTCCGTATACCGGCGAAGTTAGTTTTACAATGCTTTCTGGACTAGTTGACTATGCAATTATCGGTCATTCCGAACGCCGAATATATTTCTCTGAGAGCTTAGAGTTAATTAGAGATAAAGTTACGGCCGCTATTAGAAATGGCATCAAACCAATTTTATGTATCGGCGAGTCAAAGCCAGAGCGAACTGCTGGTGAAACTAAAAGAGTCATTCATGATCAACTGATGTCAGCTATATCTAATTTAACGGCAGAAGAAGTTAAAAATGTTACCGTTGCCTATGAACCAGTTTGGGCTATATCAACCTTTGGCGGCGAGAATGCCGAACCAAACGAAATCCAAAAAGTTATCGACTATATAAGATACCAGATAAGCGAGCTGTACGGCGCAAAAGTTTCAAACGATGTTAGAGTTTTATATGGTGGTAGCGTTGATGATGATTCTGTTGGTGGCTACTTAGCTTTAGATGGCTGTGACGGTACTTTGGTTGGTGCAGCTAGCCTTGATTACCAAAGCTTTGCCAGCATTATCGATAAAGCCTTTTTAGTTTATCAGTCAAAAAAGAAAGATTAATTTTAATCTAGGCCCTCTTCTAGATTAAAATGTATGTAATGGAGGATAGATTATTTAAGGGATTAAACCCTGAACAAAAAAAAGCTGTTTTAACAACCGAAGGACCATTACTTATTTTAGCCGGTGCCGGTAGCGGTAAAACTAAAACTTTAACTCATCGGATTGCATATATCCTTGATAGTCATAAGGCTCTTCCGGAAGAAATATTGGCAGTAACCTTTACTAACAAAGCAGCTAAAGAAATGCGTAGCCGGATAGCTAGGTTGATTGGTGGTCGAGAGCAAAGCTATAACTTCATGCCTTTTATGGGTACCTTTCATGGTATTTGCGTCAAGATTTTAAGAGCTGATGGTCAGCATATCGGTATACCAAATTCTTTCGTTATTTTTGATAACAGCGATAGTCTGGCAACAGTTAAGAGAGCAGCTAAGAAACTGTCAGTTGATGAAAAATCGTTTCCATCTCGCCTAAGCTTATCAATTATTAGCTCCGCGAAGAATGAAATGGTTTCATCAAAGGAATATCAAGCAATTGCCTCAACCCCATCTCAGAAAGTTGCTGCCCAAATTTATCCACTTTATGAAAAAGAAATGAAAGAAGCTACTGCTCTTGATTTCGATGATTTGATAATAAAAACAGTTAGCTTACTCAAAAATGTCAAAGAAATACGAGATAAATGGCGACAACAATTTAAATACATTATGATTGACGAATATCAAGATACCAATTCAGCCCAATATCAACTTATTAAGTTGCTAACGAACAAAGATAACAATATAGCTGTTGTCGGTGATGATTACCAATCAATATATATGTTTCGTGGAGCTGACTTTAGGAATATTTTGAATTTCGAAAAAGATTATCACCATACAACTGTAATAAAACTAGAACAGAACTATCGATCAACAAGAAATATTCTAGATGCTTCAAATTCTCTAATTTTGAATAATACTAACAGGAGTACTAAAAAACTTTGGACCCAAGCCGAAGAAGGCCAACCAGTCGGAATCATAGAAGTTAATAACGAACGTTCTGAAGCTGAAATGCTTGTTAGATATATTAAAAAAGATTTGGAAAGTGGTCGTTATCATTTTAATGATCATGCTGTTCTTTATCGAACCAATGCTCAAAGCCGACCTATCGAAGAAGCCTTTATTAGGTTTGGGATTCCATACCATATAGTTGGCGGTGTCAGGTTTTATGACCGTAAAGAAATAAAAGATATCATTGCTTACCTAAGGCTTATTTATCAACCAGAAGATAAAATATCTTTTGAGAGAATTATCAATACGCCTGCAAGGGGTATCGGTCCGAAAAGTATCAGCCTCTTTTTAGATTATGCTAATAATTTAGGTAATTTAAACCAAGCATTCACTGAAGTTCAAAATTGTCCCGGCTTAACTCCTAAAGCCAAACAGTCATTGACTGAATTGAAGGATATTATAGTTTCACTTAGAAAAATACAGAACAGTTCTAATTTAACTGGATTAATCGATTCATTGCTCCGGCGTCTTAATTATATTAATTATTTAGACGATGGTACTCCTCAGGGTGAAGCCCGACAGGAAAATGTTAAAGAACTTCTAAGTGTGGCCAATGAATACCAGGAAGTTGGTTTAGCTGGATTTTTAGAAGAGGTTGCTTTAATAAGTGACATTGACAGTGCCAATTTTAACAATGACCAAGTTACTTTAATGACCGTTCATGCCGCCAAAGGTCTAGAGTTCCCGGTCATATTTATGGTAGGCATGGAAGAAACCATCTTTCCTCATTCTAAAGCTCTCTATGATCAGGGAGATATGGAAGAAGAACGTCGACTTTGTTACGTAGGTATGACCAGAGCCAAACAAGAGTTATATATGTCATATGCGGTTAGTCGTCTCCTTTATGGTGGTGTTATGCATAATCCACCCAGTCGTTTCTTAAGCGAGATCGATGGTCAATTTCAGACTGAAAATAACTACTACTCATCAACTCCCAGTTCTTTAAATAATCATCAAAATGACAATGAACCTAGGTATATACCCGAGCTTGTAACTGGCGATGCAGTTAACCATCAAACTTTTGGTCAAGGTACGGTAGTTGAATTAGATGGCGAAACAGCAGCTATTTACTTTAAAGGACATGGCATTAAGAAACTGAATCTATCTTTTGCACCGCTAGAAAAGATATAACTAAAACGACTTCAAATTTTGATACAATAGAAGTCGCACCTACTAGGGGGCATTGTATTTATTGGTATCTTTCTCCCCTTTAGGCAATTACTTATGATATCTAAATCACTAGGGGACAAGTTAAAACGTTTTGGCCGTCGTCAATTAAGGAAGGCCAAATACTTAATTAGAAATCCGATTTATGTACCGGTTATAACTGGTTTTCTATTGATCCTTTTAACATTTGGACTGTTAGGCATCTTCGGTAATTCTAAAGCTATTCAGGTTACCCCCAAGACTAAGATAGTTATCATTACTCATGACGGCATCAGACAGGTTGTGCCATCAAATGATAAGACCGTTGGCGCCTTATTAAAGCATCTAAAGATACGCATCAATCCTGGTGATGTTGTTGAGCCAAGCTTAAATACTCATATTTATCAGGATGATTTTCGGATAAATATTTACCGGGCTAAACCGGTAGAGATAGTTGAAAATAGCGTACGTTACTTCACTTTTAGTGCTGCTAAAACACCTAGAGCTATAGCCGACCAAGCCGGCATTAAACTTTATGCCGCTGATAAAGTAACAGCTATTCCTAATCAGAACTTTTTAAAAAATGGTGCTATCGGTAAACAGGTCGTTATTACTCCAGCTGTACCAGTAAATCTAAATCTATACGGTGTATTACTGAATATCCGTACTCCATCTAAAACTGTTGGCGGTATGATTAAGGAAGAAAATATTCACTTGCTACCAACTGATCAAGTTATTCCTGCAGAAAATACGTTGATAACTGCCAACGAACAAATATATATCGTTCATAAAGGCATTAAGATTAAGACTGTCAATCAAACAATTCCAATGCCTGTCCAATCAATCTATGTTTCTAATCTAGCTTACGGTACAAATGCTATAGTTCAGCAAGGGTCACCTGGCCAAGAAACTATAACTTATGAGATTAACAGTAATAACGGAGTTGTCTCTTCAACACCGCTAGCAACAGTAGTCACAACACCACCGGTTACGGAAATAGTTGACCAAGGTGACAGTTTGAGTGGTATCCAAGGCGACATGGCGTTAGCTGGCATACCACCAGCCGATTACAGTTTTGCCAGTTATATTATCTCTCACGAATCAGGCTGGTGTCCGACTAAGTGGCAAGGCGACATTGGTTATTGCCCGGCAGGCTTTAGTCAACAATATGCAGATTATGCTTCAGTTGGGTATGGCTTATGTCAGGCCACACCACCAATTAAAATGTCTGCCTATGGTTCTGATTGGCCAACCGACCCGATTACCCAGCTAGAATGGTGTAATTCATATGCCAATAGTCGATATGGGGGTTGGTATAATGCCTATTTGCACTGGAGATACTATCGAAACTGGTAATCAATTCAGTCCTAAAAAATCTTTAGGCCAACACTGGCTTAATGATGATAATTCTCTTAATCAGATTATTAGTTTAGCCAATTTATCATCAACTGATCTAGTTGTTGAAATTGGTCCAGGAACAGGTAGTTTAACTAAATTACTAGTTGATAAAGTTGCTAAAGTTATTGCTATTGAGTTAGACGAGTCATTATCTGATTATTTAAGAACATTAAAATTAGCAAATTTATTAGTTGAGAATATTGATGTCTTAAAGTTTAATTTCGAACAGCTGAGGGAATATAAGGTAGTAGCTAATATCCCATATTATCTAACTGGAAAGATTATTAAAGAAATCAGTCAACTTAATAACCGTCCAGAATTAGTTGTTTTATTGGTTCAAAAAGAAATAGCTGATAGATTAAGCGCTGAGCCTGGTAATTTATCTGTTTTAGGCTTGACTGCCCAATATTTTTGGCAGGTTAGTAGAGGCCCGATAATTACTGCAGATAAATTTGAGCCGCCACCTAAAGTTGATTCCCAGATAATTAAATTACTACCAAAAGAATTATCCTTACCACCAAAACAGCAAGAACAATTATTTCGCTTAATAAAGATTGGTTTTTCTTCAAAAAGAAAAACTATTTTAAATAACTTGAGGCATGGTTATCGAGTTAACAAGGAATTAATATCAGAGATTCTAAAAAACTCTAATATTGATAAAGACCGAAGACCTCAAACCCTTAGCCTAATAGAATGGCAGGAACTGTCAGAGGCAATAATTAGACAAATAGGCATATAATATATATGTGCCTTTAGGTTATGCGGATACTTTTCGAACAGAAGTCAACCAGTTAAAACTAGCTGATATTAACCTAGAAGCCACTCGGGAAACTGACAATATCGCCATCAAGCACTAAACTACCTAACACCAGCTGAATTCTGTGATACATTAGGCATAACTATTCTACGCAGGCGAGTGTCCACGATGTAGTGAGTAAGTGCAAAAGATTTTTAGATAGACTTATTTCATGATATAATATGTGTCGATGGGGCTGAATGTTAAGCTCGACGTTGGACTTTATCGGTTAGATCAGCAGGTCGCTTGTCAGCGTTATAGGCAACAATTTTTTAGATGCAATTTCTAAGATTAAAAACGTAGCTGCTAATGTTCGCGATGCTATCGCTAACTTAGTTCCTCGTTCTTACGCTCCTGCTTTAATTTAGGAGCAATGCCTATTAACGATCCAGGGTAGTTAATAGGTGTTTTATATCTCTCTGGCGCTGAAGTACTAATGCCCTAAGTATTTCCTAAGATCTGGGCTTAGGATATGGTCAGTTTGTCTATTTAAAAGCCATATCTGACATTAAAAATAGACTAAACCTGTAGAAGACTAATCAAGATAAACTAGCGGACCCGGCCGCAATCGCCGGCAGCTCCACCAAGCATAATCACTATGACCTCTGTGATAGGAGGTCTTTTTAATGATTTTTATAGATTGATCGCCATATCAAAACATGTATAATAATAGGTATGGACTTTGATGGGATATTAATAAGAACAAAGTCAATATAACCAAACACGGTCTATCATTCGACAAAGCTAAGTCCGTCTTTACTGACAAAAATAGGTTAATTATGCTTGACGTTGACCATTCTAAGTCAGAGAAAAGATATTTTTGTGTTGGCAAAACTTCCGACGGTCGAATAGCCACCGTCAGGTTCACAATAAGAAATAGCCATATTCGCATAATTGGTGCTGGATACTGGCGGAAAGGCAAGAAAAGATATGAGCAACGTTAGATACACCGACGCACCAGACGATATTAATGAAGCATTGGAGCATGCTGTTATAGTTGAGGATTTTCTTCCCTCGCCAGAGGAATTTATTAAGAGAGCCAAAAAAGAGAAGATCACCATATCTATAGACAAACATAGTCTGGATCTTTATAAAGCGTATGCCAGGAAACATGACGCCAAGTACCAGACTATGATAAATAAAGTTTTAGGATCATATGCCGACAAGTATCTAGCCAAGAGTAAGTAATAACCTCTAGCGGACACCTATACTTTTGAATCTGGTTTTACCTGTATGTAATAGAGATAATCATCCCAGAGTAAATCATACCATCTAGCTATTTCCTCAATAAGGAGGGGTGAACTTTTTCAAGGCGCTCCACCACAAAAGCATTAGAAGTTTTTTCTAGTGCTTTTTTGTTTTGGATCACTTTTAGAAATGGTTATTGACAAATCCCACGATATTCGTGTACACTAATAATTATGAAAAATGTTACTTTTTCGGTTGACGAACAAGTACTATCAAAAGCACGTAAACGAGCCGTGAGCAAAGGTACCACTCTTAATGAAGAGGTACGAACATGGATGAAGCAGTATGCTGTACCTATAACTTCTGAGCGTTTTAGGGAAATCATGAAGCAGGTCAGTTATGTGAAGACAGACCGTAAGTATACTCGTGAAGAAATGAATGAACATTAAATGTCAAAGACGGCTTTCGTTGATACCAATGTAGTAATATATGCGCATGATGCTCGTGACTTAAGAAAACAGCGTATAGCTCAAGACCTATTGGAGGATTTATCCATACATAGTCAGGCCGTAGTTAGCTCCCAGGTTGTGCAGGAGTTTTGCCAAGTAATGTTACGCGGTGAACGGCCGTTCATGGTTACGACAGATTTAAAAACTGTACTTACCGAAGTATTATTTCCTCTTATGAATCATACTCCAGACCCAAGTTTTTATGAGAGTGCACTGGACTTACATAACAGATATTCTCTAGGCTATTATGATGCACTAATTGTGCAAGCAGCTATTGATCTTGGCTGTGATACTCTCTACAGCGAAGATCTTCAGGACGGACAAAAATTCGGCAAATTAACAGTGATCAATCCCTTTAAAACCTAATTTTTTTGTGTCGCCTTTGTTATATCCCTGTCTATACTCATACTCAAGATAGACGTCACCAAGGGTTAAGTACTACCTATTAATTTCATCAATAATGAGGAGTGAACTTTTTTCAAGTCGCTCCACCAATCATATGAATGACAGATTGGACGAGACTGCTTTATCTCTTCAAGAAAGTTAATAACTGATAGGGTATAGCTAACCTCATAGACTTAGAGTTGCCTTGTTGGCAATAAAGATAATTACCTCAGAGTAAATTTAATGCTAGATTAATAAATAAATAGATATACAATCAATATTAATGAAAAGTTATAATCCTCACGAAAGAGGGCTGTTATTAGGTGTCAGCGGTACTCAAGGCAGCGGTATTAATACGGTTATTAATCACTTAAATAGGGACCATCAGTTTATGGTTTTAGGAAGTTGCCAAACTGATGAGATTGATTATTGGCGTGTCAGACCAGAAGAATATATTGGTGGAGTAGTTCTAAAGGTTACTAACCTTGATGAAGCTAAGATAATTAAAAAAGAAGGAGGCCTTGTTTTTATTGATGCCCCTGAGGATATAAGAATAAAGAACATCACCAAAGCAAGAGGAAATTTAATTTACTGCCTATCTGAAAATACAGATTTGTTAGATCAAATAAAACCAAGAGCCAATTATCTAGTCTGGAATGAGATGGATGGCCTTGAAAAATTCTTTAATGACTTCGATCAACGAATAGGTATTTATGATCAATGGCAAGTAAGTGTTTAAATATATTAGGAGGGTAAAATTATGAAAATAACTAAATATGTTCATGCCTGTTTGCTAGTTGAATCAGACCAAAGAGTTGGTTTAATTGATCCAGGTAATTATTCTTGGGAATCAGGACTATTTAAACTTGATAATATAGACCGAATTGATGATATATTGATCACTCACGAACATGCTGATCATTTTCATATTCCTTTCATTAAAGCAGTCGTCACTAAGTTTCCAGAGGTTAATATTATTACTACCAATTCAGCTTGCCAACAATTACAAGAACAAGGTATAAAGGCAACTAGTACCGGCGACCAATACACCGAGGTATTTGAAGCACCGCACGAGACCATTGAACCCATTTTTCTGCCCCCAGAAAATATTGGCGTTCATTATTTAAATAGCCTTAGTCATCCCGGAGATAGTCATCATTTTAGTGTTTCTAAAGATATTTTAGCTTTACCTATAACTGCTCCCTGGGGTAGCGTTAATCATGCTGCTCAGTTAGGCTTAGACTTACAGCCTAAATACATTATCCCGATTCATGACTGGCATTATCGAGATGAAGCTCGATTAGGTATCTATGCTATGTTGGAGGGATTATTTAGCAAAAATGGCATTAAATTTCTAAAACCAACTGATGGTCAACCAATAAATATTGAAATATAGGCTTGCTTTTTAATGAGTTAATGAAGTAATATTACTGTCAACTAGATAAAGCTGCTAAGTAACAATAGTTCGGTTCTAGGGAATATATTAAAAAGTGTCTTTGAGGAGCAGCTAACTATGGTCCACCAGGTTACCTCCAAGCTAAATAAAAGGAGTGATCTAGTGGCAACAAGGTTGTTTGTTGGGTCATTGTCGTGGAATACTACCGACGATCAATTGAGAGATTTTTTCTCAAGCGCCGGTACAGTCAATTCGGCTAACGTCATTTTTGACCGCGATTCCAACCGATCAAAAGGTTTTGGTTTCGTTGAGATGAGTAATGACGATGAAGCTAAAAAGGCAATTGACAGCCTAAACGGCAAAGAACTCGACGGCCGAGCTATCATTGTTAGTGAAGCCCGTCCAAGAGAACGATCTTTTGATCGAAACCGTTAAGGTTAAACCTGTTCTCAG
Source organism: bacterium (assembly GCA_021809645.1). Lineage (GTDB taxonomy): Bacteria > Patescibacteriota > Saccharimonadia > Saccharimonadales > UBA4665 > JAJZKE01. The sequence goes on along the minus strand of JAJZKE010000003.1, from coordinate 11,492 downwards.
GATAAAGACATCTCTAATTAAAGAGATGTCTTTTATTTGGCTTAGTATTTTAATAAATATCCTTGACCGTCCTAACTGATAAGCCTAGGCTTAAAATAGGTATCAAAATGATTAATGCTAAAAGAATATTTTCAATCAGATCAAATGTTGATCTGGAGCCCAAAGATGTTGCTGCTGCACGTCAATACATTCGCGATTATTGGCCAAAGGTCACTCGTTTTCATCCTAAAGATGACGAAAGTTTATTAGGTTTACCTCATCCATACCTAGTACCTGCGTATAACGAAAAAACAGAATTTGATTTTAACGAAATGTACTATTGGGACAGTTACTTTATGATTCAAGGCATTTTAGATAATGAACATCGCGATTTAGTTATCGGTATCTTAGATAATCTTATTTATTTATTTAAAAGAATTCGTCTTATTCCTAACGCTTCTAGAACATATTTAACTGGTCGTTCCCAGCCACCTTTTTTAACTTCCTTTATCTTCGATGTTTATGAAGCATATAATCTGGATAATAAATGGTTTGCTGAACATATAGAGACGGCTAAAGATGAATACAACGAAGTATGGATGGGGGTTAATAAGCCGGTTGCTCATCAGGTCTACAAAGGATTATCGAGATACTATGATATTAACTACTTACATGATTTAGCAGAAGCCGAGAGCGGCTGGGATTTAACTCCTCGTTTTAACCGTCGAGCTCTTAATTATTTACCAGTTGATTTAAACGCCTTGCTATATAAATATGAAACTGATTTTGCTAAAGCTGCAAATATTCTAGGCGATAGAGAAGAAGAAATGATGTGGTTAGAAAAAGCCAATAAACGGAAAGATCTGATCAATGAATTAATGTGGGATAAGATTAAGGGTCTTTACTTTGATTTTAATTATGTCAAACAACGTCATGGTTCAGTAGTGTCTTTAGCAACTTACTATCCTTTATGGGTCGGTATGGTCAATAATACTCAGGCAGCTGCTTTAGTCAAAGACTTAAAGCGTTTTGAACATAAAGGAGGATTATCAACAACTGATTCTCTACCAGTCGGCCAATTAGTTTTTGGTGGTACGCCAACTCAATGGGCTTTTCCTAACGGATGGGCTCCGCTTCACTATCTGGTTATTCAAGGTTTAGAGAAATATGGTTACCATAAAGACGCTAAAAGGATAGCTATGAAATGGCTAAAAACTAATTTAAACTGGTTTAATGAGCACGGTATATTTCTTGAGAAGTATAATGTTGTTACTCCTGAAAAACCGCCAACTAAAGGCGTTTATCCGTCACAGGAAGGTTTTGGTTGGACTAACGCCGTCTTCGAAAAACTATGTCAAGAGTACGTTGATCAACCAACTTGATATAATTAAATGATAAAAAGGAAAATAAATGGTTAAGAATGGCTGCCCTTTTTGTAATCCTCTTACTAGGATTATTAAAGAAAATGATACCGCCCAAGTAATATTAAGTGATCCGAGAAAAGTTCCCGGCCATTTTTTAGTCGTTCCCAAAAGACATATCGAAAAGCCTTGGCAACTTAAGGAAAAAGAGATTAATGATATTTTTCAATTAATTTTCTTTATTGAAAAGAAAATAATCGGTAAACTGGGTGAAGGTTGTGATATACGCCAAAACTATCGACCTTTCATAAACCAAGATGCTTTGAAAATAGATCATATTCATTTTCATCTTATCCCGAGATCATACAAGGATTACCTTTATCAAAAAGCTGAGCACTATGAAACTGATCTTTTTGCCGAACTTGACGATCTAGAAAGAGAAGAAGTAATTAAATTACTGGACTAATTAGATGTCTAAATATTACGTTACAACATCAATACCATATATTAACGCTCCGCCTCATCTAGGCCATGCTATGGAATTTATTATTGCTGATGTCCTAGCCAGATACGCTAGACAACAAAGCCAAGAAGTTATTTTTTCAACTGGTGTTGACGAACACGGTGGTAAAATAGCTGAAAGAGCTCAAGCAGCCGGGCTACAGCCTCAAGAATATGCCGATAAGATGGTTAAAATGTTTCAAAGTCTGAGTAATCTTTTAAACATCAGCAATGATCGTTTTATTAGGACTACAGACAAAAATCATCAAAAGGGTGCCCAATTAATTTGGAAAAGTCTTGAAAAGGATATATATAAAGCTAAATATATCGGTTGGTATTGTACGGGCGACGAGGCTTTCTTTACCGAAACAGAAGTTAAGGAGCTGGGCGGTATTTGTCCTAATCATAATCGGCCATTTGAGAGAATTGAAGAAGAAAATTACTTTTTTAATTTATCAAAGTACAGTAATAAAATCGCTGAAGTTATTAAAAATGGAAAGTTTAGAATTATTCCACAAACCAGAAGAAATGAGGTTTTGAGTTTAATAGAATCTGGGTTGGAAGACATATCAATATCAAGGCCAAAAGATAAGATTTCTTGGGGCATAGATGTACCTGGTGATAACAATCAAGTTATGTATGTTTGGTTTGAAGCGTTACTTAATTACATAACTGTTTTAGGTTATCCAGACAATAATGATTTTAAGCAATTTTGGCCTGCAGATGTTCAGGTTGTTGGCAAGGATATTATTCGGTTTCATGCCGCTATTTGGCCAGCCATTTTAATGGGGCTTGGTTTAGAGTTGCCTAAGACTCTTTACGTCCATGGTTTTATTAATATCGAAGGTCAAAAAATGTCAAAAAGCCTAGGTAACGCTATAACTCCTGAAGATATTGTTGCTAATTATGGTTCTGACGCTTTAAGGTACTATCTTCTAAGACATATACCGAGTTATAGTGACGGTGATTTTTCGTTGACAACTTTTTCAGCTAGTTATAACAACGAACTAGCTAATGATTTAGGTAATGTCGTATCTCGAACACTAGCTATGATTGAGCAGTTTTTAAACGGCCAAATTGGCGATATACCACCATCAGAACATGATGTTGCACTTTATGAACAAGCTCTCAAGGATTGTCGTTTTGATAAGGCTATAGAGCAAGTCTACGATATGATTAAGGGGCTTAACCAATATATTGATCAAGAAAAACCTTGGCAGATTGCTAAAACTAATGATACTGAGCACTTAAGAGAGGTACTAGCTTATCAAGCCAGCAGCCTTTTACAGATAGCCGATCTATTAACGCCACTCTTACCCGATACGGCGGAGAAGATTAAAATCGCTTTTAATCAAAAAGTAATCCATAAAATGACCGAGAATCTTTTTCCTAGAAATGACCATGATTGATTTAGTTGATACTCATTGTCATATTCAATCGATTGGCCATAATGATGGGGAAGAAACAACTATAGATCTTTGGTCTAAACTTGGCTTAACTCAAGAAGAGGTAATTAAAAGAGCCCATCATCAAGGAGTTAATAAATTAATTGTTGTTGGTTGTAATCTAAGTGATAGTTACTTAGCGATTCAAACTGCTCAAAATAACGATATTTGGTGTTCGGTAGGCATACATCCTCACGAAGCTAAAAAATACGTTAATGATTCTAATAAAAAACAGGAGTTTACCTCCTTAGTTCACCAAGAAAAAGTAGTTGCTATTGGTGAATGTGGATTAGATTTTTACTATAACTATTCTGATCATCGTTCACAGCGAGAAATATTAGAGTTTCAGCTTGATCTGGCAATCAAGAATAACCTACCTGTTATTTTTCATGTTAGGCAAGCTTTTGATGATTTCTGGCCGATTATTAACAATTTTAAAAATATAAGGGGGGTTATCCATAGTTTTACTGATAACCTAGGTAATCTAGAAGAAGCCCTCAAAAGAGAGCTATATATTGGTCTTAACGGCATATCTACGTTTACTAAAGATCATCATCAAAAAGAAATCTTTAAGTCTATTCCAATCAATAAATTACTTCTTGAAACAGATTCTCCTTTCTTGACTCCTGTACCTTTTCGTGGTAGTATAAATGAGCCTAAAAATGTTAGGCTTGTGGCGGAGTACTTAGCTAGTTTAAGAGGCGAAAGCCTAGAAACACTAGCTGACCAAACTACTAGTAACGCCAACAAATTATTCAATATGATCTTTTAATAAGATGACTAAAGAGAAGGGACTAAAAGCAAGTGACAGACTCTAGGGAGTTAAGTCGGTTATTTAGAGGAGAAAACTGGGAAGGTATTAAACATCGCTCCACAGTGTTATCTTCTAGCTTAATTCATGCTCAGACCTGGTTGACCGGAATTAACAATGAAAACTTTTCAGCTGTTAATAGCGCCGGTAGTCTTGAAGGTCAAGGAGATTATTTTCCCCAAACTTTTCCATCATCTCAAGTAGTAAATGCTAATGATCGAACTGGTAGCGTTTTAGATGTTGAAGAAATTCGTCATTCAGTCGATCAGATATTTAAAGATGACAAAATTCAAAAAGCCGACCCAAATATTAGTGAGGCTGCTTAAAGATGTCTATCTTACCAAAAATATTACCAAGAAATGATGCTCAAAAAATAGCTGCTGCTCAAAGTGAACTTATGCGTTTCGAATCAAAGAAATTTGGACGTAATATCTTTGGCCCGATACCCAAGAATCATCATCGTGATTTCTTTTGTCTGGATGAGTACACTTGGATCTGGCACGAAGAATGGATTGATGATAAAGGCCAAAAACATGTTCTTTCGACACGTTATATATTAAGGCCTGATGGCGCTATTAAATCTCAGAACGGTCAATCATATCAAAGAGTTGAAGCCAAAGAAGCCGATCATCTATATCGAGCTATTAAAAAATATGTACCGGCCGCATTAAATTACTACGAGCCGCTACTTAATTCGAACTAGCCAGCTATATACTAAAGGTATGACTAAAAAATCAGTATATCTCGATTATGCTGCCGCCACACCAGTTGATGATCGAGTTATGGACGCAATGGAACCGTATTTCTCAAAGAATTTCTTTAATCCTTCAGCTAATTACCTGCTAGCCCAAAAAATCAAAGATAATATTGATCAAGCAAGAAAACAAGTAGCTTTAAACATTGGCGTTAAATCGAATGAAATAATTTTTACAGCCGGCGGCAGTGAAGCTAACAACTTAGCCATATCAGGAGTTATGGATAATAACCCTGGCAGCAATCTAATAATATCAGCAATCGAGCATCCTTCAGTTAGTGAACCAGCTAAAAAATATGATCTTAAAATTTGCCCGGTTGATTCTCAAGGTTTATTAAAATTATCAAATCTAAAAGAATTGATTAATGACCAAACAGCATTAATCAGCGTAATCTATGTCAGTAATGAGATAGGTACTATTGAACCCTTAGATAAAATTAGTCATTTAATATCAGAAATTAGAAAATCCCGATTAATGAGAGGTGTTAAAGTACCTCTTTATCTTCATAGTGATGCTGCCCAAGCAGCTAATTATCTTGATTTACATGTTTCTAGGTTGGGCCTAGATATGATGACTTTAAATGGCGGCAAGATATATGGTCCGAAGCAAAGCGGAGCACTTTATTTAAAAAGCGGCTGCCGACTTAAACCAATTATTTATGGTGGTGGTCAAGAAAGAAACCTACGAAGCGGAACCTTAAACGTACCATCGATAATTGGCTTTGCTAAATCTCTTGATCTAGCTCAACAAAATCGAAAGGATAATGCTCAGAGAATCTTAAAATTACAGCAATATTTTATTGATCAGTTACAGACATTAGAAGTCGACTTAGTTGTTAATGGCTCGTTAAATAGTCGGGTAGCGAATAATGTTCACGTTACATTTAAAGGCGTTGATAATGAAGCTCTCTTGATTAAACTTGATTTAGCCGGCATTATGGCAGCGGCCGGTTCAGCTTGTAGTGCATCTAGTGAAGAACCCTCATCAGTCTTAAAAGCTATCGGCTTAAGTGACTTAGATGCCCAAAGTTCAATCCGTTTTACTTTAGGCAATCAAACGACTAAAAATGAACTTGACTATACAGTTTCAACTCTTAAAAAATTACTTAAATAAATCTTTTGGATTATTCCTACCTAGGATATACTATCAATAAACTATAGCGCTTACGCTCTAGTTTATAGTATGGTGGGTAAACAAATATGACAATTTGGTGGTTTTATCTAGTAGTGGCAGTAATTGTTGTTGGCGGCATTGCTTTTATCTGGTTGACCCTAAAACTTAATAAGCTGTCAAATAAAAGCAGCCAACCTGAAGATATACTAGAAGATCATACCCTAGCTGCCGAAAAAGACGTTGAACACATCTTTAACGATGATTTTAGAGAAGAGCTTAGAAATAGAGGCCGTTTACACTTTGAAAAAATTATTAATGATAGCGCCGAATTCCTCCAGCAGGATCTTAGATTAACCTCTTCGCAACTTAATGAATTCATGAAATCTGAGTTAAGCGCAAAAGTTAGAGAAGAGTTAAATAAATACGAACAATCTATTAACGATGCTCGAGATCTAGCTATTGAGTCATTGCAACGGACGACTTTGGCTATTGAAGAACAACGGAAACTTCTTCGAGAGCAGGTTCAAAAAGAGATCGAAAATGACAAACTAATTATTGTTGATAACTTTGAACAACAAATGACTGACATAATTAGCCACTACGTGGTAGATGCTATTGGCAAAGAAGTTAGTCTTGAAGATCAGCTTGAATTCATCCTAGCTGATCTAGAGACAAATAAAAAAGCGATGATTGAGGATATTAAGAATGTCTGATGATAAATATATTTTACCGCTGTCAGTTACTCAGAAGATAGATATCTCACGACTAATAAGGGAACTAAATTTAGTCGATGATCATTTAAAACAATCATCAATCTTAAAGCCAGATCAAAAAGTACAGCTTAAAGCGTCAACGAAATTAACTGAATTAATAAATCTTAACCATATTAATTATAACGACCAGGAAGTTAGAACATCATTAATCAACTGGCTGGAGAAGCTTAAAGCATCAGCACCGGTTATAAACATTAGTTTTGGCGTTGAAGCTGATGAGGAAGTTGTATCTAAAATTACCCAATGGTTTCGTCGGGAGATTAGCCCCAATTGTCTATTGGTCGTCGGTCTAATACCCTCTATTGGAGTTGGCTGTGTAGTCCGAACCAATAATAAAGTGTTTGATATGTCTCTTAAGAATCGTCTTAAAACAACTCATAATTTATTAATATCAAGAATTAAGCAATCAAAAGTTCAAGGTAATCAGGTTCAGGCATGAATAGTAAGAATCAACATTTTAACCGACTAGTCGAAGCTGGTAATCCCGTCGGAGAGGTGATAGCAGCTAATAAGTTTATGATCAAAATTTCCGGTCTTCAACCTTGCCAGATACATGCCATCGTAATCTTTGAAGATGGTTCAAAAGGTTTTGTTCATCAAGTTGAAGAGAATTATGTTGTTGTTCTTCATTTAGGTGTGGAAGAATTATCGATTGGTGCAATTGCTGTCATTCAACACCAAGAATTAGTTACTAAAGTAGGCAAGAGCTTAATAGGCAGGGTCATATCAGTTACTGGTAATCCTCTTGACGGCAAAGGACCGATATTAGCTGATAGCGTTTGGCCTATCTTCAATGAATCACCGCCACTCAATACTAGGCAACTTGTCGAACAGCAACTGGAAAGCGGTATTATTGCCATTGATGCGTTATTACCAATTGTCAGAGGCCAACGAATGGCTTTGCTTGGAGACGCTAAATCAGGCAAGAGTACGCTTGCCAGTCAACTGACTATAAACCAAAAAAACACCGATCAATTAGTCGTCTATTGTTTGATAGCTAAAAGGCGTAGTGATATTGACAGTCTGTTAACTCGCCTTAATGAAAACGGTGTAATGGACAAAGTTATAGTTGTTGTTTCAACTATTTTTGAATCTCTAGTTCTTAGCTACTTAGCTCCTTATGTGGCATGTTCAATGGCTGAGTACTTATGGCAGCAATGCAATCAGGACGTTATCATAATTTACGATGATTTAACATCGCATGCTCATGCTCATCGAGAAATTTCTCTTTTATCTGGTATTAACCCTGGAAGAGACTCTTACCCAGGAGACATGTTCTACGCTCACTCTAGTTTGTTAGAAAGAGCAGGACGTTTAGCAAATGGTGGTAAATCGCTGACTGCCTTGCCTATTGTCCATGTTGCCGGTGGTGATATTACTGCTTTTTTGCCGACTAATATAATGAGTATTACTGATGGTCAATGGATATTAAATATGGATACATTTCGAAGCGGCATCAGGCCAGCCCTAGACTTTGGTTTAAGTGTTACTCGAGCTGGAGGAGTAGGTCATAACAATCGTCAAAAAAGCCAAGCAGCTAGTGCTCTAAAAATATTAGCTGATTTTCGACAGGCTCAAGAATATTCTCACTTTGGGACTGAACTTAGTGATGAATCTAAGAGAGCGCTTAATATTGGTAACCTCATCAACCAAATTATTGCCCAACCGCCTGGAGTTTCATATTCACTGATTGCTCAGCAACTTCTTATGGGTATAATCACTAATCTAAAAGATACAGATAGTATTGATGTTGATAAACTTAAGCTTAACGTTAATGAATATGCCGCTAAAGTTAAAGATGACCAGCAACTCGATAAAGTTAGTGATGAACTACTGCAGATTTGTTTGACCTCTAAAAACTCATCAAAAACGATGAGTACTAATCAATCTAACATCAATCAACAACCAAAAGTCGATAAAGAAGAAAAGAAAGCCGCTGGAGTTAGTAAATGAAACAATTAAATGAACTTTCTCGAGAAGAATTAGCAATGGATACGCTTGTTAAGCTAACTAGTGCTTTTGAAGGTATTGCTTCTCTTAAAGTTGCTCAAACTAAAAACAGTGTATTGCAATCAACCGAATTTTTTAAAGAAATATGGTCCATATATCGACAGATAAAAGTTAACCAAGATTTTAATTACGGACGTGTTAAAGGTAAAAAACTAATCCCCAAAGATCTCTATATAGTTATTACAGCTGAAGGAGGTTTTAGCGGTGATATAGACTTAAGGCTAATCAACTATATGCTTAAAAAATACGACAAAGAGAAAAATGACATTATTGTTATCGGTCGGCATGGTGCTTTTCAGTTAGCCCAAAGAGGCATCCCCTATAAAAAATATTATAAGTTACCAGTTTATGATCAAAATATTAATACCATGCCAATTGTTAGAGAGGTCCAGAAATATCAGGCAACATTTATTTTTTATCAAGAATACGTTACTTTAATGGAACAAAAAGTAGGTGATATTGAATTGGTCTCAGCAGTTAGGAATAAGACAGTCAACGATGATTCTAAATATGTTATAAATGAAAAAACATATATCTTTGAACCAGATGCTCAATCAGTAGCCGAACACCTTGAGTTTTCAATGACTCAAATAGCTATCAGCCAATTGATCTTAAGCTCTAAGCTTGCCCAATATGCTTCAAGGTTTAAAGCGATGACGGCATCAAAAGAAAGATCAATTAATGAAAAGCAAGAAATACATTTGCAGTATAGTCGGACTAAGAGAGCCATTAAAGACGAAAGGCTAAAAGAAATAATTAATGGACTTAAGAAAAATAGACTAGGAACAGTAAATTAATGCCAGGTGTTATAACTTCAGTTAAGGAAATGATTGTTAAGGCTACTTTTGATAGCGATCCACCTCTAGCCAACGAGTTAGTTAGAGTTAATAATAGCTCCAATACTGAACTTTTAGTGGATCATCTAGAATCAGGAAATGTAGCTTGTTGTCTTAATATCAGATCAGATTTTAGAGTAACCAAAGGTCAAGAAGTTGAAAGGCTTAAAAAGGGTATAGAAATACCTGTCGGCGATCAAATAATTGGTCGAATCTTAAACTCTTTTGGTGACGTAATTGATGGTCAAGAACAATTACCGACTGACATTAAGCGTAAAAATATACTTAAAATACCGCCGAAAAGTGATAATTTTAGCTTATCAAAACCAGAGATAATGACAACAGGTATTAAAGTTATTGATTTTTTCACACCTTTTGTCAAAGGACGAAAAATTGGAATTGTTGGTGGTGCTGGAGTTGGTAAAACAGTCTTAACGATGGAATTAATTAACAACGTTGCCAAATCAGACAGTGGGCTAGCTTTCTTTAGTGGTATCGGTGAACGCATAAGAGAGGGCCATGAATTATGGGTAACCCTTAAAGAAAATGATCTACTGAAAAATACTTGTATGTTTTTCGCCCAAATGAACGAAAATCCAATTCAGAGATCATTAATTGGTATTTCAGCAGCTGCTTCGGCTGAAGTATTTCGTGATGAATATAAGAAAGATGTACTTTTTTTTGCTGATAATATGTATCGTTATGTTCAGGCTAAAAACGAACTTTCAACAATAATCGATCAAATACCTAGCGAAGGCGGATATGAACCAACAATATTTTCTGATGTTAAAATTTTACAAGATCGCCTTAGTTCTAATGAAAACGGTTCAATAACATCTGTTCAAACTATTTATGTCCCGGCTGATGATACATCTGATCCAGCGGTTCAATTTATCCAACATGAAATGGATTCAGTAATCGTACTCTCAAGAAGGGTAGCTGAACAAGGTATTAGGCCGGCAGTTGATTTAATGCTAACCTCTTCATCACTTTTAACTCCAGAAATAGTTGGTGAACGACATTATTTATTGAGCGTCAGAGTTCAAGAACTTCTCGAGAAATATGAATCACTTAAAGGTATCATTGCAATTATTGGTGAAAACGAATTAAGCCCAGCTGATAGAAGCGATTACGCTAAAGCAAAAAAGTTAATAACTAACTTTACTCAAAATATGTCGGTCATGACTAAGCATAATGGTATTCCCGGCGAATACTTTACCAGGGAAGAAACACTTAAAAGTATCGAAGAGATTATCGTATGAGTAATAACGATAAAAACCCCAAAGTTTTAACCGAGGATCAATGGCAAAAACCTGAGAATAAAAAAGAAAAACAAGAATCATTAGCAGTCCAGGAATTTTCTAAAAAGAAAAATAAGTCTTCAACTATGCAGGTTAAGGTATCTAGTCCTTTTAACAATTATTTTGAAGGCCAAGCTTTTTCTGTTAGTGGAGTTAATGCAACTGGACCATTTGACGTATTACCTGGTCACCATAATTTTATTTGTTTACTTGAACCTCCAACTTTAATTATCAGAGCATCGAGTGGAGAAGAACAAAAAATAAATATTAGTGGTGGTTTAATGCATGTCAAAGCTAACCAAGTAGTAGTATTTTTAGATGTTTAAAGGTAGTATAATATTTAACATATAGGGCTATTTAATGAACAGAGCCATGACACAAAAAGAAGAACCAGTTGTAGTCGTATCTAAAAAGAACTTCTTCCATAAAAACTTACGTTGGCTAATACCACTTATAGTTGTAGTTATAGCGGTAGGAATAGTTGCAATAGTTATTAATATCAATAGTAATAAAAACAATCAAAACGTTTGTTCTAACTCAATAATAAATCAAGCATATTCTAATTTTTCACCAAACAATATTAATTCATTATCAACAACAGTATCAA
>JAJZKE010000024.1 GCA_021809645.1 bacterium | reverse complement strand
TAAATATAGGAAACTGCTTATTAGTCGAATAGACCTTAGTATTACCTTGCTTCTCGGCTACTAAAAATCCGACTTTTTCTAGTTTTTTAAGCTCTCTTTGAATATTACCAGCATCTTCCTTAATTAACTTAGCTAGCCCCCTGACATGAGTTTTAAAGTCTGGGTACTTAGCATAAATAACAATAATTTTTCGTCGCACTCTAGATGTTATAAATATATCTAACATGGTACTCCATTGTTATAAGGACAACGAGTTTAGTATATATGTTGTTGCTCTTTTATACAACTATATTAATATATTTTTAGAAAAAATTAAACATTTTTTTATCTATTTGTCTAAATAACCTAGAATATATCTATAATGAAATATTATTTTGTTTGGGTTAGATCCAATAGATATCACTCAAAAGAATTCTTGACATACAGCTCTGAAGAAGAAATATCGCCTGGAACTATAATTGAGGTTGAGCTTAGAAAGATAGATGTTTTAGGTTTTATAATATCTAAGACTTCTAAGCCTAGATTCACCACGAAATTGATTAAAAAGATTTATCAACTACCACCTTTGCCAAAAAATATTATTGATTTAGCTAACTGGTTAAAATCATACTATCCAGCTCCTCTTGGAATTGTTGGTCAACAATTTTTACCAGCTAAGATAAACTCAGATTTTAGCGATCTAATAAAAGTAGATTTTATAAATACAGATTCTTACAATAAACAGCCAACCTTAAATAAAGAACAAAAAGAAGCTGTAAATTTAATGAATAATCCAGGAACGTTTCTACTACACGGAAGAACAGGATCTGGTAAAACCAGAGTTTATATTGAAATGACCCAAAAAACTTTGAAAGAAGGACGATCTGTAATTATTTTGTCTCCAGAAATTGGGCTATCGTCTCAATTATATGATAATTTTGTTGAGGTTTTCGGTGATAGAGTTAATATATTTCATTCCCAGCAAACACCAAAAGAACGATTAGCAGCATGGTTGAATTGCTTATGTTCATTACAACCATTAGTCATAATAGGACCAAGATCAGCTCTTTTCTCTCCACTCGGCAATATTGGCTTATTAATAATAGATGAGGCTCACGATCAAGCATATAAACAAGAACAATTACCTCATTATCACGCTGTTAGAGTAGCTTCTGTTATCACTCAATTTAATAAGGCCAAGTTAATACTAGGGTCAGCAACACCTTTAGTAAGTGATTATTATTTAGCCAAGAACAAGAATAGACCCATCATCGAGCTTAAAAATCTTGCTATTAAAAATAATTTCATAGATCCTGATATTAAAATCGTTGACCTTAAAGATAAAAGTCATTTTAGTAGATCATCAATAATTAGCGATTCGCTTATAGATTTTATTAACGAATCATTATCGAATAAAGAGCAAAGTCTTTTATTCCTTAATAGACGCGGTACATCGAGATTAATTCTTTGTGAAAATTGCGGCTGGGAGGCACTTTGTCCGAATTGCAACCTACCTCTTATCTACCACGGCGACATGCATCAACTTAGATGTCATACTTGCGGATATTTGCAAAAAAACATACCCTCAATTTGTCAGATATGCGACAAAGACTCAATTATATATACGACAGCTGGTACAAAGGCAGTTTTTGAAGAAGTTAAAAAAATATTTCCGAATGCTAACATTAAACGTTTTGATACAGATAATCAAAAAGCAGATAGTATTGGACAACTGTATAGATATGTACTATCTGGGGAAGTAGATATATTGATTGGCACTCAACAACTTACAAAAGGTTTTGATTTACCCAAGTTATCAACTGTAGGAATATTACAAGCTGATTCTAATTTGTACATACCTGATTATTCTTCAGAGGAAAGAAGCTTCCAGCTAATAACCCAAGTTTTAGGCAGAATCAGTAGAGGACACAGAGAGGGAAAGGCAGTAATTCAAACACATTATCCAAATAATGAGATAATAAAAGCAGCAATAAATAACGATTACTCATCGTTTTATGAAAAAGAAATAAATAATCGATACGATTTTAAACTTCCACCGTTTTATAATATTCTTAAGCTTACTTGTCAGAGAGCAAGTTCAAAAAGTGCTGAATCTGTTTGTAGCCTATTAAAATCAAATATTTTAAAAAAATATAAAGTTATTGTTGAAGGGCCAGCTCCATCGTTTCATGAAAGATACAAGGAAAAATATAAATGGCAACTTGTTGTAAAATCTACTAAAAGAAAGGATTTAACTGATATAATTGAAATCCTACCTACAGGGTGGACATATGATATTGATCCTGTTAGTCTGTTGTAATTTGTAATGAATATGATAATAATCTAATAGTTATGCTAGGAAAATCGATGAAAAAAGAAGACATAATAGTTTTACCAAATCCTAACCTGAGAAAAAAATCTAAAGTAGTTGCTTCTATAAATGATAATATTCTTCAAATTATCAACAATATGATTCAAGCAACAATTAATTGGGACGAAAGTCGTGAGCATGAAGTTGGAGTTGCTCTTGCAGCGATACAAATAGATCAACCTTACAAAATAATAGTTGTTAGAAACGACTTGGATAATAAAGAAGACCTAACATTTAAAGCATTTATTAATCCCAAAATAGTTAAATTATATGGCGATATAATAGAAGATTATGAAGGATGTTTAAGTGTTCCTGATATATATGGCAAGGTACCAAGATATAATAAGGTTCGAATAGAAGCAATCGGAATAGACGGTAAAGATTTAAATATAACTGCCACTGGTTTTTTGGCTAAAATTTTTCAACACGAAATTGACCACACTGAAGGTATTTTGTTTATAGATAAAATTAGAGAAGCTAATGAAGCTTTCTTTAAACTTAATTCTAAAGGTAAGTTAGAAAAATTAGATTTTGTAAAAGATGTCGAAAAAAATAATATTCTTTGGTAATGAAAAATTAGCTACTGGGATATCCACAAAAGCTGAGATATTTAGTGGTCTAATTGAAGCTAACTATCAAATACAGTCTCTAATAATTTCCCAAAAAACTAGCAAAGCGATAGAAGAATTGGAAATTGTTAAATTAGCTAGAAAGCACCATATAGACGTTAGGTCATATAATAGCTTAAAAGAAGCAACGGATGAACTATCAAAATTTAAAATTGATACTGCAATTTTAGTCGCATACGGAAAAATAATACCAAAAGAAACACTTGATATTTTTAAGAATGGAATAATCAATATACATCCCTCGCTACTGCCAAAACACAGAGGTCCAACTCCCATAGAAAGCACTATATTAAATGGTGACAAAAAAACTGGTATATCGATTATTAAATTAGATCAAGATATGGATAGTGGACCGATATATATTCAACAAGAATTAACATTACAGGGTCACGAAACTAAGCAACAGCTAGCTGATCAATTAGATCTACTAGCAAAACAGCTATTAATAGCTAACCTTGATGGAATTATATCCGGCAATATACAACCACATGACCAAATTGGAGAACCATCATATGACAAATTATTATCAAAAAACGATGGTCGTATAAATTGGCAAGATAACTGGATTACTATAGAGCGTAAATTAAGGGCTTTTAGCAATTGGCCAAGATTAAGATTTAATTTATCTGGCTTGGATATAGTTATACTCAACGCTCATTTTATTCAAAAAATTGGTCCACCAGGAAAACATGTAATTCACGAAGGAGATTTAGGAATATTTTGTAATGATGGTTTAGTAATAGTAGATAGTCTCTTACCAGTAGGTAGAGGAACTATGTCTGGTAAAGATTTCCTTATAGGATATAAAAATAAAATATTCTAATTCGATAAACTAATTATTGAGTGGGCTGCTGAAATGGCGTATTGGGTGATGAAGGTTCGCTAAATGGTGGTTGGTTGCCTGTATTATTTATTCCAGGTGCAGGTGGATAAGGTTGTTGATTTAAAGGGGGCTGCTGAAGATTAGTCTGATTATTAGGATTTAGCGGTTGATTAATAGAATTATTTGCTTGGTAATCTGCTTGATTATTCTGAGCAGCACTTAAGATTTGAGGAGCCGATTGAGCTACTTCAGTCTTTAATTTATCAAATTCTTCTTGAACTATGTCTTTGTAATTTGGAAAATTTGTCTCAAGCCAATTAAAAGCACCTTTATCGTCTTTTGCTTCAAAATATTTTTCAAACTCATCTAGCTGTTGGTTTGTCATTTGATCAGCTAATCTCATGCCGACTCTAAGCTCAAGAGTCTCATAAATATGATTGAGTAAGTTCTTGCGCTCCTCGGTAGGAAGACTACCTAAACCTAGTTCATTAAGTAATAAGTCGTTAATTTGTATCATTTTTTTATTGTACCACTTTATTTTCTTTATAACTTTCTTTCCTGTAGCTGCCTCGTGAAAACAACTAATCTATCTCCTTCTTGAATTTCTAACTTTTGCTTAGTCTTAAGATTAAGACCGCACATCTCACCCTCATAAACAACTTTAGCATCACTAGAGCCTTTTTTAATATTACTAACTTCTACGGTAGCTATTTCAGATTTGTTTCTAATAATTTTAGCCATTGAGGGTATTTGCAACTTGCCACTGATTACTTCGCCACCACAAATTATTTCTGTTTTAGTAGTTTTGAATACACCTTTTATGGTTAGCTTTCCAACTTCTGTTTCTATAATTTCTGGCTTTAATAGTCTACTAAGCTCTTCTTTAACATCATCGATTAACTCATATATGACATTATATTGACGTATTGTAACTTCATCACGTTTTGCTTGTTGTTTTGATGTATTTGGCAAAGTTACGTTAAAGCCATAAATAATTGCCTTCGATGTATGAGCTAAATGAATATCATTTTCAGTTACAGGTCCTATACCGCTACCGACAAAACGTACAGCTACTTCTTCATTATCTAAAGACTTAAGACTATCTATTACCGACTTCAAAGATCCTTGAACATCTGCTTTGACAATAACATTGAACTCTTGGACCTGATTATTACGATTTATTAGTCTGATTAATTCATTACTTCCAATGTTTAACTTTGATAAATTACTCTTCTGTTGTTTAATGGCATCATTAAATTCATCTTTAGCTTCTTTTTCGGTAGCATATACTTTAAAACTGTCACCAAATTCTGGTAACGTTTTAAAACCAATAATTGTAACTGGCATTGCCGGTGTAGCAGATTGTATAGACTGTCCTTGATCATTTTCCAAAGTTCTAACCTTTGCATAGCTTATTCCAGCAACTATAAAGTCGCCAACTTTTAAAATACCTTCGTCGACAAGTGCTCTAGCTATTGGGCCTCTTCCTGTTTCTAGACGTGCTTCAATTATCAATCCTCTTGCCGGCACGTCTATATCCGCCCTTAATTCCTCTATATCCGAAACCAGGAGAATCATATCTAATAGATTATCTATGCCCTCACCTGTTTTAGCGGAAACTTCAACAACCAATGTATCTCCACCCCATTCTTCTACCAAGAGATCATTTTCCGAAAGCTGTTGCTTAATCCTATTAGGATCAGACCCTTCTTTATCAATCTTATTAATTGCGACAATTATTTTTACTCCGGCTTTTTTGGCAAATCTTATAGCTTCTACAGTTTGCGGCTTTATTCCTTCGTCGGCAGCAACAACTATAACAACAATATCTGTTAATTGAGCGCCATGTTCCCTAATGGCAGCGAAGGCTTCGTGTCCTGGAGTATCTAGAAAAGTAATATACCTGTCTTTATAATTAACTTGATAGGCATTAATGTGTTGAGTAATACCCCCAGCTTCTTTTTGAGCAATATTACTAGACCTTATCTTATCAAGTAAAGTTGTTTTACCATGATCTACATGACCCATCACAGCTACCACCGGAGGTCTTGATATAGCCTTCGAACTAGGTTCTGACTTTTTGCGTAAAAATTCTTTTGTCTTTTCATTAGACTTCTTAGTTAGAGATATATCTAGACCAAGATCTTCAACAATAATTTGAGCAGTATCAAAATCAATCCTCTCATTAACAGTTGCCATTACGCCATTTTTCATCAGCTCAGTTATGAGCTTGCTAACCGGTATTGATAACCGCTCAGCAAGAGTGCCAACTGTTATCATGTCTTCTATCTCTATTCGAGTATTTGTCGGCATTGACACTCCTTTCTAGGCAATTGCCCAACTTATATTACTTATTAAGAAGCATGCTACTCCTTAGTAGAATCCTTTTTTGATATTAAAGTCTTTGAACTTTTTTTAGAATTTAATTTATTCTTAGGAATTGCATCCTTAAGAGATAAAGCAATCTTTCTATTATCTTTATCTATATCTAATACCTTAAACTCTTTTTTTTCATTTAACTGGAATAGCTTTTCTGGATCAATGTTCTCGTCATCACTCATTTCTGAAACATGAACCAAAGCTTCCACACTAGGACTTAATTGAACAAATGCTCCAAATGGAGTAATCCTTGTAACTTTTCCTTTGACTACACTATCTTTCTTAAAAGCTTTTACCTGTTCTAGCCATGGATCTTCTGTAGTCTGTTTAAGGCTAAGGCTTAATCTATCTTTATCAATAGCTATAATCTTCGCCTTTACTTTATCACCAGGCTTAAGGTAAGTTTTAGGGTTATCTACTCTTTCCCATGATATTTCTGAGATATGAATTAAACCTTCGATACCATCAACATTTACAAAAGCTCCAAAATCAATAACACCTGTTACGGTCCCTTCAACAATATCGCCAACTTTTAATTCCTTAAATCTTGACTGCATATCATCCTTCAAAGCTTCTTTTTCAGAAAATATAAGCTTATTATCTTTTCTACTAACATCTAAAATACGAACTCTTAGGGTGGTATTAGTTAAAGCATTAAGTTTCTGAAGAATCTCATCTTTATCAGCCCCCGATACTCTTGGATAATGACCTGCCGCCAATTGAGATACAGGCAAAAATCCTCTTATTCCTTCTAACTCTACTAATAAGCCTCCCCTATTTGCATCGTATGGTGTAATTTCAACAATTTCCTGGGAATCAAAAAGACGTTGTATTTCATCCCATCCTTTATCCTTAATAGCTCGTTTCATGCTAAGAAGCGCTTGGCCATCATCTAAATCAGGGTCAATAACGCTAACCGTAATCAACTGACCTGGTTCTATCTCTTGACCATGACCTATTTCTCTTCTAGCAACAAGTCCTATTCCTTGATCTCCTAAATCTACCCAGACTTCATTCTTCTTTACTGAAGTAACAACTCCTTCAATAACATCGCCAGCTTCCAAGACTTTAACTTGGCGACTGGATAATAATTCATCCATTGTGGCTACACTACTTGCCAACTTATTTTCCTCCTTCAATATGTACCTAGTCAGTTATTTTGGATTAATGTCCAAAAATCTTTACATAAGATTAATTCACTAACTAAAGATTATCTCCAAATATACACTGTTACTCCCTGTGAGTCAAAGTGCTAAGTGCATTTGATAATAATGTATACTAACATTATGTATCTATGTATTGATGTGGGCGGAACAAAAACACTAATTGCTTGTCTGGATGAAAATGGCGTTATTATTGAAAAGATTAAAATACCTACTTCGAGAGTCTATAAAACATTCTTAAAAGATATTCAAGGAGTATTGCAAGATTTTAACAATAATCAGTTTGTGGCTGGCGCCATCGGTGTACCTGCAGCATTAATTGATAGAGATAAAAGAATCGCTCACAAATTCAGTAACTTACCGTGGATCAATGTAAGTATTGCCGAAGATATTGAAGCAATAACTAACTGCAAAATATTTATGGAAAATGACTCTAAGTTAGGTGGATTATCAGAAGCTATGTTAATTAAAGAAAATTATTCGAAAGTTATGTATATATCAATAAGTACAGGCATAGGATATTCCTTTATCGATAATTTGAGAATTGATACTAATACTGGCGATGGAGGTGGCCGGATGTTGCTAGTTGAAAAAGATGGTACTTATGTACCTTGGGAAAATCTAGCTTCTGGTCAGGCAATTGTAAAACTATATGGCAAGATGGCTAAAGATATAATCAGTACTGATACTTGGATGAAGATAAGCACTGATATAACTAAAGGGATTTCTATATTAGTATCTATTTTTCAGCCTCAAATAATAATATTTGGTGGTAGTGTTGGAAATTTCTTTGATAAATATGGTGATCTGGTACGCAATAATCTTATCGACTATCATATACCATATATTACTTTGCCTAAACTTAAAGGCGCTGAAAGATCTGACGATGCAGTAATATACGGATGCTACGATTATATTAAGCAAAGGATTAATGGTGAATAATATCGTAACTAAATTAAATACTATCTATCCTAATTTAAAATTCACATCTTCTAACAGCTATTATTGGTCTCCTGAGACAAAAGAGATCTTCTATAAAAAAGGACTATATGACGATATACACCAGTGGTCAGTTCTTCATGAAGCGGGCCATGCCTTATTGAATCACACAAATTATGATTTAGACTTTCAGCTTCTTGCAATTGAAATAGAGGCCTGGGAAAAGGCTAAAGAGATAGCTAATAATATAGGGTTATCAATAAGTAATGATCACATTCAAGATTGTCTAGATACCTATAGAGACTGGTTGCATAGAAGAAGTATTTGTCCTAAATGTTCAAATAAATCATTTCAGCAAAGAAATAGAAATTATTATCGTTGCTTTAATTGCCATACGCGTTGGCGAGTATCATCATCCAGATTCTGCCGGACCTACAGAATGGCAGATAAGACAATATTGAGTAATCAGTTATTAATTTAATAAAGGCCCCTTAAAAGAGCCTTTATCAAAGATATTTAAAAATAATTTGTTAATTATTATTTTTTTGTTCGTCTAGATATTCTGCCGCCTTTAGCTCCAGCAATTCTCGCTAGATTACGATCAGCAAAAAATCCGCCTGTTCGGCCTAACTTTCCGCCTTTAGCTCCAATCTTTGCATAAAAATCAGAACCATATTTTCTCTTATTGGTCTCAGCGGCTGCTTTGCCACCTGCTTTTGTTCCAGCCATAATAATGACCTCCCTTAATCTTAACTTTCTTCCTGTGTATATAAAAAAGATACCTACCGTGAAAATAAATACCCCTCTAACACGAAATTAATATTATGATATCATGCTATTGTTTTTAAGTCAATAAACTTTAACAATATAATAGAATGCCACTAAAAAAGCAGTCTCCCTTAAAGAGACTGCTTTTATAATTTGGCACCTTGCTATTTTCCCAGGGGTGGACCCCAAGTATTGTAACCGCTATGAGGCTTAACTTCTGTGTTCGGTATGGGTACAGGTGTTTCCCTCACGCTATGGGCACCAACTGAATTACTGAAATAATTCAATAATCTAATGATGTCCATAAATAGCATTCAGCCAGAAAAACAATAACAAACAAACTGATAAAATCCAATAACCAGTCAATGTACTTCACCTAGAACACATAATGCATAAACACTATGTGTTCTAGTCGTAAAAAGTCAATGGGACTATTAGTACACTTCGGCTACACACGTTACCGTGCTTCCACCTTGTGCCTATCAAACTGATCGTCTTTCAGTGTCCTCATAGGGAAATCTAATCTTGAGGTCAGTTTCGCGCTTAATATGCTTTCAGCGCTTATCTGTTCCGCACATAGCTACCCAGCAATGCTCTTGGTAGAACAACTGGTACACCAGAGGTGCGTTCAACCCGGTCCTCTCGTACTAGGGTCAAATCCTCTCAAATTTCCTATCGTCCACAGCGGATATAAACCGAACTGTCTCACGACGTTCTGAACCCAGCTCACGTACCTTTTTAACCGGCGAACAGCCGGACCCTTGGGACCATTTTCAGCCCCAGGATAAGATGAGCCGACATCGAGGTGCCAAACAGCGCCGTCTATGTGAACTATTGGGCGCTATAAGCCTGTTATCCCCGGCGTAACTTTTATCCGAAAGCGCTGCCGATACCACACTCTTGTACATATAGTACGGACAGCGGAAAACTTACTCCGACTTTCGTCCCTGCTTGGGTTGTCGCCCTCACAGTCAAGCTAGCTTATGCGTATACACTATCGATTCGATTTCCATCCGAACCTAGCTAACCTTTGAACGCCTCCGATACTCTTTAGGAGGCAACCGCCCCAGTTAAACTACCCACCAGACACGGTCCTGGAACCAGAAATTACACAAAAATAATATAATTTATGTGCAATTTGTGGCCCCAGTGAGAACAAGAGGCATACAAGGGTGGTATTTCACTGATGACTCCACTTGAACTAGCGTCCAAGCTTCAAAGTCTCCCACCTATCCTACACATGTATACCCCCGGTTCAATGCCAAGCTGTAGTAAAGCTGCACGGGGTCTTTTCGTCCTGCTGCGGACAGACGGCATCTTTACCGTCAATGCACTTTCACCGAGCTCTTCGTCGAGACAGTACCCATATCATTACGCCATTCGTGCGGGTCAGAACTTACCTGACAAGGAATTTCGCTACCTTAGGACCCTTATAGTTAGGGCCGCCGTTCACCGGGGCTTCAGTTCGAAGCGTAAACCTCTTACCTTAACCTTCCGGCACCGGGCAGGCGTCAGCCCCTATACATCCACTTTCGTGTTAGCAGAGACCTATGTTTTTGGTAAACAGTTGCATGGGTTCTTTAGCTGTGGCCTTCAATAAAGAAGGCAGGCCTTATTCCGAAGTTACGGCCGCTTGTTTGCCGAGTTCCTTGACGAAGAATCACTCGTACACCTTGGTCTACTCGACCTGAGCACCTGTGTCGGTTTGCGGTACGGATAGTATAGTCCACGCGTTTAATAGCTTTTCTAGTCAGCACTATCACAAGAATCAAACCAAAAAGGTTCTTTCATTCGTAGGTTTCTCTCCTACTTAGACGGATATAACCATGAATCCGCTCTTACTAACATGCCGCGCACTAAAAAACAAAACTACACTAGTACGGGAATATTAACCCGTTGTCCATCGCCTACGCTTATTCGCCTCGGCTTAGGACCGACTAACCCTGGGACGATTACCGTGGCCCAGGAAACCTTGCTCTTTCGGTGGGCAGGATTCTCACCTGCCTTATAGTTACTCATTCCAGCATTCTCACTTCCTAAAACTCCACCAGATCTCACAATCTGACTTCAAAGTCATAGGAACGCTCCTCTACCACGCATATATTGCTATACACATCCATATCTTCGGTACTATGCTTAGCCCCGTTACATTTTCCGCGCAAGATCTCTTGACGAGTGAGCTGTTACGCACTCTTTAAATGAATGGCTGCTTCTAAGCCAACATCCTCGTTGTTTAAGAAATCTCACCTCGTTTCCCACTTAGCATAAATTTAGGGACCTTAGATGATGGTCTGGGCTGTTTCCCTTTTGAGCGACGAGCTTAGCCCCGCCGTTCTAACTGCCGTAGTTCCACTGATAGTATTCGTAGTTTGTCAAGGGTGAGTACCCTCACGGGCCCCATTCCGAAA
>JAJZKE010000023.1 GCA_021809645.1 bacterium | reverse complement strand
AATCACATTATTGATAACACATCCGCAACCAATAACTAATGCTGCTCCAATAAGAGTAAATATTAAGAGAATTAAATTATGCCAATGACTAGCGAATAAGAAGCCTGCAACAACACTAATTAAATTACCGTAGATAATACCTGGTTTAGTTAAATGGTAGTAATTTTTTATATGTTTCATTATTGATATTTAAAGATTATCCTGACTTTTCATATATCTTATTTCCTGAGGGATAGTCATCCTATATTTTAAATTATGCATGATCCAAAGACTACCAAAAACTATAATTATCACAACACCAAGCATAAATGCAAAAATTGTCAGTCGCCATCTTGGCTTATTTTCTTGGCCCAGATGTAGGAATAAAAATGATTGACTAATAAATTGACATATAGCGAAAACAATCACTAGTCCAATTAAGACAGTTCGACTGGCTGCATGATTGATAACTAAAAGATAAGCACTAATGGTGAATAAGATTGATAATCCAAAACCTGTTATGTATGAGCTAAGTTTTAGTTTATTCTCGTCATGATTAATAGTTAATGGTAGTTTGCTCATAAATGTAGTGCTCCTAAAAGATAAACTATAGTAAAGATGAAAATCCAGATTACATCTAGGAAGTGCCAGAATATTGCTAGCATCTTTAGTCGTCTGACGATATTGTTAGTTAAGCCGCTAATTGATACTCTTGTTATCATAACGGCCATCCAGATAAGACCAACTATGACGTGTAATCCATGAGTGCCCACTAAGGTAAAGTAAGCAGACAGAAAGCCACTTCGTCGCCAGCTTTCATGAGCTAAAACTAAATTATGAAATTCATTAAGCTCCATAACAATAAAGCCTAAACCTAGGATAAAAGTTAAGATAAAGTAACTGATTACTTTTCTTTTAGATCGGTTTTGAAGAGAAATAGTTGCTAGACCGCAACTAAAGCTACTAGTTAATAGCAATAAGGTTTCGCCAAGTACATAGGGTAGTTTAAATATCTGTGCCCCTCCAGGGCCGTTATATACATTGTTGTGTAAAACGGCATAAGTTGCAAAAAGGCTAGCGAACAGAACACAATCAGTCATGATATAGACCCAAAAGCCAAACAACATTTTGTTATTTTTTTCTTCTTTTTCCTGTCGCTTTAAGCTCTTTGCTGAAGGTATAGCAATTATCGGCTCCATTAGCTTTGAACTCCTTGCTCAAGACGATATTGTTTATCAAGTCTTTCAACTTCTTTGGCTGGAATAATATAATCAGTATCTTCTTTCGTTGAACGAATAATGATACTAACGATAACGCCAATCAAACCAGCTATTACAAGCCAGATAATATGCCAAACTGCTCCAAAGCCAAATAGAAATGCAAAGCCGGCAATCAGCATACCCATACTACTGTTTTTAGGTAATACGATGTCTTGATAAATGGGCTGTTCTTTATTTGTTATCTGAAGACCTGGTTCTTCCTTGGGATATTTTTTTGCCCACCAAGGATCTCGGCTATTAACTGTCGGTAAAATGGCAAAATTATAAAATGGCATGGGTGATGGGATCGACCATTCTAGAGTACGTCCATTCCAAGGGTCACCGGTAGTATCTTTAAGTTTATGTCTTGTTATTAGGCTATAAATAATTTGGAGTATTTGAAAAGCAACGCCAGCAGCAATAATGATCACACCTATACCGGCGACAACAAATAAAGGATGCCAACCGGTTGAAGTTTGATAGTGGTCGAGTCTTCTAGTTGCACCCATCATACCAAGAATATATAGTGGTACAAAAGCCATTAAGAAACCAACTATCCAACACCAAAAAGCGTAACGACCCAATCTCTCATTAAGCCTAAAGCCTAATATTTTTGGCAGCCAGTAAAGTAAACCAGAGAAGAAACCGAATAATACTCCGCCAACAATCATCATATGGAAATGGGCTACCAAGAATAAGCTATTATGCAATTGAAAATCAACTGGAGGTATGGCCATCAATACACCAGCCATTCCGCCAATCGTAAAAATAACCACAAAACCCAAGAACCAATACATCGGATTTTTAAGCCTTATCCTGCCCTGATACATAGTAAATATCCAGTTAAATAACTTGACTCCAGTAGGCACCGCAATAATCATTGTCATAATACCAAAGAAGGCATTGACATTCGATCCTGCACCCATCGTAAAGAAATGGTGTAGCCAGACAGTAAACGACAACAAAACAATTGCCCAGATTGCTAGCACCATAGAGGTATAACCAAATAAACGTTTCTGTGAAAACGTTGATACAACTTCAGAGAATATACCAAATGCTGGCAAGACTAAGATATATACTTCTGGATGTCCCCAAGCCCATATCAAGTTAACGTACATCATCATATTCCCTCCACCGCCAGCAGTAAAGAAATGAGTCCCGATAGTCCTATCTAAAGCTAAGAGCGCTAGTGTGACTGTTAGAATCGGGAAAGCAAAAACAACTAAAGACATTGAGCCTAAAACACTCCAAGCAAACATTGGCATTCGCATTAAGGTCATTCCCTGACATCGATGTTTTAAGATTGTTACAATAAAATTGATTCCAGACATCAGACTGCCGATTCCAGCAATTTGTAATGACCATATCCAATAATCTATACCGACTCCTGGGTTATAACGAAGTTCGCTTAATGGAGGATAGGCCAACCAGCCAGCATTAGAAAACTGGCCTATAATTAGTGACAGATTAACTAAAATCATTCCACCGAAGAACAACCAAAAACTAACAGAATTCATAAATGGGAAAGCGACATCTCTTGAGCCAAGCATAACTGGTAAGATTAAATTTATAATGCCAAACATAAAACCCATAGCTACGAAAAATATCATTATTGTACCGTGAGCTGAAAAAACTTGTTGAAAAGTACTTGAGCTAATAATGCCGTGAGAACTACCAACAGAAGTAGCTTGTTGCACCCTTATTAGAGCAGCATCAGAGCCACCTCTGAGGAGCATTAAGAAAGCAACAATAATATACATGATGCCTATTTTCTTGGCATCCATAGTTGTTAGCCATTCTCTATATAGCCATCGCCACTTTTTCTTATAGGTTAGAAAGGCAGCTATTAGTAGCGGTAGACCAACCATAATGATAATTCCACCAACCGTAATTGGATTAGTTGGTACTTGGTGGATAGATAGTTTACCAATCCAAAAATTAGCAAAATATGAAATCATTGATTACATCCCCATTCCAGTCATTGAATTTAAACTAGCACCTGGAGCCATATATTTTTTAATTATCCAGGTATATAGATTAGGCTCAGGATCTTTATAGTAGCTAATAGGGTTATTAATACTATTTTTATCTAATTTGTTATATGTAGCATAGGTTAAGGTTAATTTAGAGTGTTTTGTTTGTTTAACCCAGTTATTAAAATTAGCTGGTGTTATCGCTTGGGTTTCAAAATGCATACCCGCAAAACCAGTACCACTAAGATTAGCCGATGAACCATAATAATTTCCTTTTGAAGTAGCCATTATATTTAATTCTGTAGACATTCCAGCCATAGCATATATCTGGCCGCTGAGTTGAGGTATCCAGAGAGAGTTCATCGGAGCTTCGGCTGTAATAAAAAAGGTCACCGGTCTGTTAATCGGTATAACAAGATGATTAACGACTGCAATTCCTTGGCGAGGGTAGATAAATAGCCATTTCCAGTCGAGAGCAACAACTTCTATATCTAAAGATGGGTATTTAGAAGCTATTGGTTTATATGGGTTTAAGTTGTATGAGGCTCGCCAAGTCATAAATGATAAGACTATTATGAGAATCCCTGGTATTATCCACCAGGTTATTTCAAGCAATCTACTATGATCAAAATCTGGCTTATATTTACCGGTGTGTCCGACCTTGTATTTGGAAACCGTATAAAAGGTTAAGAAAAAGACTGGAATGACAATAATTAACATCAATCCTAAAGCAGCTAAAAACAAGTTTCTTTCTTGAAGGGCTATCGGACCACGAGGCTGAAGGATGGCAACGGTATGATGGCTAAAATATAAATAAGACAGTATACCTAGCAAAGCTAGCAACAATGTTATTAGACTAACTTTATATTTATTTTTCAAAACTTACCTACCAAGCTCCTAAGAAAGTACTTAGTAAAACGCTAATGCTATTGTAGCATTATATTTAAGTCTTGTTAATCGGGAAAGTTACTTTAACTTCAGTCCCCTTACCTTCTTGACTGGTAACTGTTATAACGGCGTTGTGAATATCGGCAATCATTTTAGCTATAGATAAACCAAGTCCATAACTATGGCCGTTATCTCCCTTATATCGAGAGCTTTCTTCTCTGTAAAATCGGTCAAATATATTATTAAGAGATTCTTTTTTAATCCCGATCCCATGATCTTTAACTTTAAATACTGCTTGGTTGTCTTCTACTTGAACTGACAAGTTAACTGATTTTGATTGGCCACTGTATTTAATTGCGTTATCAAGAAAGATAACTAGCATTTGGGTAATACTGTCTTGATCGCCAATAAAATTAAAATCCGATATATCTTTTTTTATTTCAATGCCTCGTTGTTTGGCTGGTGACTTGATTTCTTTAACAGCCTCATCGACAACTTTTTTACTGCTTATCGTGCCAAAGTTTTGACGTAATTCATTTGCTTCTAGACGACTAAGCCTTAAGATATTGTTGATTAAGTGCTCTAGTTTTTGAGCTTCTTCTAGGTTACTTTTGAGTGTTTCTTTTAATTCCTTGACAGTCGGTTTATCGTTTAAGAGGGCAACTTCACTCTCCATTTTTAAAGCAGTTAAAGGTGTTCTGAGCTCATGACTAACATCAGAAGTAAAACGTTTCTGTTGCTCATGAGCTTCTTCTATTGGCTCTAGGGTAATTCTAGCTAACCAGTAGCTTACTAAAGCAGCTAATGCAAAAACTACAAGATTTAATAAGGCTAATCTGACTAGAAGCGCATGATCGCTATCGGCTATATCTAGGTTCGGATGTAAAACAGTATTATTTTCAAAAATTGGGAATTTGTTATATATTCGCTCTGATTGAGTATGTATAGTTTGAGCAATTTGGTTCGTACCGATGTTATAAAGCACAGCACTAAATATTAAGCTGATAGCCATTACCAGACAAATGTACCAAAACGTTAATTTTACTGTTGCCGATCGAAACATGAGTATTTAGTTGCTGCTTAGTTTATATCCGAAACCTCTTAAAGTGTGAATAAGGGGGTTTTTATCAGGAAAAGGACGATCAATCTTATTACGAAGGTAACCGATGTATACCTCGATGGTATTAGGTAGTATATCAGCTTCTTCATCCCAAATATGATTAGCGATCATTTCTTTCGTTATTACCTGACCTGGATGATGCATTAAATATTCTAGTAGTGAAAACTCTTTTTTTGAAAGCTTAATATCTGTTTTATCTCTTTTAACTTCAAATGTTTGGGGATTAAGACTAAGATCGTCAACTTTTAGTGTCGAACCGACTGTAACTGGCGGTCGTCGCAATAAAGCTCTAACTCTAGCGGTTAATTCATCAAAAGAAAAAGGCTTAACCAGATAATCGTCAGCACCACTATTTAAGCCTTCTACTCTATCACCAATTGTTCCTCGTGCTGTAAGCATAATTATTGGAGTTGAAACGCCATTTTTTCGAAGTTCGGTGCAAAGTTCAACGCCGTCCATTTTACCCGGTAGCATTCTGTCAAGAACAATCAAATCATAATCGGGATCAGTGGCATATGAATAGCCACTATCGGCATCATGAACCATGTCAACAGCGTATCCTTTAAGTTCAAGGCCCTTCTTAACTGCCTGAGCTATTTTAGGCTCATCCTCTATTACAAGTATTCTCATACACCTAAGTATAATAGGTTGTTTGAGAAAAAGCTTAAATAACTTTAGAGGTAATCTTAAAGTAGGATTTAACCAGATGTAGCCAAGTTCTTGTGAGCGATAATTATTTTGGCGGCAATACTAGTTTTTAGCTTAGATGGGATGATAACTATTCGAATACCTTTTATTAATGTGCTAAAACTTGTTAGCTGTTTATTCTTAATAACTTTAGTTTTTGAGTTTACCCCGTATGTTTTCAAAGCGCCTGACGAAGAAACTCTAATGGTAATAGAGCTTGGGGTTATATTGCTAATAATGCCTATAGATCTAGCCGCTTTTTTATTCATCTTTAACCCGTTTTTATAAGAAGATTGTTGATGATCGCTATTATGATCTTTAAAGTAACTACCTGCCCAGAATGACAATAATAGTAATAGAATCAATATTAGAACTTTAATAACGGCAAATGGTTTAATTGTTAAGGAAAATGATTGCTTAATGGGTCTAGAACTAATAGTTGATGACTTAATGTCTTTTGGACCTTTCATTTTTTCAATTTGCCATCTTTTAGGTTATAAGTTTGGTCGGTTTTTTGAGCAATTTCTAGATCATGAGTGACTACGATGATGGTCGTCTTTTGACTTTTAGATAGTTTTTTAAGCAGCTCGAAAATTATTTTCCCAGTATGAGAATCTAAGTTTCCAGTTGGTTCATCAGCTAGAATCAATTTTGGTTTGTTGGCTAAAGCACGAGCAATAGCAACTCTTTGCTGTTGCCCGCCACTTAGACGACTTGGTTTTCTTTTGATCTCTTCATTTGTAAAACCTACTTGTTCTAAAAGATTAATTGCTCTCGTATAACGTTCGCTTTTCGGAACTCCTATAAATTCCATAGGCAACATAACATTTTCAACCGCTGAAAGATTAGGCACAAGATTATAACTTTGAAAAATAAAACCAATTTTTTGGCCTCGGTATGATATTAATGCGTGATCGCTCATATTGGTTATATCAATGCCATCAACTATGATTTCACCAGTTGTTGGTTTGTCCAGTCCCCCTAAAAGGTTTAAGAGTGTGCTTTTACCACTGCCACTTCGTCCGATTATGCTGACGAATCTTCCTTCTGATAGCTCCAAATTAACATTATCTATTGCCTGAACATCTCGACCGCCAGACTTGTATACCTTGGATAGTTTTTTTACTTTTAACATAAATTGATCCTTTATTCCATCCTCATAACTTCAGCGGGCCTAATTTTTGAAATTAATAGTGATGATGCTGTACTGCCGATTACAGCAATGATAATAGCAGCTCCAATACCATCTAATATGACTGACCAGCCGACTACTGCTTGAATATTATTAAAGCTGTTACGTATTCCTTTAAATGAACCATTTTTGGCTTGATGGAGTGAAAAGTTACCGTTACCTGAAGCTATGTTTTTAAAACCTCCGCCGCCAAATTGTCTAGAAATACCGTTTGCTGGTCGGTTGTTTGCTGTTGTATTGTTAACAAGTAAATGGGTAATTGGGTTGGCTGCAGCAGTACCGATAATTATGCCTATTATGGCTCCGGTAATAGTTAAGGTAATTGATTCACATATAAATTGTAGGCTAACTCTAAGATTAGAGGCGCCAATAGCTTTTAATACACCGATTTCTCGGCGTCTTTCCCTGACGATCATTACCATTATTAAGAAAATAATTATGATGGCCGCAACTAGCGATCCAATCAAGCTATATAGTGCAATAGTTTTAATATTGTTTAGTGGAGCGATGGTATTTTGAGCTTGCTGAACAGAACTAACGACATCTGCTGATGAACCTAGAACATTTTTTATCTGATTAGTAGTATTGGCTAAATTTGTTAATGAATCAATTGTGGCGATTGCTTTGGTGACATCACCAGTTTGGTTACTTAGCCGTTGTTCGGTTGCTAGAGGGACAATAATGTCATTACCAAGACCTGTATTATTGCTTGTGAATATTCCAGTTACGGTAAATGGTTGGTTATATGCCGTAAAAGTCGAACCTATTTTTAAGTTGTTTTTGGAAGCCATTGCCGTACTAACTAGGGCAATATTATTGTTTGACGAGCCTTGGATTAATTGGCCACTAGAAATTATTAAATTATTACCGTTTACTTGTGCTGGGTTGTTGGTACCTATAATAGTTATCGGTAGGCTAAAATTAGCTGGTATTTGGAATCCTCCTCCAGCAGCAAATATTCCAGGGTGTCGTTTACTAATTTTTTTAAAATTAAGTTTAACTGGTGAATATAGATTTGTTTGGTTTGAATTAGTCGAATTACCAAAAGGTAAAGCGGCTGCACCGATAGTCTTTAAATGATCAGTTAAGTTTTCAGTCAAAGAGATTACATGCGGCAAGCTTGCAATTTTAGTTAGCTGAGTAGTAGTCAGAGCGTTGTTAACTGAAGAAAAATTACTAAAGCCAGCAGGAGTGATAGTAACTGTATTACCTATCGAACTATTAACGGAACTGATTTTATTTGAAACAGCTTGCCTGGCTATTACCATAACTAGGCTTAGGCCAATAGCTAGACCCAAGATGATAATAATCGAAATGCTTCTCGTAGCATTTCTGAAAGCGTTTTTAAAACCTCGACTAAAAACATTCATAAAAAAACCTAATTACTCATTTAGAATTTTAATTGTTTTTTGCTTAGAAATTGCTTACAAAAGATCTAATTAGTAACCCTAGATTAACTTAACCTATCTATTAGAGTATAGTTAATATATGGGGCCGGTCTTCCTTAGAAGCAGTTTTTTTAAATCTTATAAACCTCGAACATATAAAAAAGGCGATGTTATTATTTTTCAGGCCGAAGCTCCTCGTTATGCTCATGTAGTTAAAGAAGGCATAGTCAAAGCCTATAACTTGACTTTAAACGGTGATGAGAAGCCAGTTGCATTCTATAAGGAAGGTGACTTTTTCCCTGCAGCTTGGATCTTCTCAAAATTAGCGTCTTCAACTTTTTTCTACGAAGCCTTTTCTAAAAAGGTTGATGTTTACTGTTTAGAAAGAGAGAAATTTATTAGTTTTTTAAAGTCTGATCCAGAGTATATTTATTACGTTTTAGAGAGATGCATAAGTGACGAATTATCACAAATGATGCATATTAACGCATTACAGCAATCTAGGGCTAGTGATAAGATAATTTATATCCTTCATTTTTTAGCTATTAGTACTGGATCAGTTCCCTCTAAGCAGGATTTGCGACTTAATATACGTTTAACGCATCAGGATCTAGCTAATTTAACTGGCTTGACCAGGGAAACTACTGCCGTAGAGCTTAATAAATTAAAAAAAAGTGGACTTATATCTTATGGTCCGGGAAAACCATATTGTATACACTTAAACAAATTGTCTGTACTAGCAAACGATCGTTACCTTCAAGAGCTGACAATCCCTAATGGATTGTCAAAGTTTCATTAACTAAACGGTTTAGAGCTTGAGGCTCAGCCCATGATTTAATAACACAGCGATGGGCGCCCAAAGAATAAGCTTTATTGACTTCTGGAGAGTTCTCCATATTGGTAAATATTATAATTTTTGCTTTATTGTTAGGACTTTTTTTAAATTTCTCTAAAAATTCTAAACCATCCATAACAGGCATTAATAAATCAAGTAAAATTATATCTGGGTTAAAAATATTACTCTTGTCTAAAGCTTCTTGACCATTAAAGGCTGTTTCAACCTTGTGACCGTAGTGGTCAAGTATAAGACTGTATGCCCTGTTAAGGTCTTTATCATCTTCAACAACCATTACTTTAGGCATACTTATTTAAAACTCCTTTTTGCATAAAGTAGTATTATACGGAGACATTTAAATATTAAAGTTAAAAATATTACTATTTATACTTTTTTAATTCATGTTGATATTTAAGTTAAAAATATTACTTGAGACTTGTTACATGATTATGCCTAAGTGATAATAGTTATGTGCCATTGAAAAATAAAATATCAATTAGTTGGTTTAGAGTAATTTATTTAATACTGGTAGCGATTGCTATGTACTTACTAGCTAGCCAGATAAGTCAACTAAAAGGTAGTATCGGCCATTTAAAAGCCAGCAATAAGATAGATGATCTAATAGTTTTAATATTTGTTATTTCAACATATTTTTTTGCGGCATTAACTTATTTTTCAATATCCCTAAAGCCTATTAAATATCTTAGAACATTGATTATCCAATTCGGCATCAGTACTTTAAATAAGTTTCTACCTGCTGGCCTTGGAACAATTAGCGGTAATTACGCTTATCTTCATAAAAGTGGCCATAGTAAAGATCAATCTGTAGCAATTGTTGCTACTGATTCTATCATCGGCGTTATAGCTAATTTGCTATTACTAACTATTCTAATTGCCTATTTACCGTTTTCTAAATTTAATCATTTGCCTATCAAAACAGATTTAATTTTAATAATTATTTTAGCTATTTTATTAGTAGCTGCTGTAATTCTTAGTGTGCCTATTTGGCGTCGGAATATATTGAAACGATTGAAAAGTATTCTCCATGATATTTATTATTATCGTTTTTTAAAAAAGAAACTTTTTTATGGTTTACTTTGTCAAATTGGTTTAACTTTAGCTTATGTATTAGCTTTATCTTTTAGTTTGAAATCTGTTAGTGTCTCTATACCCATAGGATCTGTTATGGTTGCTTATAGTTTTGCTATTTGGCTTGGGACGGTTATTCCTGCTCCTGGCGGAGCGGGCTCAGTTGACGCTGGCTTGGTAAGTGGGTTATTAATTTTTAAAATAAGCTTACCTCAGGTTGTGGCAGCTGTCATTATTTTTCGCTTAATAAGTTTTTGGTTACCGGCTGTTATTGGTATAGCTCCGTTAGTTTGGTCCTATCGCCGTCGTTATCTTTAACCGATTGCCTTAAGCGGTTATAATTATTTAAGCAGTGTAAGAGCTGATCAAACGGTCTTCTTTCTTACAAGCTTTAAATATTTACCTTAGATTAAGGTGAGCCGTAATTTTTAATTATTATCTATTCATCTCATTCTTCTTTTAATTTAAGAAGTTTTAGGTTTTATCAGAGATTTTATCTTTGGTTTTAAGTTAGTTATTTTAAATAAAAAACTAGCTATTTGTCCTTAAGCTACTAATTAGCTCGATATTTTATTTGTTTTATTAAGGGAGGCTCTGATGAGAGAAAGAATAGATGAAGAAGTTAGCGTTGTTATGTATTATTCAGCTCGAAGAGGATTGGCTCAGCCTCATATTATGAGTTGGCGTAATGAAGAATATGAAGTTGGCGAGATTGGCTATCATCATAAGATTAATCATGGTAAAACCTTAAAACATGTTTTTGAGTTTGTTGATAAAACTCATAGTTATTGGTTTAGATTAGTATTTGATACCAATAATCTTCATTGGGTACTGGAGGTAGTCAGTGATGGAAATGTTAATTAATCATGATCGACCATTGGTTATGCATATTGATTTAAATAGTTGTTTTGCGATGATCGAACAGCAAGCTAATCCATTGATACGTCATAAGCCAGTTGCTGTTGCTGCTTATGATACGCCGGGTGGAATGATTTTAGCTTCGTCTTATGAGGCTAAATCAAAAGGCATTAGATTGGGTTTGAATGTTAGACAAGGTCGAGAGATTGACCCCAATTTAATAGTTATGATGCCTGACCCTGATAAATATTTTGATGCTCATGATCGGTTGAGGAAGTTACTTCTTAAATATACCAGCGAGGTAGTATCTAAGTCAGTTGATGAATATGTTGTTGATTTTAGAGGATCACCAATTATTAAGTCTGGTCTAAACTTAAGAAAAATAGGTAATTTAATTAAAGCTGACGTCAAAAATTATCTAGGTAGTTATGTAACCGTTAATATAGGTTTTGGTAGTAATCGTTTTTTAGCTAAATTAGCGGCTGGTATTGATAAGCCTGATGGATTAACTATCATTACAGCTCATAATCTTAAGGAAATATATAACAGCTTAACTTTAATTGATTTACCTGGTATTAATGTTCGTTATGAAGCTCGTTTAAATTTGGCTGGTATTTATACTCCCTTACAATTTTTAGATACGCCAGCTGAAATATTACGCCAACAGGTTTTTAAAAGTGTAGTTGGCTATTATTGGTACCTAAGGCTTAGAGGATATGAGATAGATACAGTTAATTTTAAACGTCGAAGTTTTGGTCAACAGTATGCCCTAAGTAATAAGACTAACAATATTTTTGAGCTTGAGAAACTTGTTATGAAATTAGCTGAAAAGATTGGTCGTCGATTGAGGCGGCTTCATTATTCAGCAACCGGTATTCAATTATGGTTGAGTTTTGAAGATCACAGCTATTATTCGAAGAGATTAAAATGTGCTGAGCTTTATTCTACTCAAGATATCTATTGGGCAGCTGATCGTCTTTTAAGGCGAGTAACCTTTTATCATAAAGTTACTAATATATCCATTAGTGTCTATGGATTGATTAATTCTAGTGACCGGCAGCTTAATCTGTTTGCCGGCACAAGATATGATCAAAAAAGTTTAGCTCAGGCCAGTGATATT
>JAJZKE010000022.1 GCA_021809645.1 bacterium | reverse complement strand
GATTTCGTTTTTTCGAATCTGAAATTAAATGGCGGAACGCTAGAATTACCCCTTAAACAGCCTTTTAGGGCTATTAAAGACATGTCAGATACCAATAATTGGTACCCCGAGTAGGATTCGAACCTACGACCTTAGGCTTAGAAGTCCTCTGCTCTGTCCAACTGAGCTATCGGGGCACGATCTATTAACAGAGGTGATTATACATTATTAAAATATAGTATACTACCTCATATAATATATTAAACAAAAATGTACATCTTTATACTAGTTTTAGTTTTTATAGTTATCGGTGTTGGTTTTACTTTTTTTCTTTTAAAAAGTGATAAAGGACAGAAAGAACCGGTAGGGGCATTATGGACGGCTTTTCTATTTGGAATTGTTGCGGCAATTATAGCTGGCATAATAGAAAATTTATTAGTACCACTTAAAGATACTAAACCTGGTGTATCACTAGTAACTATGCTAATAAGTTTTATTGTCGTTGGGATAATTGAGGAATCTTTAAAATTTTGGCCTTTAGCTGGTTTTATCTATCGTAAGAAATATTTTAATGAACATACGGATGGCATAATATATTTTGCTTTAGTCGGATTAGGTTTCGGTATCCCAGAAAATATCTTATATACTGTTCAATTTGGTTCTAAAGTTGGTATTGCCAGAATAGTTTTAACGCCACTTTTCCATTCAGCACTAACTGCTATGATTGGTTACTTCTTAATTAAAGCCAAATTAAATAAAAGAAGCTTCTTAACTGTAATAATTGCTTTTCTGTCAGCAGTTTTACTTCACGGGATATACGATTTTGGTTTGTCTTCAGGAAATACTTTATTAATGCTTCTATCTTTTGCCATAACACTGGCTTTAACTATAAACTTATTTAATTTATTCTATAAGGCAAGGGCTAGAGATGAATCTATCGGCTTATCAGCTGTTGGTCATACTAATTATTGTCGTCATTGTGGATATATAAACAAAAATCATTCCATTTATTGTATTAGTTGTGGTCAACGTGCTTAAATAAGGCTAATTATAAATAAAAACAACAAGAATATATAAAAATGCAAAATTCGATTATATGTCCAAATTGCAAACAATCAGTTGAGCCAGGCGCTTTATTTTGCGGTAACTGTGGTTATTCGCTACAGCTGCAACCAGCTTCCCAACCAGTCCAACAAGCACCAACAACTAGTAATCAAGCAGTTCCTCAACCTCCAGTTCAATCAACCCCATTAACGCAAAGCCAACCAGTTCAACAACCGATTACTCCTCAACCTCCAGTTCAATCAAATGTTAGTCAGGTATATTCTAACGGACCGGCTAATAATATCGCTTCTCCATCTTATCCTCCGGTTCCAATGACTAATACTGGAAATGCTAATATACCTAGTTATGCTATTGCCCAAAATAATAGTAAGCAGCATTGGGTAATCATTGCCTTAATAGTTGGAGTATTTGGTATAGCTAGCGGTATACTGCTGATGCCAATTCTTGGCGTTATATTGGGTGTTATCGGTATTGTCCTATACACAGTTAGCTATAAATATATTATTGGACCTATGAAGATACTGGGTATAGCATTCCCGATCTTAGCATTGCTATCTGGTCTGGGAACTTGGACGTATAATATGGTTTCTCTTTCTAACTCAACTAACAGCAGTTATTCTACCAGTAGTTCTCCTTTAATGTCTGTTAATACACCATGTTTTAGTTTTAAAATTAGTTCGGCATTTAAAGTTAGTAACTCAAAGGGTAGCTGTAATGTAAAAATATATAACGGTAGTTCTCTTAGTGCTTCAACTCAAGCATATGATATCTTCAGTATGAGCCTGCCTATTGGTACATCCATTAACCAGGTTTTTAATAGTACTGCTGTCAAGGCTTATGCACAACAAATTACCAAGCAAGGTTCTAATTTTAAAATAACAAACCAAGGAAATACTACATTTGAAGGTCAATCAACTTACTTTATTAATGGATACTATAAGCACAATAATAATTTATTGTCGTTTTTTGAAGATATTGTATATAACCCTAACTCTAATGCATCCAATGGTGACAACTTTTACATAATAGCTGCAGTTAATGAAAATAAAACTGATAATTTAAATTACTTAAAAAATAACTGGCAATGGCAATAAATAAATATCATAGTTTGGGTTTTGTCATATTATCTTTAGCCGTAATATCATCAGTATTTTTTAGTGTTAGCTTGATGCATTACATTAGTGACTCTCACGGCAATAAAATTCTAATTGCTAGTGATGAAAGTATGCTGGTAGTTAAGCCCAATAAGTATGGTCTAGCTGATATATCAATTAATCATCATAATTATTCAGGTGCTAATTTAATTAATAGGATAGTAAAAATATATCCGATTAATGTTAGTAGTGATTTTAATAATATAATCCAAAACCAAGCTAACTTTACTATTAACAATGATTGAAAAGAGTTCAATTTTTCTGGTGCGGGTGGGGAGAGTCTAACTCCCGTCACCGGCTTGGAAGGCCGGGGTAATAAACGTTATACGACACCCGCATATAACTCTGCATTATACCTAAAAATCATGAATAACTGTAATATGAGCACCTAGTTCATTTAATCTAGAAGCTAAGTCTTCATATCCACGGTTAATAGTATAAACATTTCTAAGGACGCTAATTCCATCAGCTGCTAACATACCTATCAAAAGAAGAGATGCTGGCCGGAGGGCAGGTGGACATACTAGATCAGCCCGGCGAAACTTTGTTGGTCCAGTTACATATAGTCGATGTGGGTCTGCCAATTCAACTTGAGCACCGATCCTAGAAAGTTCAGTGTAATATAACGCTCGATTGTCATACATCCAATCATGGATTAGAGTGCGTCCTTTAGCACAGGCAGCGATTGGCACAAAGTATGGCAGATTGTCAGTATTTAAACCAGGGTAGGGCAGCGAATGCAATTTATCACTGAGTGCTATAAGCTCACCGTTATGCGGATAGATAGTTAAATCAATCAAATCGGTATAACCATTATGAGCTTTATACCTTTCACTCTCATCAAACTTAAGACCCATTTTTTCTAATTTTAGAAGCTCAATAGTCATAAACTCAATTGGTACTCTCTTAATAGTGATTTTTGAATTAGTTGTTATTGCTGCGGTTACGAAAAACATTGCTTCAATTGGGTCTTCACTGGGAGTATAAACAATATTCTTTTTAATATTTTTTAAACCTTTAACTTTTAATGTAGTTGTTCCAATGCCCTTAATATCTACTCCTAATTTTCTTAGAAAAAGGCATAATTCTTGGATAGCATAGTTGGCGCTAGCAAACTCAATAGTGGTTTCATTGGTAAATTTTGCAGCGGCCATTAAAGCATTTTCAGTTACCGTATCACTAGTTTCATAAAGAGCGATTCGATCAGCTTCTTTTCTATTAACTGTAATATTGTAATGACCAGTAGAGGCTATAATACTAACTCCAAATTCTTCTAAGGCAAAAAGATGAGGCTGAACTGTTCTAGTGCCGAGTTTACAGCCTCCAGCATAGGGTATTTTAAAATCATCAAACTCGTGAATTAGAGGACCGATAAACATCAACACACTTCTAGTTAGCTTTGCTGCCTGACTATTAATATTCTCAAGATTTAATTTTTTAGGTCTTCTTATCTCGATATCATTGTTTTCTAACCATCGGACACTAACTCCAATACTTTCTAGAACTTCAATGATGCGATAAACTTCTTCAATTTTAGGAAAAGATTTAAAACGAGTTACGCCTTCGTTTAATATGCTGGCACAAAGTAATCCGACAGCTGCATTTTTAGATGTCTTAAGGCTGATATCCCCGTGTAGTTGATGACCGCCTTCAATTCTCAGACTAACTGCTTCACCACTTAAACTAATAAGCTGTTTATTAAGAACATCACTGATACGACCCAAGGTATCAAGGCTTAGATTTTGCCGGCCGTGTTCTATTCTATTAATGGCCGACTGACTGGTTCCCAAGCGTCGGGCAAATTCTGCTTGTGAAAGACCTCTTTCTTGTCTTATCTGAGATATAAGGTCACCAATTTTTTCAGTTGAAGTAGGCATAGATTATTAAACTACCATATATGATATATTTTTACAATATTTGTTTTTGTTACTTACTGCTTTTTAGTATATACCAAAATATATTTTGGCAATAATCTATTTCGAATATTACATTTAAAGATATAAAATAATTAAAAGGGATAATAATGGCAGATCAAGTTATTTTTAAACTTATTGAAGAAGAGATTAAACGACAGAGCGAAGGCTTAGAGATGATTCCTAGCGAGAATCATACATCTTCCGAGGTGCTTAAAGCGCTTGGTTCTAGATTAACTGATAAATATTCCGAAGGATATCCCGGCAAAAGATATTACGGTGGTTGTGAGATAGTTGATCAAGTTGAGGATATAGCTAGAGACAGAGCTAAAAAACTATTTGACGTTAACCATGCCAATGTCCAAGCATATTCTGGATCACCAGCTAATCAAGCAATTTATTTTGCTTTAGTTAATCCAGGTGATAAAGTCATGGGTTTGGGTTATTACTTTGGCGGTCATTTAACCCATGGTTTAAAGGTTAATTTTTCAGGCAAATTATATAATGCGGTTCAGTATACTACTGGCCAAGATGGATATCTGGATTATCAAGCTATGGCAAAACTAGCAGAAAAAGAAAAACCTAAATTAATTTTTACTGGAGCTACAGCATATCCAAGAATTTTTGATTGGCAAAAATTACGTGAGATTGCCGATCTATGTGGTGCTTGGCTGGTAGCTGACATATCTCATATTTCCGGATTAGTCGTATCAGGAGATCATCCGTCTCCCTCAGGTATTGCTGACGTTATCATGACAACTACTCACAAAACTCTACGTGGACCTCGAGGAGCTCTTATTTTGTGTAACGGTAAGCCATCAACCCCACTTAAAGCAGTCGAGAGAACCAAAGATAATCTACCAACTTTGATAGACCGAGCTATTATTCCTGGATTGCAGGGTGGTCCTCATAATCACCAAACAGCCGCGATTGCCGTTGCCCTATATGAAGCATCTAAGCCTTCTTTTAAAGAATATGGTCATCAGATAGTTAAAAATGCTAAACGACTAGCAAATAATCTTCTTGATAAAGGCTATGACTTAGTAACTGGAGGTACAGACAACCACCTTCTTTTAATAAATCTAGAAAACAAGAAAATAACTGGTAAAGAAGCTGAAATAGCTTTAGGAAAATCAGGCATAACAGTTAATAAAAATGCTATACCTTATGATAAAAGACCCCCCTTTGATCCAAGCGGTATTAGACTTGGCACACCAGCGTTAACTACAAGAGGCATGAAGGAAAGCCAGATGGATATAATAGCTGACTGGATTGATCAGTCCTTAGCTAATTATCGAGATGATAAAAAATTGGCTAAAATTCGTTCTGAAATTAGGGAGTTTGTTAAAGACTTTCCTCTGCCGTCTTAAGGCAGCAAGATTGGTTCTTGATCTAATTTAATATCAAATTTTTCTTTTACAGAATCTATAAGTATTTTTTTAAAATCTAATAAATCAGCTGTTTTTTTAGCTCGTTCATTAACTAACACTAGAGGATGATTTTTCCAAACAGCTATACCGCTGATAGGGTCACTGTAGTTACTGAAACCAGCATTTTCAATTAACCAAGCTGCTGATATTTTTATCTGACCCTTAGCGCTTGGCCAATGAGGTACATTTTTATATTTATCATTAAGTTTCATATATTTATCATTAGATACTATTGGATTTTTAAAAAAAGAACCACAATTTTTGACTAATTTAGGATCTGGCAATTTCGACCGTCTGATATTGATTACTGCTTGTCTAATAGTATTTGGAGATCTATCGTTAATTTTATGATCATTTAAATATTGCGATAACGTTTTATATAAAGGTTCACGAATATGAGTTTTACCTAAATGTAATCTAATGGAAACAATATAATAACGACCAATATTTTTTTTAAAACAACTACTTCGATAACTAAAATGACAATCTTCATTAAGCATAGTTACGAAATTTTCACTTTTGTTATCGTAGGCTTCAAGACTTACTAAACTTTTTGCTATCTCTTGACCGTAAGCACCAACATTCTGAACTGGCGTAGCTCCAGCGCTGCCAGGTATTAAGCTCAAACATTCAATGCCACTTAGGCTCAAAGATACTGCCTTGTCGACTACACTATCCCAGTTTTCTCCTGCTCCAATCAAAATATCTGCACCTTCATCATCTTCATTTTCAATTTCGAAACCTCTAATACCATTAACTATTACCAATCCTTTAAAACCTTCATCTCGCCAAATAATATTACTACCACCACCGATCATTATGGTTTTAAGTTTATTTAAATTAGCAAAATTTAAAGCCTTAATTAATTCTTGTTTAGTTTCTATATTAACTAAATAACTAGCTTGCCCTCCAAGCCCCATAGTTGAGTAATTAGACAAGTTCACGTTTCTCAATATATCCATGTTAGAATTATACTCGATGATTAACTAGCCTTGCACTAAATAACGCCGTGGAGTTAATATAAAGGGAGTGAGAAATACTCCTGGTCCTAATACACCATATAAGAGTCTTGGGCTTTATCTTAAGCGTATAAGAAATAAATATCGACGCTCGATAGAAGATGTTTGTGGAGCTGTTGAGATTGATATGGACAGTCTTATAAGAATTGAATCTGGTAAAGATAAACCACCAGAAGAATTACTCGAGCAATTAATTAATCTTTATCAAATGGACGATCAAGATGCGCTCGAACTCTGGTCATTAGCAGGATATGACGTCAATGATTTAATCGTTGAAGATGTTGTTGATCCGCTTATTTCACAATCAATACCAAGTAATATAATTATGCTTTTAGCTATTGAT
Source organism: bacterium (assembly GCA_021809645.1). GTDB lineage: Bacteria > Patescibacteriota > Saccharimonadia > Saccharimonadales > UBA4665 > JAJZKE01. The sequence goes on along the minus strand of JAJZKE010000022.1, from coordinate 5,583 downwards.
CAACGAACAATGTATTCGGATGCCTTAGATATTCATTATGATTCCAACGGATTAGTCTTAAATTTTAAACAAAATGCTGGTCAAAGCCAACCTTTATCTGTAGCAAAATTAGGTATGAGTTACGAACAAGCCGAAAAGGTTTATCAGACACTTCAAAAAGTTCTATTGAGACATAAATTTCTTAGTGGTCCAAAATCCTTGCCTGAAGGAAAAATAGAGTTATAAAAAAACTGTAATAAAAAAATCATGGATCCTAAGGTTAAAGTCATCGATGAAATTTCAACTGAGTTTGATAACTATAAAGTAATTGAAAGACTAGAAAAAAACGGTCTACCAGCACGACTTCTTTATGGGAGTGGTGATCTAACTGTCCATTCAGGAATTCCTTTATATAGAACCGATATACCTTTGTTTAGGTATAATCGACGTCTTGTTGAAATAGTTAAATCATTAAGACCGCATCAGGTTTTAGTAGTTGGAGGAGGCGTTTACACCTTGCCGTCATATTTAGCCGAAAAATATAATAATATGCAAATTGATGTTATAGAACCGGATAATCAACTGGAAGATATTGCTATTAAATATTTTAATTTTCATAAACTTAAAAATCTTAAAATAATAAACGACTTTGGATTACATTTTTTAAAAACCAACAAAAAAATATATGACCTAATCATTATCGATGCCTACTATGATCATCAAATACCTAAGGAAATTAATTCTAAAAAGTTTGCTAGATTAACGGCATCATCCTTAAGTAAATCAGGAATATTGGCCGCCAACGTTATTAGTGATATAAAAAAAGATTCAATTGTTAATAAATTTCATGCTAACTATAAAAAATACTTTAAAAACTATCAAATATACCCCGTTGACAATAATAGATTATTACTTAGAAAAGATAACCTTATATACGTTGCTTCTCAGGAATCAATAAAATTATATTTGAAATATCCACCTCTTAAGTGGAATAATATACTAACTTAATTTAACTTTTTTATTCTTCTTAGTCTTAGGCTGAAGGAGGTAAAGAGTTAAAAGTGCAAATGAAGCTGAATTGATAACTCCCCAATAAATAGCAAAAGGTATGCCGATAAATGTTAGAAATAGTAATGCTAATAATAAATTGATGCCAATTATGCCATATACTTTTTTGCTATTATTCTTAGTTAGATGCCAACTGCTACCAATTGCTTGATTAACTTTTAAGTTATCAGCCACTAACAAATATGGTGCCAAATAGATTCTAGGTAATATATAGAAAAAAGGTACAATCAAAAATATCAGACTAGCTATTAAAACCACAGACATAACAATCAGTAAACCAATCATTTTTAGAACATGGCTATAACCATAATGTAATGTTTCTGATAATTTAACTTCTCGCCCATTCAAGTAATTAAAGTACAAATAGATAATCGATACCTGCATGAAGGCTCCGGCTATGTACTCAACTATATCGACTAAAATAGTGATCGTTAATTTTTGATGAAAAAAAGCAGAAAATATAAATTCAGCAATTATTAAAAAAATGACCCCTAGGCCAATAACAGAAAATATATTCCAGATACCAATTTTTATATTCGGTTTAACTAGCTTATATGACCCAAAGACTCCAGGCCATTTATTGGGTTTAGGAATACCCACTTTATAGAGATCGGTATAATTTTCCATATACCGAAGTATAACACCCTAAATAAATAACTTATAGAATAAAGATCCCACAGTAAAATTAAAGATAAATGTCATATTATATAATTAAATAAAAAGAGGAGCAGTTTATGGGTCAAATGATCAAAGTTAATTCAGATAAGGAAATTGAAGCTTATCTAGCCAAGCCCGACAGCCAAGTTAAAGGTGGAATTATAGTAATTCATGAAGTCTGGGGATTAGTAGATCATATTAAATCAATAGCTGATCGATTTGCTAAAGAAGGATATATTGCGTTAGCCCCTAATCTTTTATTAGAAATTGATTTTTCAAGCGTTGATGCTACTAAGTTGCAGCAACAACTTTTTGATCCAAAGAGCCGTTCTGAAGCGCAACCTAAACTTAGACAATTAATGACGCCCATGCAGGATCCTTCTTTTGGCGAAAAAACTACCAATCGGCTAGAAGACTGTTTTAACTATCTATATAATCTCCCTGAGACTCATCAAAAAATTGCCGTCACTGGTTTTTGTTTTGGCGGTACTTATAGTTATGCTTTGGCAATTAAAGAACCAAGACTAAAAATTGCGTTTCCTTTTTATGGTCATGCTGACCAAGCCGTTGAAGAGCTTCAGCAAATCTCATGCCCAGTTAGAGCTTTTTATGGACAGAAAGATGAATCTCTAATGGCCTCATTAGATGATCTTAAGAGTAGAATGAAAGAAGCTAATGTAGATTATGATTCTAAAGTCTATCCTGACTGTGGACATGCCTTCTTTAACGATACTAATCCATATACCTATAACATCAATGCTGCCCAAGATTCTTGGAATATAGTTAGTAGTGAATTAGCTAAAATTATGGCTTAGGTATGCCAGTAATACCGTTTAGGTTATTTAGTGAAGTTGTCTGCTTACTAAGTTGATTATTGATATCACGTAGTTCGTTATTTAAGTTAGTCAAGCCGTTATTGATATCATTAACTTTTTGTTGGACGCTAGAGGCTTCACTGTTAACTCGACTGACAACATAAATAATACCGCCAAGCATTGTGCCTAAAAGCAAGACTATTAGTAGCAACATAACTGAAATATATACCTTAAACTTTTTACCCATAACAATATATTACCGTAAAAATAATCATAAAGGTATGAATCATTAAAAAATAGATTATTTTTATTGTGCTTAACTTAAAAAATGTAGTAGAATGACTTTATAAAAGTATTGTATATATGGGGTAAAAATAAAAATGCCTAAACTTCCAGTAGTCGGTGGTGATCAAGGTACTTGGGGTAATATCCTAAATGATTATCTTTTAAGTTTCAGTGACGGATCAGGTAATCTTAAAGCTAATTCGGTCACTCAAGCATTAGCTTCAGCTAATACACCCATATCTTTCAATAACCAACCAATCATGAACGTTGGTTTTGGATCATCTCCAAGTGACGTGGCTACTATCGGTCAAATACCTACGCCAGGTACTTCACCAGGTACTTTTGCTGAAGGAAACGATAGTCGGATAATTAATGCACTACAAGCAGAAAATAACTTAAAGGATGTCGCTAATGCTGCCGAAGCTTTAGCAAACCTTGGCGGTTTATCAGTATCTGAAGCAGCCTCAACATACCTACCTTTAAGCGGCGGTCCGATAACCGGAGATTTGTCGGTCGCTGGTGATTTCCGACTGCCTAATTCGTCATTTTCGGCTGAAACGGGTGGTTTTACTGGCGGAGCAATTAGACAGTCGATCGGTGCTATTTTTTCTAATACCTTTACTCAAACTACTGGACCGATCTATACAATGCCCAATAGTGATATGACAGGAATTAATCCTTATACTTATTTTACTGGCTCTCAATCATTAGATTTGACCGAGTTTGTCGATGCTCCGACGACTGGAGAGGTTAGTCTTATCATTACTGTCGGATCAACTACAGAGAAAGTTATTGTTTCTTATTCTGCACTCACTCAAAACTCATCATATACCAGTCTAAATAATTGTAAATATGTTTCAGGGCCGACAAACCTAACTATAACCGGCGGTACGATATTTACTTCTGGAGTTACTTATGTGACCTCAACAAATATCGATGACTTACTAGGTACAGGACTATGGATTAATATTAATCCAACCGTTGATTACAGAGGGGGTGTGTTTGGTGTTCAGCCAGATGGTCCAGCCCCAATTGGGCCGAGGGCAATACTAGAAATAGACGGGGTTTTTACTTTTGCCCAATCGGCTGGTGATGCGAGCATAGGTGTAATTTTAGGCCTAGGCCCGGTAATACAAAATGAAGTTAAATACACTAATGCATCAGGCGTGGTAACACCGCTTGTTAATGCTGAAGGATATGTAAACGTACCGACAGTTGAAGCCAATAATGCTGCAATATCATTTGTTAAGAACAATTCATCTGATAATATACCCGGGTCTGGTCAAGGATGGGGTATAGGTTATTGGGATGGTCAGGTCTATCAGGGTGTTGGCACCGGCACTATAACCGGTATAGAATCAGTTAGTTTTTACTCGACGGGAGTATTTAATAGCGGTGCCAGTGGTTTTCAACATGTTGGTGTGATGATCGATGATGCTGGCCTTAGTTCCAGTGGATCATCTCTAGATATGAAAATTGGCTTGGCAATAGGAAAACTTCAAGACAATGGTATTAGTTACTTACCTTATTCTGCAGCGACCAATAACATTGGGCTGCTAAATGCTTCTACAACATCATTCACTCCAGATTATCAAACAGTTAGTAGTGGTTTTACAGTAAATCCGAACGCTAGTTGTGTGGCCTTAACTTCAAGTGCTTCAGAGTCTGCCACTACCTCTTCGGTCACTATTGCTCCACCAGCTAATATTACTTTTGCATCTGGCAGTGGTAATGTATCTAATGTTGTTGGCGATGGACAATTAATAACAGTAGTTAACGCCAATTCTACAGCATCAGGCTATACACTAACTTTTACCAGTAGTACCACCACTGGTTTAAGTCTCGGGGCAGCAACAAGAACACTTTCACCTGGAGGCTCTTTGACGCTAATATATAATCAGACTTTTGGCCGGTGGGTCGAAGTAGGCTTTAATGTTGGAGGATTTTAATGGACCCAAATAAAATTAACGATATCGATAAATTAAAATCATTAGCTTATGATCAACTAATGATGTTAGAGCAAGTTCAACAAAATATTCGACTAATTAATGAACGTATTAAAAAATTAGCAGCTGAAACATCATTAGAACAAAGTGTTAAATCAAAGAAAACAAATTAGTTGTTAGGCAAGTAACCTTCAATAAAATGAGTTGGAACTCGATATACTCTGTGATTTTGGGAAATTACGGGCAGATCAACACCATTAGAAAAATAAATATCTTGCCTAACTATTTCAACAGTTGGTCCATTATGACACCTATACCATTTTATTGCGTATACGTCATTTTCGGGATTAGTTGGCCTTTGATCATTATTACAAATCTCAGTTATTACTACTGAATCAGTACATGTTCGACCTAAATAATTTCTACATTCTGGGCCAATACAGGCTGTTGGTGCCTCAGTTATAGTCTCTTTCCGTTCAACCAGTTTTCGTTTAAAAATACTCATTTCTTTACCATTTCTTATTAAATATTATCTTCACCTAAATTGCTTATATCCTCAAAGGTTATATGATCAATCTCAGATTTAAAAAGATCAATTTCAATTAAATCTTTTAAAACACGAATTTTTTGAGAAGTAAATTCTTCACTATTGTAATCACTTCGACGCGTAAATATTCTATTTAATTCATGGAGTATATTTAAACTTCGATGATCATTTAGGAAGCGTCGTGCGCCATCGTTATCAATATAAGTTATTATTTCAAAAGTAGACATGATAATCTCATAGTCGGTAGAAGAAAAATTCTCAAAATTCATATGCATATATTAAAATG
>JAJZKE010000002.1 GCA_021809645.1 bacterium | reverse complement strand
AACTAAGGCCAATAAAGCGCTGGTTAATCTTTTTATCGCTTTCTGAGTTTCATTTGGCTCTCCTCTAGAGACAATATATTGCACGCCGCCAATAACTATTGAAGCGATTACCACTAAACCAACACCGTCAGACAGAAACCTAATAATCGCAAACATTAGATCGATGATACCGTTATGGTTAGTTGAACAATATGGCGGATTGTTTGTTGTTTGAGGGGCGGGCGGACAAGGATTGCCATTACAGCCAAAGTTTATACTGGTTTGAACATGACCCGAGCCCGAACCACAACCATTAGTCAATCTAATATTTGATACTTGGCATTCAGAACTGTTTTGGCAAAAAGTTAAACTTTGGCTCTTATAGTTAGCTGTGATTATTGAGAAAGAAAGAACTAGACCAATAAATATAAATGGCGCTAATGTAAAAAATATTTTTGGTAGTTTTTTTAGTTTTAAACCTTTCATTTTGATCAAATTATATCTTTATATTAGCTCTTATACAAGGTGTTATACTAATGCTATATGGCAACATACAAACTTATTCAAGATGTAGAGGCTGAAGATAAGCTTTTAGGCCCCTTAAGCTTTAGACAATTCATATATGCCTTGGTAGCAGTAATTGTTCTTTATTTAAGTTATTTTCTATATAGTCATCATGCAGAATTATTAGATATTTTTACTGTTCCGATAGCCTTATTCGCTGGTTTTTTGGCCTATCCTTTTGGTAAAGATCAGCCAACAGAAGTTTGGGCTCTAGCCAAGCTAAAGTTTTTTATCAAACCAAGAAGAAGAATATGGGCACAAAGTGGTGTAAAAGAATTGGTTACTATAACGGTCCCAAAAAAAGTTGAGATTTCTCGTACTAATGGCTTAAGTCAGATAGAAGTTAAGTCTAGACTACAAGCTTTGGCTAATACTATTGATAGTAGGGGGTGGGCAATTAAAAATGTCAACAATGTCTTTCAAAACCCAATTATCAATAATCAAGATTCAGATAGGTTAATCAGCGCTTCATCACTACCTAGCGATGTTCCTGACTACGACATTCCTGAAGCACAAGATTTGTTTGATGAAAAAGCTAATCCAATCGCCCAGCAAGTTAATATGATGCTGAACGCAGATACAGCTCAACGTCGCCAACAGTTAATCGAGAACTTAAATAATATACGAGGGAATACAAGAATCAATAATCAACCACAAATAGTTGGAAAAGTGACTAATTCTGTGGTCAATAATCTTCCATCCGAAGAAGAAATAGATCAACAGCTACTCAAGGCTCGTAAAAATAGTGAAGCTTCATTAAATAACATGCATTCTTTAAGGACTAAAGTAATAAAAACCCAGCCTCAACAAACCCAGTCTACCGCCTCGACTGTGGTGCAAACAATAAAAACAACACTATCGCCAACTACTAGCAAAACTCCAGATCCTGCTATAATTAATATGTCTAAACGTGATGATCTAAAGGTCAGTGTAATATCTCACGAGATAAATAAATCCTCTAACACAAAGAGTGGTCCTGACGAAGTATCTATATCGTTACATTAAGGTGGGAAATGAATCCAGCAAACAACCCAGGTCAAAACATTAATGATGTCACTCAACCAAATATGGTTAGTCCCCAAGCCGGACTAGCTCCGTCTGTGCCACCTTCTGTGCAATATTCAACTAATAACGGTGGGGCACCGGGAGTTATACCTCCGTCTGGGCCATCTCAAAAGCCAAAGACCAACCCAAATAGTACTCAGAATTCTCTGCAGATAGCCGAAATACGAGATGGGATTGTCATCATGAATGACGGTTCTTATCGTTCGGTTGTGATGGTAAAAAGCATTAACTTTGATTTAATGAGTCCCCAAGAACAAGAAGCTGTTGAGTTTTCATACCAAGGATTCTTAAATTCTTTATATTTTCCAATCCAAATATCTGTTCGTTCACAAAGAGTTGATCTGCAACCTTATATCGAAAAGTTAGATAAAATACGGACCGAACACGACAATATGTTACTAGCTTTGTTGATGGACGATTATATTACATATATTGATAATCTAAGCCAACAAACTAACATAATGGATAAAAAGTTTTACATTATTATACCCTTCTTCCCCCATGATGAGGTTGAAAAAGCTTTAACTGAAAGTAAAAACTTCATAACAGGACTAGCTGGTATATTTAGCAACAAAGAACAGCATGTAGTAATTAACGAAGATGACCTTGAAAGAGCGAAGACAGAGCTAAGAAACAGAGTTCAAGCAATTTTAGCTGGTTTAGGACAGTGTAATATTCAAGGGCTACCTTTAGATACTCAGGAACTAATCGAGTTGTTTTACGATACCTATAATCCAGACACGGCAACCAGGCAACAATTAAAGAACTTTGATGATTTGTCAGCTGATGTCATTACTAAAGGTCAGGGCAATGCCGTTCAAAGTCATTTACAAAGGGAGCTAGAAGATGGCGCTTTTTAAGAAAAAACCGGCCGTTGACCCGGTGGTAATTGCTCAGCAGCATCAACAACAAGAGCAACAAGAAGTACAAGCGGCTTTTCGAAAAGGTATTACGGCTCTTAGGGATTTTATTGCACCAAGCTCCTTAGAGTTTAGCTCGACATTCTTTCAATTGGGCACTAGATTCGCTAGAACTTTTTATGTATACGGATATCCTAGAAATTTATATACCGGTTGGCTTTCTGGAATGGTCAACCTTGATGAAGTAATGGATCTAAGTTTATATGTTTATCCTGTTGAAAGCAGAATAGTATTAGATAACCTCCGCAAGAAAGTAACACGTCTAGAGGCTGGTATTCAAATTGACGAGGAAAAGGGAAAAGTTAGGGACCCTGCAAAACAAGCCGCAATTTCTGATGCCGAAGAAATGCGAGATAAACTTCAGGTTGGTGAAGAAAGATTTTTCCGCTTTGGTCTCTACTTTACTATATACGCAGGAGACATGGAAGAATTAGAATTTGTTAGTCATAAGGTAGAGTCTATGCTCGGCCAACAATTAATTTATTCTAAGCCAGCGACCTCTCAGCAAGAACAGGCTTTCACTAGTACCATTCCTCAAATGACCGATCAGCTTCAAATCCGTCGCAATATGAGTACCGGAGCACTTAGTACCAGTTTTCCTTTTACAAGTGCTGATCTAAGTCAAGACTCTGGCATCTTATACGGCGTTAATATGCATAATTCCGGGTTGGTAATTTTTGATCGTTTTTCGTTGGAAAACGGTAATTCAGTTGTTTTTGCCAAATCTGGAGCTGGTAAATCATTTCTGGTTAAATTAGAGGCTCTGAGAAGTATGATGTTTGGTACTGAGATATTCATTATCGACCCTGAAAATGAATATCAAAGGATGTGTGATGCTGTAGGTGGAGCTTACGTAAGACTAAGCCTAAATTCTTCGACTAGGATAAATCCTTTTGATTTACCGGAAGTAGTCGACTCTGAAGAGGCTGACAACGCCCTGCGGAGCAATTTAATTACATTACACGGCTTGCTCAGATTGATGATGGGTGGTGCCCAAGCTCAATTATTGGGTGGTGCAGCTGTGCCAATACCGGTACTTGCTCCGAGTGAAGAGGCTGATCTTGACGCAGCTTTAATTGAAACTTACGCCAGAGCTGGAATTACTAACGATCCTCTAACACACCGCTCTCCGCCACCAACAATATCTGACCTTTATGACACTCTGCTGCATATGGGTGGCAGCGGTCCGCAACTAGCGCAGAGACTAAGAAAGTACACTACCGGTACTTTTTCTGGTATTTTTTCTCAACAATCTAATATTAATATTAACAATTCTTTAGCTGTTTTTAATATCAGAGACCTAGAAGATGAATTAAGACCGGTGGCGATGTATATAGTTTTAAACTACATCTGGAATAAGACAAAAATAGATCAAAAAAGGCGTATTTTAATTATTGATGAGGCTTGGCAACTAATGCGTTTTGAAGATTCTGCTAACTTCATCTTCAGTATCGCTAAAAGAGCTAGAAAATATAATTTAGGAATAACTACTATTTCTCAAGATGTTGAAGACTTCATAGGCTCAAGGATGGGAAGAGCGGTTGTTGCTAATGCATCTATGCAATTTCTACTGAAACAGTCTCCTTCAGCAGTTGACATATTAGCAGATGTCTTTAAGTTAACTTCAGAAGAAAAGAAAAGATTAAGTCAATTCCCAGTAGGACAAGGTCTATTCTTTGCCGGGCAAAATCATGTCCATGTTCAAATAGTGGCTAGCCCGACGGAAACGAGCTTAATAACTACTAACCCTGGAGAAAACCAAAATCTTGAACCTTCAAAGACTCAACCTCTTTATGAAAGGGATCAGTCTTCTGGAAATTTTCAGCAAACAATCGATCTCGGCAATAGCCAGTCTTTACAACAACCACCTATTTAAAGATTTATTATTTTAATCATTTTGTTTTGATGTTTTTTTATTAAATCTGCGTCTGTTGTCGTTATAAAAGTTTGTTGGTTTTCTAGGTATTTTGTTAAAGATTCACGTCTTTTGTTGTCAAGTTCGCTGTAAACATCATCTAACAGCATCACCGGACTAACATTTATTTTGTCTTTGATAATCTCAAATTCTGAAACTTTCAAAGAAAGTACTGCTGATCGTAACTCACCCCTTGAAGCATAGGTGTTTGAGGAATGGCCATTAAATAAAAAAACTATGTCATCACGATGAGGTCCATAATAAGTAAAACCTATTTTTTTGTCATTATTTAGATTTATTTCTAATTTTTTTAATAAATTGCTCTCGTATTCTTCCTGTGGCAACTGACTTATATATCTTATTGACGTTTCGATGCCTCCTCCTGATATATTTATATATATTCTTGGTATTTTAGTGTTTATTTTATCTACCATTTCTTGACGTAGCTTTACTATCTGTCCACCTAGTTGGCTAAGTCTGATATTCCAAGGAAAAAAATATTCTTTTAGAGCAAAGTTTTGACTTTTTAAAAGCTTATTTCTTTGAGCTAAAGTTCTTATATATTTATTAATTAGAGCGCCATATTCATAATTTGTTTGCTCTAATAAACTATCAAGATAAGATCTTCTTTTCTCAGGTGAACCACTTAGTAATTGTAGGTGGTTTGGTTCAAATATAACTGTTGGGGTTCTTAGGCTAGGCGGTATTCTTTTATATTTTTTAGAGCCAATTTCTATAATTTTTGTCGGTAGTTTATTTTTTTCAATTTTAATTGTTCGTTGGTTGTTCTCTTCAAAGTATTCTATTCTTGACCATTCTTTATTAAAAGAAATTAAATCAATATCTTTAGCTCGATAAGATCCTCCTTTTCTAGAGACTAAAATAGCTTCTAGAATGTTTGTTTTTCCAGCAGCATTAGGACCTACGATAACATTTATACCAGAGCCAAAGATAAGAGTTTTGTCTTTGTATGATCGGAAGTTTTGAAGCCTTATCTTTTTTATCATGAACCTTTTTAGGACTTGAGGGGCATTATAACGTGAACATAATCAGAGTTTTTAGGATCTTTTAATAACACTGGTTCAAGCTTACCGTTGAATGAAAAAGTTATTTCTTCTCCATCAAAAGCATTAAGAGCTTCTATTAAAAATTTGGAGTTTATTGTTATATTGCCACTTCCTTCAACTATTGCTTCAGCTGTCGCCGTGTTTTCTCCTAACTGTGAGGCTAAAGATTTAATTTCGACGCTTTTTTCTTTAATTTCTACCGTAATACTGCCTGCAGACTCGCGAGCAAAAAGACTTGATACCTTAACGATATTTAGAAATTCCTGTCTTTTTAAAGTCGCTTTTACAGAACTTTTAGTTGGTATTAGGGGTTGATAATTAGGAAAGTTGCTGTCTATTAGCCTTGTTACTAATTCTACATCACCAAAACTAAATAATGCTTGTTGCTCATCTTTTATAATTTTAACTTTTTCAACTTCGTCATCTAAAATTCTCAATAGATCATTCATTGCAGATGCTGGAACTAGAGTTTGAAGATTAGCTATTTTGTAATCAAGACTTTTTTCCGCTAATCTAGAGCTGTCTGTAGCTGCAATATATAACTTAGTACCATCTGAATGAAAAAATACACCGCTAAGTACTGGACGGCTGTCTGTTGAAGAAGCTGTAAAAACAACTTGTTGAAGTCCTTTTTTTAGATCAGAAGCTTTAACTGTAAAAGTATCGCCTTTTTCAATAGCTGGCATAACAGGAAATTCTTCTGCTGATATGCCATTAATCGTTGAGTTATATTGTTCAGTCGATATTTTTAGTTTTTTTCCTTCAAGCTCCATATTAATCACTCCAGAAGGTAAGCTTGCCACAAAACTAGCCAGCAAGTTGGCGGGTACAGTAATTAATCCCTCTTGCTCTATCTTGGCACCTATGAAATGGGTTATACCAATGTTCAAATTTGTAGCAGCGATACTCAAACGGTTTTTTACTGCCTTAATCAAAACGTTAGCCAGAACAGGCAAGGTACCGTGAGTATCTGCAATTCTAGCTACTGATCCTAAAGCTTTGTTTAAATTTTCTTGTGTTACTTGTAGTTTCATAATAATTACTTAATTAATTTAATACTTATTGTTATTGGTTATGTGGATTGTGTGAAAAAACTAACCTTTTCCTCCTTAAAAGCAAGTTTTTTAGTTGATTAAAAACTGTTAATAAACTGGTTATTGAAGTTGTATAAAAAGTCCTTTTTTCCACTAACTCGAATTCTTCTAATTCTACTTGTTTAAAAAATGCCCGACTTTTAAACGTTAAAAGAACACTATCTGCACAGTTTTTAAACACCCCCTTAAGCATAAAGGCGCTCCTTAATGTCTGCTATAGTTTGTCTTAAGCTGGGATCGAGACGCGATTGTTTATCAATTTTTTCGACTGAATGTATTGCGGTGGTATGATCTTTTCTGCCTAGCTCTCTTGCAATTTTAGGAAAACTTAAATGAAGTTCACTCCTAAGCATATACATTGCTATTTGCCTAGGAAAAACAATGTCTTTATCTCTTTTTGGACCTAAAATATCATCCATCGGCACTTGAAAATGTCTCGACGTTCTCTCAATTATTTGACGTGCGCTCAAATGTTTAGGTCTAGATTTTGTTGTCCCTAAAAGACTTGTAGCGACAGCAAGTGAAGGCTCTAAGGAACGCATTTCACAAAAAGCAAGCAATTGATTTAGAGCGCCTTCCAGCTCCCGTATATTTGTCGGTATATTGTTTGAAAGGTATTCAATTACATCTGTCGACAAGGTAACTTCATGTCCTAAAGCCTTGGCTTGAATAATTGCACACCTTGTTTCAAAATCCGGAGCTTGCATATCAATGCTCATCCCCCAATTAAAACGACTTCGTAATCGTTCTTCTAAAGTAGGTATATCTTTTGGTGGTTTATCCGAACTAATAATAATTTGTTTATTGGCCTGATGCAGGGCATTAAATGTATGAAAGAACTCTTCCTGTATTTTTTCTTTACCAGCAATAAATTGAATATCATCAACAATCAAAACATCAGCAGAGCGATAAAAACCAGCAAAATCTGCAGTTTTTCTAAATCTTAAAGCATCAACAAACTCTTGAACAAATTGTTCTGTTGAAATATATAAAATCCTTAAACCCTTTTTTTCTTCATTTAAAGAGTTTCCAACAGCTTGAATAAGGTGGGTTTTACCAATACCTACACCGCCATACAGAAAAAGCGGGTTATATTTTTTTCCTGGAGTTTGAGTTATGGCCTGACAAGCGGCAAAAGCCAATTCATTGCTCGCGCCAACAACAAAGTTATCAAAAGTGTATCTTTCATTTAAACCCTGCCTGTAAGAATGGGCCAAACTACTGCCAGAAAGCTTAGGGACTTCTTCTTCTAAAGAAGCTGCTTTACCAAAAACTACCGGATCATCGTAAGAAGGTTTAATATTCATCGATCGAATCTTATATTCTATTGATTTAGGACTAAGACCGTTTTTTTCTAGAAGACTACTTATTAAAGGATTATATTTTCTCTCAAGCTGTTGCTTAATAAAAACGTTAGGCACACCAATAATAATCGTCGAATCGTCTGCATTAAGTAGCTCTGTGTTTTTAAACCAAGTAAGAAAATTTCCTCTTGATATTGACAGCTCAATCTCTCCTAAAACAGCTTGCCACAGGCTATCTTTTTGCATTTAATTACCCTTTTTCTCTCAACAATATACCCTACATTATAAAACTTTTCCACACCCCTTTGGCAAGCCAAACTTAAAACTAACTTAAAAACCATAGCTATAGAGTAAAGTTTTACACATCACATCAATCAATCTATAGAACTGTGGAAACAAGAACCTAATAAGTGGATAAATAAAAAAATTTAATACAATAAACATTGTTAAAAAGACTTTTTTATTGCTTTTAGAACAATAATTTTTCTCTAGAAGACTTTTTAGGTACAATAATACCTATGCCAAAAAGAACTTATCAACCTAAAAAACGTCAAAGAGCTAAAGAACACGGCTTTATGAAGAGAATGTCTTCCAAAGCTGGAAGGAATGTAATAGCCCGAAGAAGAGCAAAAGGTCGCAAAGACATAACTGCTTAAAAGAGCAAAAAGAGTGTTAGCAAAGATTAATCGTTTTCATGGACACAATAGTTTAAGTAGCGTATATCGCAAAGGACAATCTGTGTCTTTATCACAGATTAGTTTGAAATACATACCTATTAAATCAGACAAAAAATACAAATTAGCTGTTGTTGTTAGTCGCAAGGTCGACAAGTCAGCAGTCGTTAGAAACAGAATCAGAAGACGATTATACGAGTCTATTAGACAAAAATATCCTAAATTCAAGCAAAATGCTAACATTATTATAACTGTTCATAACAGGCAGCTAGCTACCATGAAAACTAGTGAATTAGATGATTTAATTCAACAACTACTCATTAAATCATCGCTTCTTGAGCAGTAATTAACAGAGCGTGGTATAGTAAACAGACGAAAAGGACTGCTATTAATGTATACGACTTTTATAGTTAAACCACTATTTAATTTATTAGTACTAATCTATGCTATTTTGCCAGGCCACAATTTTGGTCTTGCTTTAATTATCTTTACTGTGCTTTTTAGATTAGCTCTCTGGCCATTGGTAAAAAAACAACTCCACCAAGCAAAGGCCATGAGAAAGCTGCAACCCCAACTGGCTAAGATTAAAAAAGAAACTAAAGGAGACAAACAAAAAGAAGGTCAAATGATAATGGAACTATACAAGGAAGAAGGAGTTAGTCCACTTGGAACTCTTCCGGTATTTGCTATCCAAATATTAATTCTTTTCGGTCTTTATAGCGGACTAGATAAGATTATTGCCAATAAACACGCAGTCATAAATTTTTCATATTCCTGGGTTAGGAATTTGCCTTGGATGAAACACTTAACAACGAATATTCACCTTTTTGATAATACTTTATTTGGGATTGTAAACCTTGGCAGAAGTGCTTTTTCAGCTAGCGGTATATATTGGCCGGCCATGATCATAGTTGTTCTAAGTGCTATCAGTCAATATTATCAATCAAAACAACTAATGCCCACCTCTAAAGATCAAAAAGGTTTAAGACAAATTATGAAAGACGCTGGATCAGGTAAACAAGCCGACCAGAGTGAGGTTAGCGCAGCGGTTGGTAAAAGTACCCAATATTTATTACCAATTATGATTTTCTTATTCACCGTTGAACTTGCCTCAGCCTTGAGCCTTTACTGGTTTACAAGTGGTTTTGTAGCATATATTCAACAAAGTATTGCCCTTCGTGAAGACGAAGAAGAAATGGAAAAAATGGCTGATAAGCCAACAAAGAAGAGGAGAGACATTAGTAATGTTCAAGAAGCTAAATTAATCGATAAACCAAAAACTGATGTTTCCTTGAAGAACAAGCAAAACTCGAATCAAAAATCAAAGAGCAAAAATAAAAACAAAGGGAGAAAAAAATGATCAATGACTCTATCGAAGAAGCAATCATTTTTGCTAAGAAATATCTCGAAGACTTACTTTCTTTCTTTGGTTTAAATACCGATGTTTATGCAACTAGCGAGGATGAGGTAATTCAACTGAGTGTCCCAAGTACTCACTTGAATGGTTTTTTAATAGGCCAAAGAGGAGAGAACATGCGTTCAATGCAATATTTAACCTCAACAGCACTTAAAAACAATAACTATCAATACACTAGAGTTAACGTTGATGTAGCAGACTATAAACGTCAAAGAGCAGATAGGTTAAAAGAAAAAGCTGAAGAATGGCTAAGGCAAGTTAGAGATACTAAAAAACCAATCGAGCTTAATCCAATGAATGCTGCCGATAGACGAATTGTTCACAAATTAGCAGCTGAGTATAACATTATTAGCGAATCAGTTGGCGAGGGCAGAGAAAGACATATAGTTTTAAAGTCAGACGAAGACTAGCCCTTCAAGACCTTATCATAAATTGATAAGGTTTGTTCAGCCATTTTTTGCCAAGAATATCTCTTGGCTTGAACATACCCTTTCTTAATCAGCTCATCCTTTAATTTTCTATCTTCAATTATTTTAATAATATTGTTAGCCATATCATCAATATCTAAAGGATTAAAATATTCAGCAGCATCGCCATATATCTCTGGTAAACAAGTTGCTTTACTAGAAGCAACCGGCGCTCCATGAATCATTGCCTCTATGCCTGGAAGACCAAATCCCTCACTAAGAGAAGGGAATACATAGACTAAGCAATTCTCATATAGCCATCTAAGTTGGCTTTCTGTTATATAGCCCGTAAAGTAGACATTTTTAATACCTTTTTGTTTAACTTTATTTTCAATTTGTTGATAGTTAAAATCTTTCTTGCCAGCTAAAACCAGATAAAGATCTGGATATTTTATTTTAAGTAATTCAAAAGATTCTATTAAACGCTCAAGATTTTTGTGAGTAGTTGGTCGACCGACGTACATCAAAAACCTTTTATCAGTTAATTTTTTAATTACTTCAGCTTTCTCTTTTATTTTATCCGCAGCTTCATAGGTGACAAAAAACTTATTAGCGGGTTGATTAGTAAACTTCATAACATCATTTTTAACAAACTCAGAAGGAGTGATAATAGCCCTAGACTTAATTGCCGCTTTTTTGATCACCCATTTATATATTTGTTGTTTAGCCTTAAAAACGATCAAATTCTTTGAAGGGTTATTAAATCTAATGGTGGTTAAGTCATGTATTGTCGTTACAACCTTGCCCTTATACAGTACTGGCTGTTGAACCATGCCAAAATGTACTAGATCAGCGTCAACTTGCTTTAATAACTTCAGAAAGTTTAATTGCTCTGAAAAAGTGAATTCTTTTATATTAGTTTCATAGACATAAAATTTTGGAGCAATCTTTTTAAAATATTCAACTCTATCAGGCTTAGTAATTATATTAAAGTCGTAATCAGTGTTTATCTTAGCGATATTTTCTATTAATTTATCTATATATCGCCCAGTACTAGTGCCAGATTCTCTAGCATCAATGGCTATCAACATGTAATCTCCTTAGAATATTATTTATTATGTCAACAAATTCTTTTGCAGTATTGTTCCAAGTATAATTACTTAATATTTTATTATATAACAACAACTTATCCTTTTTTCCTTTATTGTTAAGAATATTAATGATAGCTTGACTAATAGAGTTGGTATCATCTTTATCACAATAGTATGCTGCTTTTTTTGCAATTTCGTGAAAAACAGGAATGTCGCTTAACAATATAGGAACATTAAACTTCATAGCTTCTAGTATCTGTAAACCGAAGCCCTCGTAATGAGAAAGTACAGCCACTAAAGAAGCACTATAATAAAGTTCAATTTTTTCTTTTTCTGATATATATCCTCTATATTCGACAGGAACACCTTCATTTTTAAGCTTTTCGTAGGTATAAAAGATATCGTCATTCTTCCAACCCCTGCTACCACATAATATTAACGGATGTTTTTGTTGTAAATTGGTTGGAAGTTTACTGTAAGCAAGCATTAAGTTCTTAATATTTTTTCGTGGTTCAATTGTACCTATGTATACTATCGGCTTAATTTTTAACGATCTTTGATTATATGGCTTAATATTAACTACTGAACCTGGATATAAAATTCTGACTTTTGAATTTTTTATCATGTATTTTTTTTCAATACGATCTTTAATAAATTGTGAATCGGTTATAACTACATTGGATCTAGCAATACTTTTAGGTGTAAATTTTTTTAAAATTCTAGCATTTAAATTATCAACATATTCAGGATGGTCAACAAAACTAAGATCATACACAATCACTAAACTTGGCAAACTTTTTGGTGTAGGTAGTCCGATAAAATTAGGGTATAAGACAACATCAAACTTTCTCCATTTTGGTATCACTACACTTAGAGGTACTTGGAAGCCAATTAAGCGAAATCCAAGTAAAACTTGCCTAGGTAGCCACCTAATAGGTAAGAAATTAACGTTTTTAATCCCTGGTGGCTTAGTAGTCTTGCCAATAGAATGAAAATAATAACCAACAAATTCAATTTCTTCACCATAATTTTTAGCAACCGTACTTATCAGTTGTTCAACATAAAAACCTACACCAGTTTTCTGACGAGTTAAGACGCCAGCATCAAAAAGTATACGTATTTTAGACATTATTAAAGCCCAGTCTTTTTATTAATAAATCAATTTTATTCATTCCTGGTGGAAGATTTGATGACATTATAGAACGTATATAACTATCACTAACCTTACGCTTAGACTGTATTTTATGTCTTTCAACTAAAGCATGTGGAGTAATTAACACGGAAGAGATTACCCCATGTAATGCTGGTAAAAAATTTCCTGACCTAACCATTACTAAAAAAGTTAATGTATATATCAAACAAAAACGTAATAAAAAACCACACAACATTTTTATCGGTACGTTTTTTAATATTAGTAATGGTTGGTTTTTTAATGTGTTATAAGCATGTAACCCCTTAACTTTTTCAGTGCTAGCTCCAATGTAATGGTATGCTACAGCTTTAGGATTATAGTAAACGGTCCAGCCCGCTAATTGTGCCCTAAAACTAATATCAGTATCCTCGTAATACATAAAGAAAGATTCATCAAAAAAACCAATGTCTTTAAACAGGCTAGCTTTATATAAACTTGCTCCTCCTGTAGCTCCAAAAACTGAACTAGGTTGATTATATTGACCTTTATCTACCTCAAGCCTACCACGCGGGCTAGGAACGCCCCATATATGAAAAAACTCACCAGTGCTATCAAAATGTTTTTTATCAAGAGCCATCAATTTCCCAGTAACAATACCTGCTTTTGGATGGTTTTTTGCAGTTTTAACTAATTTTTCAACCCAATGACTATCTGCTATAGCATCATTATTAAATAAAGCTATATACTCATATCCCTTATCAATTGATTCCTTAATACCAACATTAACACCACCAGCAAATCCTTTATTTATTCCTAACTTAATAAGTTGTACACCAGGAAAATCTTTTTCAATTAAAGGTATAGAATTGTCAGTAGAGCCATTGTCAACAACAATAATATTCACCGGCAAAGTCTGTTTTTCTAATGATTTTAAGCAATCTGAAATTAATTTATCACCATTCCAATTAGGTATTACAATAGATATATTTGACATCGACATTAATTAACTATTACTCTATAATACCTCATATCTTATGTTAAAGCGCTTGTTCTCGAAGAAAAATCGAGCTCTATTATCTGAATTGGTTCGTACAGATTTTAAGCTTAGATACCAGGGTTCAGTATTGGGCTATGCCTGGTCTTTATTAAGACCACTATTAATTTTCATAATTCTTTATCTTGTTTTTGTAAAGTTCCTTAAACTAGGTAATGGGGTCCCACATTATCCAGTGTATTTATTATTTGGTATTGTTATGTGGAATTTTTTCGTTGAAATGACCATGCAAAGCATAGGCTCAATAGTTGGAAGAGGTGACCTAATAAGAAAAATAAGAATACCAAGATGGATGATTGTTTTTAGTACTAGCCTTTCTGCATTAATAAACTTGGGATTAAATCTTGTTGTTGTGGTTGTTTTTATGATAATTAATGGGGTAGGAGTTCTATCAACCCTACCTCTTACAATACTTCCTTTAATCGAAATATATATATTTGCTTTAGGGGTATCATTTTTTCTGGCAGCTTTATTTGTTAGGTTTAGGGACGTTAGTTACATATGGGAGGTTTTATTACAAGCTGGGTTCTATATAACACCAGTGCTTTATCCCCTATCTCGTATACCAGGATTAACACTACAGAAGATTATTCTTATGAATCCAATGGGTCAAGCAATGCAAGATGCAAGATATACCGCAATAACACATCAAGCTACAACAACATACCAGCTATTTAATGGAGGACCATATATCTTTTTACCATTTGCCGTAGTTATTGTTACGGTGTTAATAGGTTTATTTTATTTCAAGCGTGAATCAAAGTATTTTGCGGAGAATATTTAAAGATGGATGTAGACGATTATGTAATTAGGGTAGATCATCTATCAAAAGAGTTTAAGTTACCTCACGAAAAGAACAATTCAATAAAAAGTGCAGTTGTTAATTTTTGGAGAAGGGAAAAAGGATATGAGATACAAAAAGCACTTGACGATATAACTTTTGATGTAAAAAAAGGAGACTTCTTTGGCATTGTTGGTAGGAATGGTTCTGGTAAAAGCACACTTCTTAAATTAATCGCTGGTATATATACGCCAACACAAGGTGGTATACACGTAAAAGGCAGCCTAACACCCTTTATAGAGCTGGGGGTTGGTTTTAATCCGGAGCTTACCGGAAGAGAAAACGTTTTTTTAAACGGATCACTCTTAGGATTTAATCGAAAAGAAATGATGCAAAAATATAATGATATTGTAGAGTTTGCTGAAATAGAAAAATTTATGGATCAAAAACTAAAGAATTACTCATCAGGTATGCAGGTTAGGCTGGCTTTTTCAATAGCAATTCAAGCAAAGGGAGACATCTTAATTCTTGATGAAGTGTTGGCAGTTGGTGATGAAGCTTTTCAAAGAAAATGTGTCAATGTCTTTGAAAAATATAAATCAAACAACCAAACTATCGTTCTAGTTACCCATGATATGAGTGTTGTTGAACGCTTTTGTAATAAGGCTCTTCTTATCAAAGATGGATCAATGGTAGAAATGGGAAAACCAAGACTTATAGCCCAGATGTACAGCGATTTAAATAAAGACGCATATAGTAAACAAAGAAGAAGAATTGAAAAGAAAAGAACCTACACTGGCAACATTAAAATTGAACTTCTAGACTATAAGACTAAGAACGAAAAAAATAGATTTGTCCAGGGTGAAAAAATGAGAGTAAAATTAAGTTGGAAGAGAGAAGGGGTTAAAAATGCCGGTGTTGCTATAATGAAGCAAAGCGGTGAATACATATTTGGGCCAAACACTTATCGAGATAAATTTAAAATATCAGGCAAAGAAATAAATTATTTGGTAGATTTGGACATTGGACCAGGAGAATACTTTGTTAAAGCAGGATTATTTGGGGCGAAAGATACTAATGTATTAGAGTTTGTTGATGAAGGACCGAGTTTTAATGTTGAAGAACCAAAACGAAAGAATAAGTGGGGTGGATTAGCTCATCTCGAGTATAATTGGGAATAATGTCTAACTACAGTGCCAGTAAATTTGATAAAAATAATGAAAACACCTCATGGTATAAAGCGTATAATTTTATACCAAACCAATCTCTAGTGCTTGATATAGGTTGCAGTAGCGGTAATTTTGGTAAGGTATTAATCAATGACAAGAAATGTATTGTCGATGGTATAGAAATAAATACTACAGATGCTAAACGCGCATCAAAAATATTAAGAAAAGTTTGGGTAAAAGATATAGAGAAGGATAAACTCGACTACTTAAATGATAAATATGATGTAATATATCTCGGTGATGTCATAGAGCATCTGGTAGATCCAATAAGTGTGTTAAAAAATATAAAAAAATATCTTTCAAAAAAAGGATTTATCTTATTTAGCATACCTAACATGGGTTATCTAGAGGTAAGGCTAGATTTATTAAGGGGTGAATTTGAATACACTGAAACTGGCCTACTTGATAAAACTCATCTACATTTTTACACACAAAATGAAATTTTTAGGATCTTTAATGAATCTGGATTCAATATAACTAATCTAGATTTTGTAAAAAAAGATTACCCCAAAGATTTAATCAAGAATGTATTAAAAAATATAGGACTAAATGCTAACACCAAATTCTATGAATTAATGGCTGATACTTCTGCTAGTGCTTTTCAATTTGTAGGTAAAGCTTATTCTTCAAATATAAATAGCCATAAACTTAAGGATTTTGGACCAATAGATATGTTTGAAGAATTTTATATTAATACCAAGAAAGATTACGAGAACAAGATAAAAAAACAATCTGACCAAATTAAAATCCTTCAACAAAGGATAGAAGAAATAAACAAAAACCCATATAAATTTTTTATAAAAACAATTAAATCAAAATTAAAAAAATAAAATAATATTTAAAATGTTATTTTTTCTTTGATAGTTCTTTGATATATCTTTCTGGTAAAGAATCGCCATTCCAAGTATTAACGTTTTTGTCCAACCTTGATTGATAGAAAACATCCTCAATTGTTGGCTTAGAGCTTGTAATATACCAAGGTAGATGTCTGGCTGTGTAAGGATGCCCAGTACGCAAGCTAGGCGACAAGAAATAGTTGTAAGTATAAGGTTTATATAAAGCGAAGGTGGTATCAACACTTGCTTCATAAACACCTTTATCTAATATTCTTTTCCAGAATTGACTTTCCCATTCAATAACTTCTTTTTTTAGAATATATTCGTCAGGCAAATCATCTATATTTAGTCCCAGTCCAACTTTTAAGTGATTAGGAAATTTACTGTGAACCTCATAAAGTTTACTGATGACATCAATGGAATCAAGTACAGGTACAACATCTGGATCTGTAACTACATAAAAGTCATTAGGACTTAGAAGCCTTATGATTTGAGAATTCCATGGTACGGTATGACCAACATTATTCATTGTCTCGATAACTTGATAATCAGTAGAATTTAGGTATTTTATTAGAGGTGGATACTTTGAGTCGTTATCAATCAATACAATTTTATATAAACCCTGTTTTTCAAACCATCTCAAAAGCTGCTTTAAGGTTGATATTCTATCTCTATTTATAATGTATATTGTTGTTTCTTTAGGGTTTTTTATTAGAAAATCTAATCTTTTCTTTTCTTCAAGCTTCATTTCTTTTAGATCTATAAAAAATCGTCTAGCGCAAAGATCTTCATTTCTAATATGATGTAGTTCTTGAGCAAAAGATTTTCTATTTAAAGTTACTAGGGAAAAAATTAGATTTTTAATACGCGCAGCTTTTAAGTATGTTGTAATATCTGGAGATGACAACCAATTTATAAAAACATGCAATTGTTGTAAACGACGATGATGACCCATCAACCTGTCAATAAAGGTATATTTTCTTCCATTCTTATAAATATAAGACCTAATCTCAAGTATTCTTTTATCACTTCCTTTTATAGTAATAAAATTGTTTTTATTTTGTTTTTCTAAAATAGCCAAGGAATCTTTAATATTAAAAGCCTTGATGGTAGAACATATAAATATGTTTATATGTTCTTTTGGCTTTATTCCTCCAACCTCCTTACATACCAGACTGTCAATTAATATAAAAGGTGAACATTTACTATTATTTGGTGATAGAAAATAAATCAACTTCTTTCTTTCTTTATCAGCCTTATAGAGTGCTTTATTTAAATTATCCCAGATAAAATTATTAGATATTCCACCACCGAGCACTAGCCAGTTACCGTTAGAGGAAGCAATACCTAGATTTTCAGCAGAGCAGTCAATAAGCCCTCTATTTATACACAGCCTAATAGGATTAGAGTTTACTGATAATCGATTATCTATTTTTTCGGCTAAAGAAGGACTAACAACTGCGACTATATCATCCCATGATTTCATGTCTTTGGTTATTTTTTTTAGATTATTAAAATCGTTTAAACTATTACATACTGAAATTAAACTAACAACTTTTTGCTCCCTGGCTATAAGCTCGTTGTAATTAGATTTTCCGAATTTTTTTTTAAGACCAACTCTTTCTATATATGCCCTCCAACCAAATAAAAAGTTTACCCAAAAAGCTTTAGCGTAAGCTTTATTAATACCATTATTATTTAAAGGTAATAAGCATTTGAAACTACATATTAAACCGTTGATAAAATAAAACTTTAAAAATCGTCTCAGCGACCAGTTATCAAAGTTCCTGACCGCAAAACGATACCTGTTTTTCATCAACATATAAAAAGTGAAAGACGAACCTTTTTTTTGTGAGCTCTTTCCATTAAGATGCCATATTGCTAGATCTGGAGAGTATATAACTTTATATCCACCTCTCTTCATGCGCGCAAAGAGATCAGACTCTTCATAATAAGTAAAAAACGGGTTGTGTAAATAACCAATTTCTTCAATCACAGACCTTCTGACCATAACACATGATCCGGATAGGTTATTAACTTCTCTTAAAATTCCTCTTTCTTTATTTTCAAAAATTGCCTCTGCTGTTATTGCATTGATATTCTGAAATGTATAAAAAGGATTATTAGTGTCCAGCAAACGGTACTTATCATTCCAAAAATACGACTTTCCACCAATAGCACCAATCTGAACATCTTTCATCATTAATTTTACTGACTTATTAATATAGTCATAATCCATAACAGCATCATTATTTAACAAAAGAATATACTCACCACTACTTGATCTATATCCTGCTATATGACCTCCGGTAAAACCAAGATTCTTTTCATTATTAACGTAAATAATATCTTTAAGATCACTTAAATATTGCTTGGAACCATCATCAGAACCATTATCAACTACAATGATCTCGATATTTTTATAAGTTTGTTTACTAGTATGTTTTAGACATAATTTCGTATCTTCTAAACCATTCCAGTTTACTATTACTATAGATACTAGGGGGTTTTTATTGCTAGACATGATTAATTGGATAATCTTAATGCCTTAACTATTATTTTCTTAGCAGTGGGTGGCAAAATTCGTTTTGCAACAAGCACTATTCCTTTATCATCTCTAAGGTTATGTGATCTTTTTGTCCTAGTTAATTTATCAGGGTTAGATAAAAGAAAATCTTTTAACGGCCTCAAAGATACTTCCCAATCAAAATCTTTTCTAACCTTTTTGATATTAGATCTTACTTTATTGTAATTATTTTCATCAAAAATTTCTAAAATAGATTTTTCAATTACCAGTTCATCATTTGGCGGCACTACTACACCAAGTCCGTATCTCTTAATTACATCATCGGAAAAATAGTCCCCACTAGTTGCAATAGTAGGCAACTCAGCTAGTAAATGATCAAGTATTCTTGTGCGATGAGAGAATTCCGCTTCAATAGACGGTTTATGAGTACTAATTGCAATGTCTGCTTCAAGTAAATAATCAATTCTGTCTACATAGTCAACCCATCCATCTTGAAAAAAAACGTTTTTACCCAAAAGACCCATTTCTTCTGCAAGTTTTCTTGTTTCAATTGATTCACGCATGTCTGGCACGGTTGGATTAGGGTGTCTTGTTCCAAAAAACAATAACTTGATTTCTTTTCTTTTTGACAATTTCGACATTGCCCTTATAAGAACTTGAGCATCGAAATGCTCCCATATACCCCCGGTCCAAAGGATGATTTTATCGGTCTTCTTAATTCCAGGAATAACACCTTTGATTACATTTTTTTTATGTTCCAACTTGCTTTTAGCATCAATACCCATGGGTGCAAATATAAATCGATCAAACATTGGCCTAGTTAAATAATCAGTAGGTCTTATTTGATCAGAGCCAAAGACATATCCAAGCCAAAAGTCGAGTTGTCGACGGTTTGAGCACAGGAACAAATCTCCATTTTCAAAAAAAAGACGATACATAACGAGAGATCTAGAAAATTCAAAATCATCAGAAGGTTTTAGCCTCTTCTTTCCAAATATATTACCTGCGAGGTTTTCAATTGGAACAGGAGCATATAAATCAAATACAATAAATATGCCTTTTGAATTGCAGAATGAAATCATTCTTGGGCTTAACCATAAAGCTATTATGATATCAAAATTCTCGAAACCCCCATGAAAATTATGGGCATCAATATGCTCAATAGAGTAGTCTCTGGTTAGTTTTTGATCTGGTAAATAATTAGGATCAAAAAATCCTACAGTTACATCAAAATCATCAGAAAGAACTTGAGCCATATAGTGATAACGAATACCAGGGCCCGCCATACTCGTGCCTATTTTATCGTGTGATATGATAAGTATTCTTTTTTTAGTTTTTCCGGCCTTCACAATTGCTTATTGTAGCAAAAAACAGCATAGATTGCATTACATAAAAGATGTAAAATATATCATAGAATAGCGTAATAAAAACATTTAGAATATGTCAGCTATTTACTAAGAGCAATGAAGAAACGACTTTATAAAAATAAGTATATATATATAACCGTAGGAGTGATAATAGTTGCTCTGGTTATTGTCGGAGCTATATTAAAAGTACATAATGATAATCAAGCTAAAATAAGCTCAAAAACAATACCTGTAATGTCACAAAAAACATCAAACAATAATTCATCTCCGAATGGATCTACTGCAAAAGCTAATAATAATTCATCAAAATCCACGACCACTAATCAATTAAACTCATATACCAATTCAACCTCAAATAGTACAAGTACAAAAAGCAATATGCCATTAGTATCACCAAGTGGTACATTTGTTAGTAACCACTATCCCGATTTAAGCGGTAAACCATATCCAGCTACTGAAGAGTCAACTTGCAACACCACACCGGGAGCATCATGTTATATAAAGTTTATCGGACCAAACGGTCAAGTAAAAAGTTTACCACTGCAAAATACTGGTAATAATGGATCAACACTATGGGAGTGGAATATTAACAGTGCAGGATTTACTGTTGGTAAATGGCAAATTACAGCTGTAGCTAGCCTTAATGGTAGTACTAAAACTACCACAGATCCTATAAAATTAGACATACAAGAATGAAGAGAATAATAACGGCTATATCAGCTTTAGCAATATTAATATCACCAATATTTCTTTGGGTTCCGGTGCATGCTTCATCATTACCTTTTAACCCTAATAATTTAATCGATGATATAACGTTTAATAATACGTCTTCGATGTCAGCATCATCAATCAACTCATGGTTAAATAGTAATTTTCCAAATAGTTGTATAAGTCCGAACTCAAATTCTAATGGTAATCCGGGATTTTCGACACCTAATCCGGAAGGATGGTCTTCGACCCAAAACCAATATAATTTTGGAAGTAATGTATCTGTAGGTCAGGCAATAGCTAATGTATCTAATGAATATGATATTAATCCAGAAGTTATATTAACTACCATTCAAAAAGAACAAAGCATTGTTTCTGGTAATGCAGGTTGCTATTATTCTACTCCCAATCCGTCAGCACCTTTCTCTAGTACTCCAAGTGCTAATAATACATTTACTTGTACTATAGGCGGTGTTTCAACGACTTGCACATATGCTTGTGTTTATAGTGGAGGTTGTATGAATATTGCAATGAGTTACGGATGTCCTGGTTATTGTAATGCCCAAGATGAAGGATTCTCACTTCAATTAGAACTTGGTGCTTGGTTGTTGCGGTTCGGTCAAGAAAGGGCTTATGGAATACTTTCTGGCTATCCCGGCTTCGATAGTGGCGACCAAAATTATACCTATAATGGACCTATGACCCAAGGATATAGACAAAGGGTAGCAGGTGGTTCTTCGGTTTATTATGACGGTACCTATACAACCTCAGATGGCACAACCGTTACTATAGATAATGGCTCTACGGCTAGCCTTTATTATTACACCCCTTTTATAAGCGGCAATCAAAATTTTGATTACTTATTCGAAGGAACGATATCTAGTGGTGACCTAGGATTTGGTAGCGTTTTCTCTAATAATACCTTTACCGCTCATCCTAACGGATCTTTAGTAACTTTTGGAGGTAAGACTTACCTAGTTCAAAACGGTCAACTTGACTGGATTACTAATCCCTCTGTTTTTGCTAGCTATGGATACCAGTGGAGTAATGTTTTGCAGGGGACAATCGGAGACACTAACTTGTCCACTGGAGCCAACATCGGTAATTTGGCTCCAGGTACGGTATTCTATTCTAACAATACCCCAGTTTATATAATGACTTACATTAACGGAACATTAGAAAAACAACAACTGTCTTATAGTTCGTATCAAAGTTTAGGATATAACTGGAGTAGTGTTCTTTACGTACCACCTAATTTTGTACCAGCCACTACTGCACCAACAGTAGATTTCTCTAATCAACACCCAGCCGGAACTTTAGTGGTTGATAACAGTAATGGTAAAGTATATAGAATAGGGCAGACTACCAAACATTGGATATTAGGTCCTAACGCTTTTAACACAAATGGTTATCAGTGGTCAAACGTAGTACCTGCTACTTCAGCAGATATATCTCTTCCAGATGGTACGACCGTTGGATTGAAACAGGGTCAAATATTATTATCCTCTGGAAATTTATATGTGGTTAATTATGATTCAAATAACAATGTGTTTATTCAACCTCTAGGACCCTGGGACTGTTTTTCAAACAGACTACATTACAGCCTTAGTAATGCATATTCAATTCTGCCATCAGATTTGCCATCAACAGTAGGTAGTTTATTTACTTGCTCTGACTAATAAACATTACTTAGTTGCTTTTATATATTGTGGCATTAGGGGAGCTTAATATCTTATTTATATTTGGAATTTTATTTAAACAACCAGGATAAGTTACTAATAAAATCCTTTTAGTTAATAGTGACCTCTGTAAACCTATACTCACTCCTCTGTAATTGTTGTATATGTAAGACATCTCAACTTTAGTATGAAGTTCATTCTCTGATAATAGCCTAGCTCCACTCCACCTGTTGTCTAAGTAATCTCTGCCATTATTACAAGACCCTATGTAATAAACATCCTGATAACCAGATATTTTTTTAGAAAATAATATATTAAAGTCATTTACTCCAACAACATTTGGATACCAGTTATGTACATATACTTGGGCGTAGACTAGATTGGTTGAAATTGATATTGCTATGCAAGCTGCAAGTATTGCGAATGGCATTGAAACCCGTATCTTACCAAGTTTTTTATATAAGTATTGAGCTACCTCGAAGCCAGATACAAAAAATATTGCAAGATAGAACAATAGTACAGAATAAACACATTTATAAAAGTAATACTCCAGGTGACCGACTGTACTTATCTGATATATTCCAATCCCTATTGTTAGGATAGAAGTCAAAGCAAATGACATATATAGTATTCCATAACTTTTAATACTTTTGATAGTTAAAGGAAGAGCTATCAAGATAACAGGTAATAGATAGTAAAAGATAGACCAACTTAATATATTTATTCCACCTGGCTCGTCTAATGGATTTACTTTTGTAGAGAAAAGAAGATTAATTAGTATTGGGTAAGATCCTGCAAAGACAACAGTTAACACCCACAAGATATGTTTCTTTATGGCTTTTAGCGTATCACCTAATCCCAAATACATAATTCCCCAAATTACCAATAAAATTGCTAATACTGGCATAAGCAGCCACCAGCTAGAAGCGACCCCTACTGATAAAGTAAGTGATAAAATGAGTAACCAAATGATCTGATCTTTATTCACATTTTTTTTGATCATATTAAGCACGTATATTGATGCTAAAAGAAATAAGTAACCAAAAATTTGAGGTTGAAAACCTCGCCACAGAAGCAGTAAATAAAGACTTAATGAACACAAAAGAATTAGAGAAGGTACAGCAGCAATAGAAATTAGTTTATTTTTTCGTTTTATAAAACCAATACAAATTTTAACAAAGATAAATATAAACAAAGAATAATCCAAAGCTATAAATATGTAGTAAACTTTAACCTGACCTCCAGTAGTAATCTTATGTGGTTTAACTAATCCCAAAAATACGGCAGCATTTACATGGAATCCCTCGGGATAGGTTTCTAAACTTAGCAACAAGCCATCATTTTTAGGGTTCTGTCCATAAGCATATGCCCCGTGTTTATAAATGTAATTAGTCAATGCATAGTGAGAGGCATTATCTTCACCATAAGATAAAAATTGAGCTACTTGTGAACCGGCCATACTGTAAACAGGAATTAGCATCACAACAAAAGTAACTATAAAAGATATAACAGCCGTGATGTCTCCATTCTTTTCATACTTATAAGATCTCTTTTTGATACGTTTATGGTTAATTAGAAATATTAAGATAACGACAATTAGATCTACAAGAGGTGCATTATGCACATTGAAATCAAAACCAGCTAATGTACTAAATGAATAAATAACTATGTTAGATATCCAAAATAATATAAAACCAAGAAAGAAACTCTCAATAACAGAGAATATACCAACTCCCAACAAACCAAAATAGCTAACGATTAAAAAGCCTATTACCCCCAAAATAGGTATAAAATAAGACCCTACCAATAGTGCTAAGACCAAGAAAATAATCATCAGATCTTTTTTACTTCCAGCAGTTTTTATAGAAAACCTATTTTTTAATAGAAAATATGTATGTTGCCAGCCAGTTCTTAAATATTTCTGTTTAGTTTTACCCATTCTTTCATATTGTTTTATACGGAATTCTGAAAAATTTATATCATCATTTGTTACTGCATTAATTTTTATTTGAGGACTTAGATTCCAATCACCCTCAGAAAGTTCCAGTTTAGATTTAATTCTTTTTCTAAATACCCACATTCCAGACAATATGTCCTTAATGTTAATGCCGTATAACATCTTAGTTTCAAAATTAAGTAATTTAACACCCAATCTTAATTTCAAGGATATCCTTGTTTTATCTTTTAAAGGATAACGATTACAAGATATAAAATCTTTGTCATTATCAATTAGAAAATTAACAATCTTTTTTATATCATTTAGAGGATATGTTCCATCACCATCTAAGCCAACGATAATGTCCCCAGAAGCTTCTTTTATGCCCTTCATATGAGCATATCCATAACCGACACCCTTACTTACTCGATCATCCTTAAGAGCCCTTACTCTCCCCTCTATAGACTTGGCTATTTCATAAGTATTATCGGCAGATCGATTACTTATTATTAATATCTCATCAACGTAGTCAGGAACTTTATTAATAATTTTTCTTAAATGAGCTGCCTCGTCTCGGCAGGGTATACAGAGTGTGATTTTTTTATTTTTGATCATCCTATAAAGAGCTTTTCTTTAGACAAACGAAATACATATTTATATCCGAGGTAGTTTAACATAAATGATACTGTAACACCGCATAACTTGGCTAATAGATTAATTGTCCATCTATGATTGATTAACAAGTTTGCTTTTAATAATTCATGGTTTGATATATATATTATTAGTGATTGTATTCCCCAGACATTAAACAGAGTGATAATAACAAATTTCCAAGCTGTAGATAATTTTTTCTTTTCAGAATTGAATACAAAATAATGATTCAAATAAAAACTCATTATTAATGTTAGGGAAGTAGATATAATATTCGAATAGATAATATTTAAACCTACCAAATCAGTCAGGATTGAGTATAGTATTATATCTACGAGGGTATTAAAAGAGCCAATTATCAAAAATTTTGAAAAACTTTTAGAAACTAGATTCTTAATCCTTTCCATTTTTCTATAAATTTAAAAGATATTCACCATAACCTGATTTTTTCAGCCGATCAGCTATTAGACGTAACTCCTTTTTCCCAATCAAGCCTTGTCGGTAAGCAACTTCTTCGATGCAGCCAATTTTAAAACCCTGTCTAGCTTCAATTACCTCAACAAATTGAGATGCTTGATTCATAGAGCTAAAAGTTCCAGTATCTAGCCAGGCGGTACCTCTGTCTAGCAGGGCTACCTTTAGTTTACCTGCATCAAGGTATTTTTTTTGTATATCTGTTATTTCTATTTCTCCACGGTCGCTAGGTTTGACATGTTTAGCTATTTCAATAACATTGTTATCAAAGAAATATAGTCCAGGAATAGCATAGTTTGACTTTGGTTGCTTTGGTTTTTCTTCTATTGATAATACGTTTTTGTTGTCATCAAATTCAACAACTCCGTATCTTTCAGGATCGGATACTTCGTAACCAAATATAACGCCACCATCAGGATTAGTATATTGCTGTAATTTAT
Organism: bacterium; assembly: GCA_021809645.1. Classification (GTDB taxonomy): domain Bacteria; phylum Patescibacteriota; class Saccharimonadia; order Saccharimonadales; family UBA4665; genus JAJZKE01. The sequence continues at coordinate 29,760 of JAJZKE010000002.1, read as the reverse complement.
CATTAATATTAGATCCATAAAAAATATTATCACCTAATATCATTGCTACTTTATCATTGCCTATAAAGTCACCGCCAATTATAAAAGCTTCAGCAACACCTTTTGGCTCATCTTGAACCTTATAAGAAAAATTGCATCCAATATGTGAGCCGTCTCCTAAAAGGTTTTCAAATCGAGGAAGATCATGGGGGGTGGTAATGATAAGAATATCATTTATACCAGCACTAATTAATGTACTTAAAGGATAATAAATCATTGGCTTATCATATATCGGCATTAGCTGCTTGCTGATAGCTAAGGTGATAGGGTATAGTCTTGTGCCGGATCCTCCAGCCAATACAATGCCTTTCATATTGTTTTGCTTGATCTCCTAGATAATTACCCTAATGATTTTCTAATCGACACTTGATTAATTGTATCATCCAATGACTATATATTTATCATTAATCCTTTTATTCAACTGTGACTGACTTGGCTAAATTTCTAGGTCGATCAACATTGAAGCCTTTAGCTACAGCCATATAGTATGAGAATAATTGAATCACTATTGATTGAAGTACGGGCTGTAGCTGTTCTAGTGTGTCAGGTATATAAATAACATCGTTTGCTAATTTTAATATTTTCTTATTGCCGATTGTTGAAACAGCTATGATTTTGCCTTGTCTAGCACGTATTTCTTCAATATTAGAGTAAGTTTTTTCTAGTGTTAATGAATTTGAAGCTAAAGCAAAAGTAGGGAACTCCTTATCAATCATAGCTAGTGGTCCATGTTTCATCTCTCCTGCTGCATAACCCTCGGCATGTATATAGGATACCTCTTTTAATTTTAACGCTCCTTCAAGAGCTACTGGATATGAAAAATGACGGCCAATATATAAGAAATCCTTATAACCCTTATACTTTTCAGCAACTTTTTTAATTTCATCTGTCTGATTGAGTATGGTCTGTGCTTTTTCAGGTAAAGAATCAAGCTCTTTTAATATGGGTCGGTATAGCTTAGTTTGTCCGTTACTTAAATATAAAGCTATTAAGGTAAGTACTGTAACCTGAGCGATAAAAGCTTTTGTGCTAGCAACAGCTTGTTCTGGACCGGCATGACAATAAACACCGGCATCGGTCATGCGGGCAATAGTACTTCCGATGGAATTAACTATACCAAGTCTTAAAATACCATAATCTGATACTTTTTTAAGAGCCGCTATAGTGTCTGCAGTTTCTCCTGATTGAGATATGGCTAGCAGCGCCGTACTTCTAGAGAATGGTTCTTCACGATATTTAAACTCAGAAGCCAGTTGAACTTCTACTGGAATACCAGCTAATTCCTCGATAAGGTACTCTCCAACTAATCCTGCATAAAATGAACTACCACAAGCAACTATGACAATTCTCTCGATGTATTTTAACTGTTCACTAACTGATTCAAGACCGCCAAGTTTGATAATACCCTTGTTTGCTAAAACTCTTCCAAGGATAGCGTTATTAATAGTTGCCGGACTTTCAAAAATTTCTTTAATCATAAAATGATCAAAACTTCCTAGTTGTGCCTTTTCATTATCATAGTCGATTAACTCTATCTTGGGTTTAACTCGATGATTATGACCTAAATTATTTATTGTTACTTTTGTTTTTGTTATCTTGGCTACATCAAGATCTTGTAAATAGATCACCTTCTTAGTGTATCCAGATAGTGCACTAGGGTCTGAAGCAAGAAAATGCTCATTTTTACCCACACCAATTACCAAAGGACTTGATAACTTAGCTGCTAAAATTATCTCAGGGTTAAGAGTTGATATTGCAGCAATAGCGTAAGCACCCTTCAGGTCTTTTAGCGCAGCTTTAAAGGAATTTTCAAAACTAAGATCTTGATTAAAATAATAATCGATTAAAAAAGGTATAACTTCGGTATCTGTCTCTGATTTAAAAATATATCCCTTAGACTCTAACTCATACTTTAATTCTAGGTGATTTTCAATAATACCGTTATGGACAACAATAATTGATTGATCTTCATTACTGTGGGGATGGGCATTTACCATAGAAGGAGAACCATGAGTCGCCCATCTAGTATGACCTATTCCTAGACCAGAATTAATTTTTTGTTTAGACATAATATTTTCTAAACCGTCAACTTTCCCTATTTGCTTAAAGATCTTGCTTGAACCCGACTCAATAAAAGCAGCTCCAGAAGAATCATAGCCCCTGTATTCAAGCGATTTAAGGCCGTCTAATATTAATTTATCAGCTTTTCTATGACCAATATACCCAACGATACCGCACATATTATGAATTAATAATACCTGATACTTTATTAACAATTGACATTAATTTATCCTTAGACTTAGCCTCAGCGTTTAATCTCATTAATGGCTCTGTATTACTAGGCCTAACATTAAACCAGCCATCTTTAAAATATACAGTTAAGCCATCAAGTCTATCTTGCTTATCTTGCCTAAATTCAGTAGCAATTTTTTCTATAACTTCTTGCTTATTAACAACTTCAAAATTTGTTTCAGGAATTTGTATATAAGCCTTACGGTATGGTTTAACAAGTTCAGATAAACTCTTATTACTTTTACATAGAATAGATATAGCAACAATAGCCGCTATCAGTCCGCTATCAGCCATATAATTGTCTTTGAAATAGTAATGACCACTATGTTCACCAGCAAAAATCGCCTTATATTTTCGCATATCAGACTTTATAAATGAGTGACCAACCTTTGTTCTAATTGCTTTACCTCCATGGGATTCAATAGCATCGAAAGCAGCCTGACCACATATTGCATTACAAAGTATGTTTGATCCAGGATATTTATTTAGAAAATATTCCGCTAGCAAAGCTGTCATTGTAGTTCCCGACAATGGTTCACCTTTTTCATCAATTAATACCGCACGATCACCATCACCATCAAAAGCTATGCCTAGATCTGCTTTGTATTTTTTTATTAAAGCTTGAATATCAATAAGGTTCTTAGGGTCTAGCGGATTAGCTATATGATTAGGAAACGTACCATCCAGATCAAAATACAGTTCTCTAACGTCAAAAGGTAAGTATGGTTCAACTTCAGGAAATATTTTACCCGCCATACCATTGCCAGCATCAACAACTATTTTCAATTCGTTTAACTCGGATATATCAATAAAAGAAAAAACATGGCTAATCCAATCTCCAGTAATATCTTTTTTTATTACCATACCGGTTTTTTTACTCTTTTTGAAACTTTTACTAATAGCTAGATTTTTTATATCAAGTAATCCAGACTCTTCACCAACTGGCATAACCTGTTCTTTACATAATTTAATACCGTTATATTCACCTGGGTTATGGCTAGCAGTGATCATTACGCCACCTCCCAGTTTAAAAAATCCTGTTGTGAAATAAACTATATCGCTTGTTACTTCACCAATATCCCAAACATCTTTTCCTTGCATATTAAGCCCTTTAATTATAGCCAGTGCTAAGTTTCTAGAGTCTGGTCTCATATCATAACCAACTACTACTGGGGCATCATTGTTTAACCAATCACCAAAAGAGCGGCCAATTAATAAACTAACATCAGGAGTCAATTCAGAATTAACTTTTCCTCTAATGTCATAAGCTTTAAAAATGTTTGATATATTAGACATATTAATTGACAATAAGCTTTGTAATTATATCAAAGATAAATTACTAAAATACCTCACCTAAATTCTAGAACCAAACGCAACCTGTGTTAAGTCTAGCTCTTTTCCCGGGTTGGTCACAAGCCAGTCGTAAACTTCCTGCGGGGTATGCCAGTTAAGCCGGCGCCATGGCTTGTATTTTAGTTCCCAGGCGATGTTATCCAGTTCTTTCTGGGTAATATCTCGGATGTCAGATCGTTTCGGTAAATTGACAGTACCGATGGTCTAGCTTGGGTATCTGTTTGCAGCGAGTCCGGTTGGTTTCGTAGGCTACCTGAGCAACCCAGGCTCGGTAGTTACCCGATCCATCCAATCCCTTCTTAATCTCCCAACTAATGGTTGACGGATCCCTACCGATTCGCTCTGCTATCTGTTTGTTTGTATACTTTTCCTGGAGCAGTGTTTCAATACTGCCCCTGTTTGCAGCCGTTAGGTGCTTCATCTTAACCTCCTAAGTTATTGATGATGTTATTCTAACGGTTGCATTTGGAACTAGAACCTACGCAAATATTCGTTTTAAGGATAAACAAAGTCTCTCTCAGCTTTATGGATAAAAAAGCCAAATCAATTAAACACATTAATGTCAAAACTAGTGATGATATTATCAAAAACATAAGTATTGAAAAAGGTTCATTAACCGAAGATTTATCAAATCAAAAAGTTGGTGGTCTTAGTTCGGTTGATGTTACCAAACCGGGCATCGACAAAGCCTACGGCATGAAAAAGCTGATGGAGATTACTAAAACTAACAAACAAGATATTTTATTTATTGGTGATCGTTTACAGGAGGGCGGTAATGATTATCCGGTTGTTGCTTTTGGTATAGAAGGTATTGAAATAAGTTCTTGGCAAGAAACAGCACTGGTCATTGAAACAATTTTATTTGTTCTTTGATATAATCTGATCAACAAATTCTCTTATTTCATTCTTGAACCTGTTGGTAGAAAATTGATTAGCTGATTTAGATATATTTTCGTAATTGAAATTTTTACTTAGGATAATATTAATAGCATTAATTAAACTAGCTGTAGTTTGTCTTTCAAAAAAAACACCATTTTTACCATTTTTTATATAATCTAAAGCACCACCTTTTTTATAGGCTATAACTGGTGTTCCTGCTGCTAATGCTTCAACGGCTACAATACCAAAATCATCGGCATTTGGAAAAATAAAGGCGAGAGAAGACTGGAAATGTTCAACGATCGATAGGTCGTTAACATTAGTTAAAAAAGTTATTGTTCGATCAGCTATTTTTTCTAACCTTTTATGGTCTGGACCGTTACCAATAACAATTAACGGTATTTTTAATTTATTGCAAGCTTCAATTGCTAGATCAATTCTTTTATATGGCGTTTGTCTCCCTGCAATAACTAATCCATGTCTCGTAGGCTTATTTGACCTAAGTCTAAATCGATCAACGTCAACCGGCGGATGAATAACGATCGCTTCTCTTTTATAAATTTTATTAATATTATTTTTGGAATAGTTAGAGTTTGTTATGTAATAATCTGGCTGTTTGGCAGCATGTTTATCCCATCGCTTAAGAGGGGTCTCCAATAGTCTAAGACCGAGGCGTGCGAGCCAATTAAGGCCAAATGGAAAACCAGGATATTTTAGATACTCATTTCTTCTAATCCAATAATATTGTGTAGGTGAATGACAATAACAAATGTGGATAGTTTTCGGTCCAGTTTTTACTCCTTTGGCCTCAGCTCCGCTAATAGAAAATACTAAATCATAAGCACTTAAATCTAATTTTCCGAAAGTATATGCTCTAAACAACGGTAGGAATTTCTTTAGACCTGAAGGTAGTTTTTGAAGCCAGGTAGTTCTGATATCGGCATCTTTAAACCAAGGCAAAGAGCTCTCATCATACTGAGAGGTGTAAATTGGAGCTTTGGGATAAAGTTGATGAATATTGAAAACGACTCTTTCAGCTCCTCCGATACCCGTTAACCAATCACATACAATAGCAACTTTCATGCTGCTCCTCGATGAAATAAGACTACCCAAATAGTCTTAAGGATGATAACGATATCTCCCCAAAAGCTCCAATTCTGAACATAATATAGATCAATTCGTCTTCGTTCTTCAAAAGGAATATCTCTTCTGCCTGATATTTGAGCTAGCCCCGTAAGGCCTGACTTAACAGCTAAAATTAGGTTTTTCTTAGAGTACTGTTCTAGCTCAAAAGTATCTAATGCTCGTGGTCCAACCAAACTAATATCACCTTTAAAAACATTAAATAATTGAGGTATCTCATCTAAACTAGATTTTCTTAGAAAATATCCCCAGTGACTTATTCTTGGATCGTAAGTTAACTTATCACCATGAGAACGATATTCCTTTATTAAATCTGGTCGACCCATTTTCTTAAATCCCTCTTCTGGACTCATATTAGTATAGGCTTGTTTCATAGTTCTAAACTTATATATTTTAACAACTTGACCGTACCTAGAATATCGATTAACCCGATAAAATATTTGTCCTCTAGGACTTGATATTTTCTGAGCAATCATAATTATCAGCCAAAGAGGTGAACTGATTATTATTAAAATTGTGCTTAAAATAATATCTGTTAATCTTTTAACAACTCGTCCCCAGCCAACTAGGGCAGTCTGATGAACGGCAATAATCGGCATTGACTGCAGAAGATCAACTTGAATATTACCGACAAACAGTTCGCTATTACCAGGCACAAAACGGTAAGATATATGATGGCTTTGAGCATAATTTAAAATCTCATCATTATCTTTAAAACTTGGATAAAGCTCAGTTTGGATAATAGTATGAATCTGTTTATGATGAATTGAACTAATTGCTTCCTTGAAGGTGGCATATCTTTTTATCTTCAGATCTTTTGCTAATGGATATTTTTTACCACCTACAAGACCAATAAACTTATAGCCTGTAATATCAGTTGGCAGAGAGTTTATTAAATCCTTAGTGCTTTTAGTATCACCGACAATTAAAACATTATTAAGGCCAATACCATAGCTAAATAGCTCTCTTTTAATGGCGCGAGCCAGAGTTCTAAATATTAAGACAGCTGCAAGAGCAAAAATAAAACCATAAACAACTACTAAACGAGCCGGGAAAATAGGCTCATTAATCATGTAGCTATAGCTGACAACGAACATAATGCCAATAAAAGCTCCAATTGTTAATCTACCTAACTCACTAAATCTATTTTGATAATATCTTTCGGTATAAAGACCTAAAATAGCAAAAGTAAACAACCAAAAAGGAATTAGGATGAGTAAAAATTTAAGGTAGGTAATAGCCGGAACTTGAGCACTTAAGATTTGGTGGGATATAGAAACACGCAAGATATAGGCGATACTAAGTCCGCCAATTAAGGCAATGGCGTCACCTATAATTAAGCAGATACTGTATATAATAGAAGTGTTATTTTTCATTATTTAGATATGATTAAGTATAACGCGGATAGCCAAAGCTGTATAATAGTCGATAAAGAGGACAAAGACTAGATGAAAATCAAAGAGCTAGCAATTAAGACATCAGCCACCTTAATACTAATAATTATAGCTCTTGTACCGTTTCATGCTTTCTTAACAGTTTGGGGTAATTCATTAATCGGCCACTACACACTGCTTAGATTATGGAAAGAATATTTACTAGCAATCTGTTTTATCTTAACTCTGTATATCTTTTTTACTGATAAAAAAATCAGGGAGATATTTTATTACTCAAGACTAGTGCAGTTAATTATTGTGTTTTTTGTCATTGAGCTAGCTTGGGGAGTAATTGCCAAAGATCACCACAATGTTAGCACTAAAGCTCTATTTTATGGTTGGCTAAGTGATACTCGCTATCTAATATTCTTCTTAATAACCTTAATTATTGCCAAAAAAGTATCGCTCCTTAAAAACAAATCGATTAAATTAGTCTTATGGCCGGCAACTGTTGTCATCTTATTCGGCTTATTAGAAGTTTTTGTTTTACCTCGTAACTTTTTAACTCATTTCGGTTACGGCCCTCATACCATCATGCCTTATCAAACGATTAATAGTAATAAACACTACGTTAGAATACTGTCAACCTTAAGGGGTTCTGATCCTCTAGGTGCTTACCTATTAATTCCGTTAAGCTTAGCGGCTGTTTTACTAATTCGAAAACGTAAAGTTTGGCAAAATATTATCTTTTTGATTGGCGGAGCAATTGTTATGTTCTTTAGTTTCTCACGAAGTGCGTGGCTAGGTTTAGCGGTTGCCTTAGCTCTATCTGTTTACTGGGGATTAAAATCTAAAGTAATAAAGAAAAGGCTACTATATATAGCAGTCGTTCTTGCAGTTGTTCTAGTCGGTGGTTTTATAGCTGAAAGGAATAATACTAGGATTCAAAACATAGTATTTCATACCCAGAATAACTCCGCTGTTGCAACAACCTCTGATCAAAACCATTTAACAGCTCTAAAAGACTCCTTCAAACAATTAGCTACCGAACCTCTAGGAAAGGGTCCCGGTACAGCTGGACCAGCGTCAGTTTATAACAAAGACCTTCCAGCTAGAATTCCAGAGAATTATTATCTGCAAATAGGTCTTGAAACCGGTTGGTTGGGTATGCTTGTTTTTCTAGCCATTAATATATTAGTAGCCTTTTCTTTATGGGTTAGGCGAAGAGACGCCTTAAGCCTGGCATTACTAACTAGTTTTATCGGCCTATTTATTTGTAATATGTTGCTCGAATCATGGACCGATGATACTCTGTCTTACTTATGGTGGGGGTTGGCTGGTATAGCTATAGCCGTTCAACCTAGATCATATAAGACATCAGAAAAAAAGAGCTTCTGGATAATCTAGTTTTTATAAGTATAATCAGGTTGTTTTTAGCTATCGATCGTGTCACAATACTTATGGTAATAGACAAATGACGAACGACACAATCAGACCAACCAAAAAACAAAAAGAACTTTTAAGTTTTATTGAAAAGTTTATCAATGAGCATGGCTATAGTCCCAGTTATCGAGAAATAATGACTGGGCTTAACTATAATTCAGTTGCTACGGTCGCCTTACACGTTAATAGTTTAATGAAAAGAGGACACTTAATAAAAAGAGATCGTTCAGCCAGAAGTCTTGAATTAGTTAATAACCAAGATGAATCTAAAATATTAACAAACTATATTTCTCCAGCCGAGGAGAAATGGTTGGTTGAAAAAGTTGAGCATGCTTTTTCTGAAATAGAGAAATTGGGCGATGAAATAAAAACAACTAGCATTGATCATCTTTATGTCTTAGTCGGCGCGCTTAAAGTATTAGATCTTAGCGGTGCTGCTCAAAGCTTTATTCCACGGCTGACGGCCATTAAACAAAAACAAGAAAACTAGTTATAGTCAAAAATACCATATCTAGTGTTTATTGTTAGTGATAAACTACTAAATAGCCTTAATAAATAAAGAAGCTGGAAGTTGGGTGAGATTCCCACGCTGTGCCGCAACGGTAATCGTTGAAAAAACGTTAAGTCCGATCTAGCTAGAAGTCTTTCGAGCAAAAGCAGCTGTTATTAGCCCTTTTTGAAAGACTCTAAAAGAGCTTATGACAGAAACATTAATTAAAGATCAACCACCATTTTTAAACGATGAATACTTAGCTAACCCACGTTTAGTATTTAAAGCTGCAGATATCTTAAGTGATTATCAACAAGAGCTTTTAAGAGCTGATCAAATTATCCAATATTTTGGTTCAATTTTAGTTAAAAATACAGTCGAATCACCCATAACAAAAAGTCGACTACAAAATCTGACAGACGCAACTAAAGCGGCGGCCAAAGGTGATCCTGAAGCATACGATATGGTTAAAACTAATGTTGCTTGTGATATCGTAGAAAGAACTATTAAATCTGGCTTTGTGGTAAGTGTCGATATGATTGTTGATGATCAGGGTAAAATCATCCAACATGGTCAGAACTTGGAAACAATTCAAGCCAATTCTTTACAAAATACAGAACCAAATAATCCAATAAGAGAACGAGTTGAAGCTGAAGTGAGAAATGCTTTGATACTTCAACAGTTAGTTAGTCTCGGTTATCTAGAAGAATATAGTTTTTTGGTCTTTTCTAAAGCGGCTGACAATATGACTAAAGAGGAAATGGCTAACGCTGGATTTTTTACTGATACAATGAGCTGTTCAATACAGCTAACTTCGGCTAAAAATAGAAAAATAACAACCGAATCAGCTTTTGTGTCAGGCCTTAAAGAACTTGATGGCCTGCGACATGACAGTCAGGCCATAGAGTTAGTCGGCCAAAAGTTGGGAGTTGATCTGTCTGGTTCAGCTACTCAAGTCTTAGCCCAACCAATCATTATCCACAATAGTTTAATTCCCAATGGTGTGGTAGACATTGTTAAAATGTACGATCAGGCCACTGATCAAATTACTGCTACTGACGATACATTCTTTGGAGAATCAACCGGAAAACAAGATTACCAGCTATTTAAATTAACTTGTCAAAATCGTTTATCCCATTTTGATACGATAGTTGATCGAATTTCTAGCGAATTAATTAATCATGCAATAGATTTCAAAAATCCTGCTGACGCAGCAAAAGAACTTCATCGATTGTCAGAAAAAGAAATGGTTGTCTTTTCTGTCGTTGATAAAAGTATTAATCCTCGAGTTTTTGGTAACGAAGCAGCTTTCCATATAGAAATGGCCAGATGGCATTTAGACGAAGGTAATATTAAACAAGCTCAAAAGGAAATCTTAATTGGCCAAAAAACTGCTATATCACATTCTTGTCCTGGTGGAATAAGTTCAAGAGCTGAAAAATGGCAATCAAGCGAGGATCAAGATAATAGTCCTAAAGATTGTGAATATATTTCTAATGAATGTCCAATATGTCATGCCAAAAAAGTAAAAACAAAGGTATCTTCTTTGGGCAGAAACAGAAAAGTTATCATCGGTTCTTGCGGATGCTCCAAGATATATTAAGTTATCAGAGTATAATAAAAGGATGATTAAAGAAGCGGAGCTATATACTGAGACGGCAAAAAGTCGATCTCTTTATTCATTTAGTGATATTTACAACTTCTATCAAAGTGGCTTCTGTCGCTACCTTGGAATTAAGGTGTTGTGGAAGAGCTAAAATTGATGAATAAAAAAAATAAAGTCGGTATTTATAGCGGTGCATTCGATCCTATACATTTAGGGCATATTACCTTTGCCCTTCAAGCCATTGAAGAAGCTGGCCTCAAGAAGGTATATTTTCTACCCGAAAGATTACCAAACAATCGCAATATTCATGAGCTTTTTGGCCATCGGGTAGCAATGATCAAGAGAGCCATCAAGCCGCACAAGAAACTTGATATCTTAGAACTAGACGATAAATATTTAACTGTCAAAAGAACATTACCAAAACTTGAAAAAATATTTAAAGATCAAGATTTAGTTTTTCTTTTTGGCTCAGATAAAGTTAAAGATATTATCCAATGGCCTGGTGCTGAAAAACTATTAAACTCGTCTGAAATAATTATTGCGCTACGTCAAGGTTCTGATATTAACGATATTACCATCAATACATTGTCTTGGCCTAAACCACCACTGAAAGTAATTATTAGTTATTGGCCGGCTGTTTTATCAACTGAAATACGACGTTCATTGCAAAAAGGTGAGGCAGCTAACGGACTTAGTAAAAGTGTTGCATCATATATTAAAAAGAATTGGTTGTATGTCTCACTTAGGTAGTGAGTAAGTGCAAGGTAGTTGACAGTATCCTGGGTATTACCATAGAATTTAAGTATTCTAGGTTATTCCTAAAATAAAAATACAAAAAAAGGAAAGAGGGCGTTATGCCAATCAGAGTAAAAATTATTAAAAGTTATTGTGAGAGAGTACCGATAGCAGTTGAACAGCCTTCATGGCATAACTTTTAGTTAAGCTATTTCTTAGTCTGTTGAGTTGTCCCGGCCGATGTAGGTGCTGTTTTGTTAGTTTTACCTGTTTTTTGAGCAATGGCAGCATTAATTAATTTATCAAATGCGGAAACTGAATCAGCGACTTGAATTTGTTTACCGTCTAGAAAAAAAGTCGGTGTTGCGTTAATTCCTAAAGAATTACCAACATTTTCATCTGCTAAAACTAAGTTATTAACTTTATCTGATGAATATAACTGTTGAAATTTAGTTCCGTTTAATCCTAAGCTTTCAGCATCTTTAACGAAGAACGGTTCTGGGTTTGATGCTCCAATCCAGGTAGAGAAAGAACCATTGGAAGCATAATATTCTTGGTTCTGCTGATAAAGAAGGTCATGCATTTGCCAGTATTTACCCATTAAGCCAGCTGCCTCAGCTGCTCTAGCGCCAGCAAAAGCATTCGGGTGGATAGATGTTAATGGAAAGTTTCTAAACTGAAAAGTAATCTGATTATAATACTGGGCGACGACTTGCTTAACGGTTGAATAATATTCACCACAGTAAGGACACTGATAATCACCCCATTCAACTAGTTTAACTCCATCTTTACCAAGACCTTCAACATGATTTGTTGGCTTTAAATTTGTTGATGTATTACTGCCATGCGAAGTAATCGCAAATATACCAATTAAAACGACTATGATAGCGACGATAACAAGCCAAAAGTTCTTAGACATCTTAATCTATTTCTCCCATAATTCAGTAACTTAGTATACATTTTAAAGGAATAAAATACTACGCTTTAAAATTATCACCTAAAAGTATAAGCTTAAATATACAGTGGCTGACTACATATCTTCAATCATCTTATTGATAATTGCCTTAGGGGCTATAGAACTTAGAAAAACATATCATCAAGTTCCTAGGAATGAACTCAGGTATTTAGCCAGGCATGGCGACCAGTTAGCTAAAAGAATTTATCAAGCGGTATCTTATGAAGAAAGTCTCGAGATATTGTTGTGGGCTGTCGTTATTCTATGCTTTTCTTTAAGCCTAATAATCTTAAATAGCATTGCTCCTTTTTGGCTAGACTTTATAGCTATTGTTTTTTTCTTATCAATTACTTTTGCCTGGTTACCTAAGACAAAAGTTAATAGCTTTAGCTGGAAGCTAGTCCATTATCTAACTCCCGCTATACTCTTTGTACTCAATATAATTTATCCAGTTCTACGAAAAATCCACCACGATAAAAAACGAGATAGCGAAGCTCATACAGGCATATATAGTAAAAGAGAACTAATCAGCTTAATTAACAAACAAAAAAGACAACCGGATAACCGTATTAACCATATCGAGCTTGACCTTGTCAAAAACATTCTAAAGCTGAAAGATAAAACTGTTGGCCAATATGCTAAGAATTGGTCCAAAATCAAAACTGTTTTAGCCAACGACACAATAGGGCCAATTCTTCTGGATGAGTTACATAAATCTAAACAGTTGTTTATACCGGTTGTTAATGAAAATGAAGATCAAGAAGTAGTAGGCATGATTAATTTAAGTACGATTGATATATCATCTGCTAGGCATATTAGCGATCTTATGGATACAAATATTGAATATCTTAATGAAGATGATAATCTAGAGGATGCCTTAAAAAAAATATCGTTAACTGGATATCAAGTATTTATTGTTCTTGATAAGAAACAAAGAGTTTTTGGGCTTATTACGTTTAATAACATTGTAAACGAACTCTTTACTTCGGGCACTATAGAAAAAAATACAAAGCTTGATTTAGCAAACATATCTAACGATAATACTTTAACTCAAGCCGATAATATAACCGATGATAGCCTAAAAACGACATAGAGTGTAGAATTATCTAAAAGTGTGAAAGATGGCAACTTAATGAGAACATTGGCAGTAGAAACATCGAGCAAAATCAACCAACAAGTAACAGTAAAAGGCTGGGTACAGTCAAGACGTGATCATGGTGGTTTAATATTTATTGATTTAAGAGATCACAGCGGTTTAGTCCAGTTAGTTTTTCATCCTGATAAACAAGAAGCTTTTAAACTGGCTGAAAAATTAAAAGACGAATACGTTATTTCGATTAACGGTGAAGTTAAAGAACGAGACAAAGATTTGATCAACCCAAAATTAAAAAGCGGAACTATAGAAATAGTAGTTAACGAATTAACCATTATCAATACATCTGAAGTATTACCATTTCAGTTATTCAATCAAGAAACACTAGCCAACGAAGAGCTTCGTTTTAAATATCGTTTTCTAGATTTGAGAAGACCAGAACTTCAACAAATGCTTAAAAAACGAGCTGAATACTATCGGTTAATTAGAGAATATATGGTAACTAATGATTTTACCGAGATTGCTACCCCAATTTTGGCCAACTCTAGTCCGGAAGGAGCTCGTGATTTTCTGGTTCCATCAAGAGTTCATCAGGGTAAATTTTATGCTCTACCACAAGCACCCCAACAATTTAAACAACTATTGATGGTTGCTGGCTTTAATAAGTACTATCAAATAGCTACTTGTTTTAGAGACGAAGACCCTAGAGCGGATCGACTTTACGGCGATTTTTATCAATTAGATCTTGAAGTTTCATTCGTTGAAAAAGGCGAAGAAATAAGGTCAACCATGGACCCCTTAATAAGAAAACTGATTATCGATTTTGGTGGTAAGAAAATATTAAACGACAAGATTGAACGTTTCCAATATCAGGAAATAATAGAAAAATACGGTAGCGATAAACCAGATCTACGTTTTGACTTACCGTTAGTTGATTTGACAAAAGATTTATCCAACAGCGAATTTAGTGTTTTTAAATCTGAAGTTTTATCTGGCGGCATTATTAAAGCAATTAAAGTTCCAGGCGGAGCTAAGTTTAGCCGTAACGAAATTGAAACTTTCACTAGCATTGCCACTAGCGAAGGGGCAAAAGGCTTAGCATATATTTCTTACTCAAATAATGAGCTTAAATCACCAATTATTAAATTTTTAAATAATGAAGAGATTGAAGCCATTAAAAACAAAACAAATCTTCAAGAGGGAGATATTGTTTTCTTTGGAGCTGATAAAAAACAAATTGTTCATAAAGTACTTTCTAAACTCAGAGATCATTTTGGTGAACTATTGGGTCTTAAAGATCCAAATGTGGTAGCTACTTATTGGATTGTCGATTTTCCATTTTATGAATGGGACGAAAAGAATAATAAGTTAGACTTTGGACATAATCCTTTTTCTATGCCAATAGGTGGTCTCGAATCATTAGATCAAGAAGATAAACTAGCTGTTAAAGCTGATCAATATGATCTAGTTATGAACGGATATGAAGTTTGTTCCGGGGCAGTTAGAAATTACAAACCGGAAGTTATGTATAAAGTTTTTGAAGTACTTGGCTATGACAAGGAGTATGTTAACAACAAATTTGGAGCTATGATTAATGCTTTTAAATTCGGAGCTCCACCTCATGCTGGTTGTGCTTTTGGTCTTGATCGGATGTTTATGGTCTTAACCAACGAAGATAATATTCGTGAAATTTTAGCATTTCCGAAAAACGGTTCTGGCATTGATTTAATGATGAATTCACCAACTATTGTTGATCCGGATCAACTTAAAGAAATTGGTATCAGAATCAATAATTAACTATTTATTTTAAGCATTTTCTTGGCTTAAGGCGTAAAATTATAAGCATGGATATGCCCACCAGGCCCACTAGGGATCCATACCAAGAAACTCCGGTTAAAGACTTCAGCTACATTAATACTCAACATCAAATACCTAAAAAGTCTCATAACCGTTGGCTCTGGTTAGTTTCAGGCGTAATAATTGTTTTAGCCGCTGTCGGATTATTCTTTTATAGTAAATCTCATTCTAGTAATAATCATAAAGCAAAAACTACTAAAAGCGTTGTAGTCCAAAAGACTACCAAGAAGACTGTGCCAGCTAAACCAGTTAACAGCCAACCAAATATTCCGTTAACGACGTACACTTCGACCCCGTTTAGCTTAACAGTCGGTTATCCATCTGGATGGTCGGTTAGTGCTCAAGGTAGTACATCAATGAACATTATCTCACCAGAAATGGCATTGACTGCCGATAATGGCAAGACAGTTGAAGGTAAAATAGTTGTTAATGTTGTTCAGCAAAAACAAGTTCCTACAGCGTTTGGCACTACTTCAGTTGCCGTATTGAATTCCCAGGATATAGCTTTCTCTAAGCCCACTCCTTATCAAGCCGCACAGACATATATTAGTTTTATCCAATATCCGTCGACAACAATTATTGGTGGTTTAGACGGTATCTATGTAACAGGCAATAATGGTTACATAAAAGATCAAAATATTCCAGTTGCCAATATTGATCAAGTATCACCTTTGATTTACGTAACTTTCGAACAATGCCAAAATTCAAATTGTAGCAGTCTTTCCAATCTGACGATATCGTCATCAATGTGGAATCAGTCATCATTTAAAACACCCATTCTTGCCATTATTGAATCGTTTTCTTTTTCATAGTTTTAAACAATTAAGCATAAATAATTTGACAGTTATTTACTAAAGGACTACAACTAATTAATAGAGTTTTTTTGAATAAAAAGATAGGAAATATTTAATATGAGAACACCTGTTGTAATGACCAAAAAGATGATCCAGGTATGGGCACTCCATTTACTCCATCGTTAGTACCTCGTTGATAATATTTCTTTGATAATAATTTGCTAAAATTAAAGTATTACCCTAAAACAAATATTCGTTTTAAGGATAAACAAAGTCTCTCTCAGCTTTATGGATAAAAAAGCCAAATCAATTAAACACATTAATGTCAAAACTAGTGATGATATTATCAAAAACATAAGTATTGAAAAAGGTTCATTAACCGAAGATTTATCAAATCAAAAAGTAGCTGATTACATACCACCAATTGCCGATGATCCCAAAATAAATAAAGCAATAGACGATATTGTTGTTTCTGAAAGTAACGAAATCCTAGCTGTTGAGGATATGTTTAATTCATCAAGAGAAAGAACAAAAAAGAAGAGACGATCAATATCTAAAATATTTAAAAATAAATGGTTTTATATTGTCCTTGCAATAATTATATTTGCCATTTTTATAATTCCCTATAGTCGTTATTCAATTCTTGGTCTAGTTATTAAGGAAAAGTACCCGATAACCATTATTGACAGTGTTACCAATCAACCCGTTAGCCAGGCAGAGGTTAAAATTGATGGTCAATTAGCATCAACTGATGCTAGTGGACAAGTTACCATGAACTTACCAGTGGGCAAATACAAATATCAAATTATTAAAAAGTACTATAGACCATCTATAGGCTACATCTTTGTTGGCCTTTTAAAGAATCCAATGAAAAAAATAGAGCTTAGAGCTACCGGCCGACCAGTTTCAATAACAGTGATCAACAAACTAAATGGTAGTAAATTATCGAATGTTCATATTTCTGTTACCAATACTTCGGCGATTACGAATAGCAATGGCCAAGCAGATATAGTTCTGCCCACCCAAAGAAAACCCTATCAAGCGACTTTCAACGACAATGGCTTCAATACTTTAACTACCTTAATTGATGCCAATAGTTCAGCGAAGAATTATATTATCCAAATGGTACCCAGTGGTCATATCTATTATCTTAACGATGCTAACGGTACCATAAATGTCATTAAATCCAATCTTGACGGCAGTAATCCTTCAGTAGAACTTGCCGGTACCGGACTAGAGTCAGCTTCTACATCCATTCTTAAACCTTCGCCTGACTGGAAGTATCTAGTACTTGAAGCTCAAAGGTCTGGTAGTCAACCTGAACTTTATCTAATCAATACTTCAACGAATAAGGTTAAAGAATTTGATAGTTCTTTAGATAGCTTTAGCCTAATAGGTTGGAATGGTGATCAGTTTATATATGATCGGATAGCTACATCAGACAGTACGACAACGGCCGGGAGGGAACAGCTTGTCGCATACAATGCAGTAAATGGTCAGCAAACTATACTCGCTCAAAACCAGACAGTAGGTACCTCTCCAAACTATGCTTATCAGAGCTTTTCTAGTTTTGAGATAATGTCCGGTAATTTAGTGTATAGCAGTAGTTGGAATCAAGTTGGATCATATAATTTATCAAGTCAAGTCGATAATATTAGCGGCATTAACTTGAGTACTCTTAATGGAACAGTATATGGAACCTTCAACGCCGCCACTACCGGTATCATTGAAGCGGTAAAAAATCGACCAAATAATCTTTACCTTACGGTCAGCAATACAAGTACCAACCAAAACAGTTACTATCAATTTAACGGTAGTTCTTTGAGTGCTGCTAATGCCGAAAACACCGTCTTTCCAAAATATTATTTGTCTCCATCTGGTAATCAGTCCTTATGGTCGATAGATAATAGCAACGGCCAGCTAGTAGTATATATAGCAGACCAATCTGGCCAAAACAGTAAAGAGTTACCTTTACTTACAGGATATAACGCTCACGGTTGGTATAACGATACCTATATTTTAATAGACAAAAATAACCAGCTATATATTGCTCCCTCATCAATCTCAAAAAGCCCCACTTTAATTGGTCAATACCTGCCTTCTAGTTAGATATTGTTATAATTCTTGTTGTATTGCCAGTTAAAAATAAAACTGGCAATTGTTATAACAGCAAGAAATATTGTAGTTAGTAACGACCAACCTGCTAAATCAGGTGACCAGGTAGGAGAGATAAAGTCAAATTCATAAAGAGCGGTTGGCGTATTAGCTAATTTTAAACCATGACTGCTAACGTACTGTTCGATACAAGGCACGCGGTAACGTCCTGAAAAACCATTTGGTATCTTTGACTGACAATATGTCTGAGCTTGATTATATAGCGAAGAATTTTGTTGGGCGAGCATTTGTGTTTGGGCTTTTGTTGCCTTTTGGTAGCTATAAGTTAATTGAATTGGTGGATAAGCTCCGTTTGGACCAGTACTAAGAGAAGTATTCATATTAGAAGTAACATATTTTTGAAGATTTTCTAAAGCCTGTTGGACATCACCACCATTTTTATCAGCGGCATAAACTTGACTACGAAGTTGATTCATATGTTCGTTATTAGACCTTAAAGCATAAATACAAATAGCTGCCGAAATAATAGTTAAAACTAATAGATACCAAGGTCTAACTAATCTTAAAACTGATATAACTTTTTTCTTATTAACTTTCATTACAGCTCAATTATACCTCGACAACAGTTTTAATATTGCTAAAGGTAGATATCTCATTAATACTAAGGGGGTGCATATATATTTTCTTGGTATCGGCGGAGCAGGTATCGGCCCACTTGCCGAAATCGCTCATCAAGCTGGTTATATAGTCAGTGGCTCCGACAAACAAGGATCCGACTACATAAGATATTTAAAGAAACATGGAATAGATGATATATCTATAAGCCAAGCTGAAGACATTGTTAATCAAACTAAACAACAATCACCTATTGATTGGCTCGTCTACAGTTCGGCAGTCGATATTGAAGAATTGGGTAAGAAACAAGTAGCATACGCCCAAAAACTAGGTATTAAATGTACTAAAAGAGATCAGTTTATTTCTTACCTACTAGACAAAAATAATCTCAAAATGATCGCTATAGCTGGTACTCACGGTAAGACAACAACTACAGCTATGATTACCTGGCTATTTCTAAAATTAAACGAACCAATTAGTTATTTAATTCCCGCCAAGGTTAATTTTGGTGCCATGGGATCATTTATCAAAGAGAGTAAGTACTTTATTTACGAAGCTGATGAATTTGATCGTAATTTTTTATCTTTTCATCCGCGGCTTAGTTTGATTAGCGGAGTAAGCTGGGATCATCATGAGATATATCCAACTAGACAAGAATATATTAATGCTTTTCACGATTTTATTAATCAAAGTCAGCAGACTATTATTTGGGACTCTGATCAAAAATATCTTGGATTAAAAGAAGGCAATATTTTTAGTCAAAATGACCATGAACCTAGAATAAAGGATATTAATTTAGCTGGGCTATACAACCGTCGTGATGCTTGGCTAGCGATTTATGCTGTTCACCAACTAAAAGGTGTACCAATTGATATTCTCATCAACCACATTAACCATTTTCCTGGATTATCCCGAAGAATGGAGGAAATAGTTCCAAATCTATACAGTGATTATGCTCATACGCCCGAAAAAATTAGAGGTGCGATGAGTGTGGCAAACGAGATAGCGGTGGCCAAAGATAAGCCTTTAGTTGTTATATATGAACCTTTAACTAATCGACGGCAGAAGTATATAATTAACGAATACCAAGATTGTTTTAACGGCGCTTCGCATCTATATTGGTTGCCTAGCTATTTAGCCAGAGAAGATCCTCAAGAACGCATCATTGAACCTCAGGAATTAATCAATCATTTAAAGGATCCGACAATTGCTGAGCCTGCACTTAGAGATAAGAAGCTTGAAGAAATTATTCGTCATCACCTAAGAGAAGGACATATGGTTGTAGCCATTGCTGGTGGGGGTGGCAATAGTCTAGATGATTGGCTTAGAGATAAGTTTAGGAATTAATCCTAACAGCACCTTGACGTATTACTTCAACTACGTCATCTATTACTCTAATAATTGTGGAGGGTAGATTATTGTTCATATCACCACCATCAATATAAAAATCAACCTGGTTTCTAAAATATTGTTGGGCCATTCTTATATTAGTAGCTGGTATTTTTCCGGGACGATTGGCGCTGGAAGTTAAAAGAGGACCAACTTTTATTAAAAGATTTCTTAACTTTTCATTGTCGGGTACTCTAGTAGCTATACCAAATTTGCCTAAATGTAGATAATTTAACTTATTATCACAAGGTATAATAACGCTAATAGCCCCTGGCCAATAATGATCAACGGCTGACAAATAACGTTTCTTTAGGCCAAGATCAATAAGCTGTTCGATATTAGCTGCAATTAATGTTCCAGGCTTATTGTCCCTATTCTTAAGAGAGTAGAGTCTTTTAACTGCCTCTTTATCTTTGGCCAATGCAGCTAAACCATAAACTGTATCAGTTGGTATAACTCCAACTGCCGCTTCTTTTTGAAACCATTCAATAGCATCACTTAAATCTGATGACATTTACCTATTAAAATACACTATTTACTTTTTGTATAGGCTAGATAAGCTAGTTCGACTAGAACTATCATCACAACGGCTGTGACGATAACAGTGAATAAAGTTCGATCATTACTATTTTTTTTAGCAGTCTTAAATTTATTAACTTTTGGTAATAATGATTGGGGATCAACAGTGCTTAATGGTGAGGCTTTTTTATCTTTGTAATTATTTTGTTCCTTCAAAAAATTATTAACAGAATCGTTCGGTTTAGTGATTCCATCGACGACGTTCTGTTTAGGATGCATGGTATCTAAATTGTAACATGATTTAGCTTGATTTTGATTTTGCGAATGCCGTCATCACCAAGGTTGCCAATGACCAGTTAATGATTACTAGTCCAAAAGCAACTAACTTAGATTTCAAGTAATGAAGAGGGACTATAAAACTGATTGTCAGATATGCTATATATGGCAGGTAGCTTAAAGCACCTTTGTAATTCGCTGCTATATAACTCTTGCGAAGAGGTTTAAACCAATACTTATTCTTATTGGCTTTCGTTGCCATTTATTTTTTGGTTGGTGTTGACCCAGTAGTAGTTGTATTTGTAGTTGGACTGGTTGTCGGAGTAGCAGTATTGCCGGCTTTTTGAGGAGAAGTAGTACTTTGTTGGGCAGCAGAACTTTGAGTAGAGCATTGTTGAAGACCGTTAGGGTGCTGTTTTTCCCAATTGCTAACTGCTTTAGCTACTTGACCATTAGGTGATAGATTTTCCCAGAAAGTAACTGCTGAACGATTGATTATCATTTGGTTTAAGGGGGCGTCAATCTCGCAGCCCAACTTTACCAATGAAAGATTGCTAGAGTTAGACGAACTAGAGCTTGAAGACGAAGTATTGGAACTATTTGAAGTCGAGTTAGATCTTAAATAAAAGATATTAGTTAGAACAAGATAATTATTATTTAACGCTTTAATGTTTCCAAAATATACTTGATTTGTATTGAGGAAGACAGCCTGTAATTTGTTTGTTTGAACATAGTTACTCTCGGTATTATTGTTACTGTTAAAATCATTAAAAGCTAGGAAGACTAATAGCCCAATAATAACGATTAAAACACACAGGCTCAAGATAGCCTGCATAGATCTTAGGACTTTGTTTTGTGATGTTGGTTTTTTCCAGTTATTATTTTTAAAATCTTTATTAGCTGACTGATTTTGTGGCAATTGATTTTGGTTCACCGATCGGTTAAAGTCGATATCTTTACTGCCGGGGAAACCAGGATTGGCCTCATGTTTTGAGAAATCCATACTTTTAGTTTTCCTTCCCACCTTTAATCTTTTATTCTTACCTTGCTAGTTTATTATAGACATAAGCACTAAGCAAGAGAATTATTAACTGTTTTCTTTAAGCTATCCTGAAAATATCATTAAAAGGGGTTGACAAACAAAAACACCCCAGAGTATGTTAGGGGTACTACTAATATTATAGAGGGAGAGAAAAATAATGGCTTATAAGCACACTAACTCAAAAGGCGTAACATATTACTTAAACTCTAAGGACGTTACTCTACGCGGCGGCAAAAAACAAACTATTTACTACTTTTCTAAGGATGAAAGACCTGAAGCCACTGATTTACCATCAGGTTATGAAGTTAACGAAAACCCTCGAAACGGCTTTCTAACTGTTAAAAGAAAATAACAAAAACAGTAATCTAAAAAAAGAGCCTATTTAAAGTAGGCTCTTTTTAAATGGCCTGATATAGTACTAAAACATGACTACAGCGATATTAAAGATTCGTAATTTAACTAAAAATTATAGTGGTAAACCGGCCGTTGATAATATATCGTTGGACGTTAAAAAAGGAGAAATTTTCGGCATTCTTGGTCCTAATGGTGCCGGTAAGACTACGACTCTTGAAATGATTGAAACTATGAGGTCCATCGATAAAGGCAAAATTACTATTGATGGTCTCGATGTTGCTTCTCAGCCTAATGAAGTAAAAAAAATAATAGGTGTTCAACCCCAAACACCAGCTTTTCAAGATAAACAAAAACTATATGAAATTATTGAAATGTTTGCTGCTGCTTACGGCGAAAAGGTAAACACTCAAGAATTTCTTGAAGATGTTAAGTTGGCAGAAAAAACTAATAGTTATGCTGAACAATTAAGTGGAGGTCAAAAACAACGATTAAGTATTGCTACTGCTTTAGTTCATAGTCCTAAAGTATTTTTTTTAGACGAACCAACAACAGGGCTTGATCCTCAAGCTAGACGTAATCTATGGGATCTAGTGAGGATGGTTCGTGATCGGGGTGTAACTGTTATTATGACAACCCATTATTTAGATGAGGCCGAGCTTCTTTGCGATCGGGTGGCTATCATGGATAAAGGCAAGATTATTGCTCTGGATAGTCCTCATAATTTAATTAGAAAACTTCTTGATCGAGGTTTTAAAAAAGAACAACGTATCGAACAAGCTAACCTAGAGGATGTTTTTATTGACCTAACTGGCAAAGCACTGAGGGATTAGATGTTGTCATATATTATTATTGCCATAATTGCAGCTTTAATTATCGGAAGATTAATTAAAGGGAAACATAGTTTTAAAAGAACAACAACGATGCCAATAACAAATAACATAAAGCCTATGAGCGAATGGCAGAAGAAAATATTTACAGTAGCTGTTTTTACAAAGATTTCCACAAAACGTTTTTTCAGAGATAAATTAGCTTTGTTTTTCGGTATTTTATTCCCGCTAATATTTTTAATAGTCTTCGGCGCATTATCTAATACAGGCAATGTTTCTTTTAATGTTGCTTTAATCAATCAATCAAAATCTTCTTATGCTAAATACGTAGTGGCTAATATTAAGAATGATAAAACATATAAGATAGATGAGACTGTTAAGACATTAGCTCAAGCTAAAGCTAAAATGGATAAGAATCAACTTGATGCTGCTTTAGTCATACCACCAAGTTTTGGACAAATTCAGCCTGGCCAACACCAACCAACCGGCAAACTAGAGGTTGTATATAATGTTAGTCAACAGTCAGCCGGTCAAACCTTAACTTCCTTACTCCCGAATAATTTAAAGTTTATTAATGCTCGATTTGTTCCAGTTAATATGCCCTTTACAGTTGAAGGTAAACAATTAGTTAAAAAGACATTAACCTCATTTGATTACACATTTGCCGGTCTATTAGGATTTACCGTAATTGGTATTGGTATCTTCGGTCCAGTGAATGTATTTCCTGAACTTAAAAAACAAGGGATCTTAAGAAGACTCCACACAACCCCAATTAAAGTCTGGCAGTATTTTTTATCAACTATGTTTAGTCAGGCCATTACTGGATCGGTAGCTGTTGCCGTACAGTTTGCTGTTGCCATCACAGTCTTTCATTTGAATGTTGACGGTAATTACTTTGATATCTTAATTTATCTAATCCTATCAATATTTATGATACTTGGTATAGGTCTAGCAATTGGAGGCTGGGCAAAGAATGAAAGGCAAGCAGCCCCCCTTGCTAATATTGTTGTTTTTCCAATGCTTTTTTTGTCAGGTACATTTTTTCCAAGATATCTAATGCCATCATGGCTGCAATCAGTAACTAATTACTTGCCACTAACACCAGTTATAGACGGTCTTAGGATGCTAACTACAGAAGGTAAGACTCTTATAAACATTGGACCTCAGCTTGGTTTAGTAGCTATCTGGTTAGTAATTATTTATGCTATTGCTTTTAGAGTATTTAAGTGGGAGTAGACATAGATATATAAGCATGATATAATATACTTATTATGCCAGAATCCCACGTTTCTCAAAGAGTATTATGGCAAGTAGATCGAGACAATAGAACAACCAATCAAATAGGCAATGATAGCGATGGTGTATCTACAGAGATTGGTAGAGAAATAGGCTATATACCATTTGATGAAGTTAATTATCAGTACAAGATGAATCATCATGCTGATAATGCAAGAGGAGCCACGCCAGAACATGTTGTTAAAATTCTTAAAGCATCTCGAGAAGCCTTAAATCCTAAAAATAGTAATCCTTAAGCTTTAAAAACTAATCCAATTAGATAACCGGCAACAGCAGCTCCCATACCAATAATAACCATTTGCAGGGCACTCTTTAACGGATTGCCAAGAGTTGTTATCGCTTTATAGACACCAACTGTAGCTAAAATAACGACTGATAAAATCAACGATGAAATTAATGCATAATGCACAGGCATTACAAAATAGGGAATTAATGGCAGTAAAGCACCTGCTAGAGTAGAGAGACCAACGGTTAAGCTATAAATGTAGACATCACGTTTTATGACAGGCAATAAATCTAACTCTTCTTTCATCATTGTATTAATCCAAAGTTCATGATTAGAGGTAATATGATTAACAATGTCATTTAACAGTTTGCCGCTAAAACCTTTTTCTTTATATATTTCAACTATTTCTTGTTTTTCTACTTCTGGCATATCTTTAACTTCTTGTACTTCTCTAGCTCTTTCAGCTGCATAATGATCTCGGTCAGCCATTTTAGAAGTGTAGGCTACAGCTGCCATTGATAATGTTTCAGCAATAATTGTTGCTAATCCACCGGCTATTACAATTCTAGTTGACCTAGTAGCGGCCGATAAACCAAGTATTAATCCTAAAATACTGACTAGGCCATCTTGACCACCTAAAATAACATCTGATAATTTATTGGCTTTCTTATGTGGTTCATGACCTTCCATTAATTCCATCATATCAGAGCTTAATACTTTATCATAAGATCCAGTCGAGATGATTATGAGATAATATATTTATGATAAAAAAACAAAATAACTTATCTAAATCAGCACTCCATTTCGTTATATTAATTGGTATCGTCAGCCTATTTGCTGACTTTACCTACGAAGGTGCTAGAAGTGTCAATGGACAGTTTTTAGAGACACTTGGTGCTTCAGCTGCTGCTGTCGGCTTTATAGCTGGATTCGGTGAGCTTATTGGCTATGCGCTACGCTACGTTTTTGGATATATTGCTGACAAGACAAAACGTTATTGGCTTAATGCCATTGCCGGCTACACACTTAATCTATTAGCTGTACCTGCTTTAGCTCTAGCCGGAAGTTGGCAAATTGCTGCTCTTTTAATTATTGCTGAAAGAACGGGTAGGGCAATACGTAAACCGGCCATTGAGTCAATGTTGTCGCATGCCGGGACTCAGACAGGACAGGGCTGGGCTTTTGGTTTGCATGAAACACTTGACCAAACCGGGGCAACATTAGGCCCACTAATGATGGCTTTAGGGCTATTCTTAAAAGACGGCTATAAAGCCGGCTATACTCTACTATTAATTCCAGCCTTACTATCTTTAATCACTGTTTTAATTTCTCGTTACATACATAAGAATCCGAGCTCTTTCGAGAAAACTAAAAGGTTAAATACTGACGGTTTTCAAAAATCTTATTGGTTATATATGTTAGCCGCTGCTTGTGTTGCCGCTGGGTTTGCTGACTTTGCTTTAATTGGTTATCACTTTCAGCAAAAAGGTGTAGTTTCAACCAGTCTGATACCGGTCTATTATTCTGTAGCAATGGCTGTTGGTGCTATCGGTGCTTTAACCCTCGGTAAGTTATTCGATAAAAATAATATCGCAACAGTAATAATCAGTTTTCTAGCCGCTGCCTTTTTTGCGCCTATGGTTTTTCTTGGTCATGGTATTGTAATTTTTATTGGCATGATCTTATGGGGTATAGGATTAGCTGCTCAAGAGTCACTTATAAAACCATTGGTTACTGGTGTCATATCTGCTACCAAAAGAGCAACTGCCTTCGGACTCTTTGATACTGGTTTTGGCTTTGCTTGGTTTATTGGTAGTTCGTTAATGGGTATCCTATACACTAAATCGATATATAGTCTAGTCTACTTTTCGATAGCTTTAGAGTTAATATCTTTACCAATATTTTGGTTTGGGTATATGAAAAAAAAGACATAAACTGAGTTTTAGACAGTTATAAGTATAAGATAAAGGCGCTTGAAACAGCTATATACACGTAATTCTAACTTTGTTATAATATAACAGAGAAAGGAGCTGTATAATGAGCCAAAAAGTTATAAAAATAGGTAGTTCTTTAGGTGTGACTATTCCTAAGAATGAAATTGCTAAACTTCATATTATTCCTGGTGATGAAGTAGATATTACCGTTCAAAAAAAGATCACTCGTTTGGCAAAACACGAGCAATTACTAAAAAGTTTAGAGAGTTTCATGAATACTTACGATAAAGACCTTCGACAACTATCTAAAAAATAATGAAATATCTAGATCCTGAAGAAATACTACTAATACATCACCAATTGATAGAGCGTTACGGTGGAGCTCATGGCACGCGTGATCTAGGTCGTATTAAGTCAGTTTCTGTAGCTCCTGCTCAACACGTCTTCGGAGAAGAACAGTACAAAATCATTTTTGATAAAGCCGCGGTATATGCCCGTAACCTTATAGTTGATCATCCTTTCTATGATGGAAATAAGCGCACAGGTATTACTTGCTCCATTATGTTTTTAAAGAAGAACGGTTATCATTTTAAGGCTATGCCCGGGGAGGTCGAAAAAATAGCTATAAAAATTGCCGTACAACAAATGTCTATACCAGATATCGGAAAATGGTTAAAAACGCATTGCTTATATAAAGCATAAGTACTTTGGTGGGGGCGGTAGGAATCGAACCTACTACCAAGCGGTTATGAGCCGCCTGCTCTGACCGATGAGCTACGCCCCCGTAGTTAGACACCTAACAGATAAAAAGTATAACAGAATTATCCTAAAGTTATATAATATATAACTGTTAATTAATATGAAATCAAAGATCCAAAATTACTATAAACTATTAAAAGATCAGATAGCAAAATTTGGTGACATTAAGTTTACCGGCCAAATAGTATTTTTAATAATTGTACTTTTGGTTACCTGGAGTGGAATAAATGCTATCCAATCAAATTATAGTCTTCAGCAACAAGTCTCAAGAATACAACAAGAAAACCAAGTTGCTCAGTTGGAAAACTCAACTATTGCCTTACAGAATCAATACTATAAATCACAACAATATCTCGATTTGTCGGCTCGTCAAAACTTCGGATTAGCTAAACCTGGGGAAACAGAACTACTGGTACCGAAGAATGTTGCTTTAAGCTATACCTCAAGTCCACCTAATTACAGCCCCCCTAATTTAACTACTTCAACAATAAAAAGCCAATCAAATTATCTTACCTGGATAGATTTCTTTTTGCATCGTAGCCAATAGAATATGTCTACCTGTTGGCTAAACGGTCACATTATGCTAAAATATTTATAAGTAATAAAATATCGCGGGGTGGAGCAGCGGCAGCTCGATTGGCTCATAACCAATAGGTCGCAGGTTCGAGTCCTGCCCCCGCAACCAGATCATGCACCCAAAAATACGAGACCGTGTTCCATGACCGGTCTCTATTAATTTTCCCCGTGTTAAATCATTCATCGTATGGTAGTTATTGAAAAGAACCCGAAATTGACAGAGCTACGTTCGAACCGCCAAGCTTGCCTTAAATGCGAGATTAACTCCTTACGGGCGTTCCATAATTGACCGGTTACTACTATGATGACTGGACACCTCAAGAACTGACCTGGTTTCATGACTAATTTCCTTACTTGGGTTGCAAGATCATGGTGGTCAAGGGCGTTAGCTGCTTGTTCTGGAAATTCTTGATGGTGCCGCCACTAGCTTTGTGAGTGTTAAACTCATTCCAATCGAAGGTGTAGTCAAGAAAATAGCTGCCAGAGTTTTATCCACCTTCTGGTCAAAGCATCGTCTCGCCCTCGGAATAGTGATCTGTAGAGCTTTATCTTATCACCGGCTTGCATGATTAAACCTAAAACTTTCTGTACCGCGTAGCGCTGCCTCTGCCAATCCGCTCAACTCTACTCATTTCCATCAATCTACTCAGAGCTTGTGAGACCGTAGGCCGTGCTACGTCTGTGTGTTTAGCAATCTGACCTGGTGTGGCTTCTTGTACTTTTCCAAGATAACCCCAAACCTTGAGTTGCTGAGGCGATAGCAATGTTTCGATATTTTCGGCCGACAATAAGGCCATAGCTTGTTTGGCTTGTTCTAATGAAACAGCCAAAAAATACTCAACCCAAGACGTGATCGACTCGGACTCAGTATTAAAAGTCGTTTGGCTCCTGCGTAGAGAAACGTAGTAGTCGCCCTTACTGTCTTCAATCAGCTTCTCGTGTGACACGTAAGGCACATAGGCATAGCCTGTCTGCAACAAAAGCAGGTTAGTTAGGATTCGTGATAATCGGCCGTTACCGTCAACAAAGGGATGTATCTTCAGAAAACCAACAATAAATGCGGCAATAACTATTAGCGGATGGTTTTCCTTTGCTTGCAAAGCATCCTGGGCCCAAGTAATCAATTCCTGCATTTCTTTAGGAGTTAAGTAGGCTGGGGTTGTATCAAACAGGACACTTAAAAGTGTGCCGCTTTTATCCCTCATCTCGACATTATTATCAAGATTTTTATAACGTCCTTTGTGGCGCTCATCTTTCTCAGAGTATTTCAGTAGTTGGCTGTGGAGATGAAGGATACTACTTTCGGAGAAAGGTATGTCAGCGTAGCTATCAAATACTGTTTGTAGAAGCTCATAATAGCCCCTAACTTCCTGAGCATCACGATCAGCCATTTTCTGCATGGTCAACCCACGCATTAAATTCTCCACTTCTTCATCAGACAACTTGGATCCCTCTATACGAGTTGAGGCGCCGGCAGAGGAAGCCAACACTGAACGCTTTAATCTGCTTAAGATTTGAGGGCTTAGATTTATACCGCCAACCCATCGACCTTTCAGTTCATCAATACGAGAAATGAGCAGATAGTTTGACTGTGGTAGTTGTTGGATACGCTTGTTTAAATTGTCCATAATCTAACATAGAGTATATATTAGATTATATTAGATCGCAAGAGGTTTCTACTCTCAACTCAACAGAAAAGAAACATTTTGACAGGGGTAATAACTATGCTAGGATACAGCGAGTCACGGAAGTGACGGTAGTACATTGTGGTTAGTTACGA
>JAJZKE010000021.1 GCA_021809645.1 bacterium | reverse complement strand
AATATGCCTGATGATGTACTAAAATGGGTCGTGGCCCACGAGTTGGGCCATTTTATGCAAGGCAGGAACTGGGAAGAAGCGGATGGTATACACCTTGAGAATGATGCTACAGATTTCGCCAAAAAAATAGGATACCCAAAAACTAAAAAAATCAGTAACTGGCTAAAAACTGTGCATTCTTAAGTTTTAACTAAATTGAGATAAGTCGTTTTCTGTTTTGATGCTCTTTCTTGCCTATACCGATTGTCCAGAGATATTCTCCATCTAAGAAGTTCTTCCGCATAAATATATAACTTACTTCTTGGATAGGCTTTCATAACCATCAGCAATGTCGTTCTACTTAAATGGGTTAATAATTTTTAGGTCGTATAACTTCTGACCATCTTGCATATCTTCACTGTACAATACTTCTGCACTAGCATTTATCGCTGCTGTAATAACTAAAGAGTCCCAAAATGTATATCCATATTGAACTTCTATTTCCGAAGCCTTACCTATGTCTGTCGGAATAATTTGATAAATTGACCATGATAAAAAATCGCTAACTACATCTCTAGCTTCACTGGCGGGTAGTTTACTCGATAATTTACGAGTTAGAGTTACGTATAACTCTTGGAGTACTTGAGTACTAATAACACCTGAACGATTATTCCAACAATCGGCCAAAATAGCTTTAGCTGTCTGACGTTTAGATTTTTCATCCAAATCATAAGCGTAGACTAGAATATTCGTATCTAAAAAAATCATCTATTATATAATTCTTCTCGTTTGGGCATCTTGCCACCACCTAGAGAGTAACCCCTATCAAGTCTTGCAAGGGCCATCTTTTTATTACGCTCGTAGTTGGATTCTTGGGCTGCAATCAACTGTATTTGATCAGCTAAAAACTTACTTAGGGAGGATGATCTTTTGGCCGCCAAGACTTTAGCGTCACGGATTATCGACTGATCAAGTTGTACTGTTATATTCTGCTTCATGTAAGTATTATAACAAACCCACGTGCTCCACGCAATAGTTCCATTTAACGTAGTACCAGGTAAGCTAGGGTGCTTTTTTAATTTAGTTATGATAACGTCCCACTGGGCCCTCTACGAACTGTATTTCTTTCCTTTTTATATAAAATCCATACTTTTATATCTGTTAATGCCTGGGTGGACTTCTTTTATGCAAGTTACCCCTCAAAAAAAAGACACGGAATTCTAGGTCAAAATTTGAAATCCTTGGTAAATTGTTTCTACGAAGCCAAATTACTTAATTATCGATAGGTATTAACTATCTGATGTATGTAATTTTAGTATGAAAACTTAAGGATTAATCAATGTGTTGCTTCCTTTGGATCCTGAGGATTCGGCAGCCTTGACAGTCTGCCAGGGTGTTTAATAGTGGTAACCCAAGGTTTGAATCTTCCTCGATACATTTCCTGTTAAATCTTGCCCCCTCATAATATTTTATAAACAATTAGGCATTTGAATACCCAGATGGGTTTTCGATTTTACTGCAGGGTCCTAACTGACTCAATGTTCCACCAAGCCAAATACTTGAAGCATAAGCAAAGACTGCTTCGACTCTTCCTTGATCATTTTTTTCTACACCGAAACTTGTATTACCACTTTCAGCTTCAGATAATGTCATTGGATTAATTTCGGAAACAGGTACCTTAATAACATCCCATACTTTTGTACTTTGTCCATACGCGTTAGAGATTGACTCACCTTTAACTTGGCATACAACTGAAACAGTGTTGCCGCTATGTTGGCCATAAGTTTCATAGGGCCAATTAATATGTACTGTGTTGCCTGAAATAGTATAACCATTGACTATGTCGTTAGTCGTTAAAGGACGTTCTTCTTCAGGGCTTTTATATAGAGGTTGATAGCATGGTCTAGGATATCCTTGCTCACAAGAAACTCCACCTTTGGTTAACTTAGAAAAGTTGGGTACCTCATTTACAGATTTTACTGTTGGGGGTGAAGAAGATGGTTTTGATTCACCACAGCCTGATAAGAGTATTGCCGTTGCTGCTAGTGGACCAACCAAACGCTTAATATTAATGCCTTTCGACATGAGTATCTCTGTCACGAGGTACATTTTAACACGCGTGCTATGTTAATTTTACATAGCTTATCAACTTATTGTTCAATCAAGTATATCTATCCTAAGAAGCATCTCGCTTTAAAAACAGAATCCAAGCAATACCCCAGCTGATTATTAAATAACCAAAGAAAACCAACATTGCATCTACAGCCGAAAGACTAGTCTGGCCAACTCCTATGCCAGCTCCTAGCATTCGGTGAAGAGCACTGAAGGGCAAATAAACCGTGTTATTTTTTAATAATAAGCTTAATAATCCCTCTACAGTTCCAGGTACTATAAAGAGGGTTACGATTGCACCGATTTGGTTTCTAATTAAAACAGCAATAACAAGACCAGCCATGGCATATCCCCAACCATAGACTAAGCCCTTCCAGGCTAAGGCTGAGAAATAAAATGTTTGATGAGCGAGAGTTAAATGATTAGCGTGTATACCCCATTCCGATAATAAAGGTGACAGGCTACCAATTATGGCTGTTGACACTAAAGCAACTAAACTTACAACTAATACTTTAGCTAATAGAACTTTACTACGATCATTACTTAAAGTTAGGGAATATGAAGTCAAGTTGTATCTAAACTCGTGAGTGAACAGTAGTAAACCTATAAGTGCCGGAAAGATTGATAAGAAATTAATAGCTTGTTTAGCAATATCATAAATTCTAAACGGATTTAGAAGGTCAACCTTATTAGAATGCCAGCCGCCAACATAAAAACCAAAGAAAATTACCAATGCCAACATTAAAGCTAAAATTATATAGGTTGATCTAATAGTAAATACTTTTTTAAATTCAGCTTTAATTTCACTAATCATTTATTTACCCCTTTACCTGTATACTCTTCAGCACCAGCAGTAACTTCTAAGAAAGCTTCTTCAAGAGAGGCTGAGATACTAGCTAATTCAAGTATGGTAATTTTATTGTCGAAAGCAAGTTTACCAATTTTATCGGTTTTAGAATCATGAATTTCGAAGCCGCTATTTTTCTTTTTGTATGATATTTTCTGTTGATCTAAAATCTTTATTAATTTTTCTTTGTCTGAAACTCTAACATATACTGAAGTACTAACGTTGCCATCAATAAAGTCTTTCATTGATGTATCAGCTAAAACTCTTCCTTTACCAATAACAACTACATTGTCGGCCAGTAGAGACATTTCACTTAATAAATGTGAAGATACAAAAACACCTTTATCTTTATCAGCATAGGACTTTAAAAATTCTCTTAACCAAACAATACCTTCTGGATCTAGTCCATTAGCTGGTTCATCGAGAATAAGATATTTTGGTTGAGCTAATAGGGCAGCCGCTAAACCAAGACGTTGACTCATTCCTAGAGAAAATTTTCCAGGACCCTTTTTGGCTTCAGCTTTAAGTCCAACAATATCCAAAACTTCATCAACTCTCGAAAGTGGAATTCCTCCCTCGGTCGATAATATTTTTAGATGGTTTCTAGCAGATCTGGTTGGGTGGAAAGCCTTAGCTTCTAGCAACACTCCTACCATTTTAGATGGTCTTCGATACTCATATAGCGGTTTACCATTGAAAAGGGTGGCACCACCACCATTATTCAAACCCAACATTAACCTCATAGTTGTTGACTTACCGGCTCCGTTTGGACCTAAAAATCCAGTAACTTTTCCAGTCTGTACTTGAAACGATATATCGTTAACGGCTATTTTCTGACCGTATTTTTTTGTTAAATGTTCAGCTTTAATCACTCTATCATTGTATCGCAAACTTTTTTAAAACCTAAATAAAATTAAAAAATCCATATCTTTATCTCAGCTATTTTTAGACGGAGTAATTTTCCAAAAAACTAGCAAAAACTTTTTGTTTTGCTTCCAAAAGTACGCCACTGGATATTTGTGGATTTTCATTGACTTCAAGGCAATACCATTGATCACTATCTTTATCTTTGATCATATCCACCCCAGCAACTTGCCGGTTTAACAATTTAGCTGCTTTTATTGCTTGTTGTCTGACAGAGATTGGTAAACTATCAATCTCTATTTTTTTAAAATTACCGCCGCTAGATAAGTTGTTAAGATGATTATCTTTACCTTGGCGATGTATTGCTAAATAAATTTGATCACCAAAAACCAACAATCTGTAGTCACCATAATTATTGATATATTTTTGAGCAATCAATGAAACATTTGATATTTTTGCTTTTAAAACAGTCTGATTAAAATCAGATTTGTCGTGAATAATAAAATTAAAACGACCTTGTTTACCATGAATATCTTTTAAGATAAAGGGTAATCCTAATTTATCCTTCAAGACATTAAAAGATGATTTTAACGTGGTTGGAGTGACATATATCGACCTTGGGATATTAATTCCGTTATCATTAAAAATGACGTACTGATATATTTTAGATGTTATTTGGGCATTCACTACTGCTTGATCAATAAACTTTATATTTCTTTTATTTAAATAATTAGCTATAGAAGTAGCCATATCTGCATAGACAGCCGAGGTTTTAAAATATACTAAATCAAAATCAAAAAGTTCTTTGCCTTTAAAAGTAATGACTGTTGATTGGTTAATATCTATCTCAAAGTCTCCATAAAGTCCATAAACAACTTCAATATTAGGGTTAGAATCATTTAAACCTTTAACAAAAATATCTTCACTAACCGTCGGTTTACTTATTAATAATATTTTTAGCTTTTTTGACATAATTATTCCTATATTTCTCTAATTTGTAATCTTTTCGAACGACTTAGCAGAAAAATACCAGTAGCTGCTAGCATGGCAGTAAAAAGGGCAAAGGCCAGATTAAGAGGGTTAAGGCTAACTTTATCACCAAAAAGATAGATACCCAAAATGATCCCTACGATTGGTTCGACCAATTCCATGGCTGGTTGAGAAATTGCGATTGGACCAGCACCATATGTATTCTGAGCCATAATAACTGATATGATACCAGCCAAAAACAATCCCCATAATTGCCAACTGGTTAATAAAGCTATGAAACCATGATTAATATAGCGGGTTACAATTTTAGTAAAAACAGCTGTTAATGCAAAACTGAAACCAGCTGCTATCCCTGATATAGCAGCCCGATAAGTTTTAGCCTTGGTTCTTCTAACGGCATAAATGCCAATAACAATAATTACCGCAATAATTGCTGAAACTAAAATTAAGTGAGATATAGGAAAAGGACGTTTTCCTGCTTTTGGATCAGCACTTAGAAACATTCCTGATAAACCGATACAAATAAGAATAATTGCCAACCATTCCAATTTACCAACTGGAGTGTTTTTAAAAAAATGCAGTATCAACATCATAAATACCAAATCCACAGTTAACATAGGGGCAACAATAATCAATGCACCTTCCTTAAGCGCTGCAGCCTGAAAAATAAAAGCGACCAATTCTATCAACAAGGCTTCAAGCCATTTTTTATTGGTCGATAATCTTTTAATAAAATTACTTCGAAATAATTCTTTAGCTTCGGCTTGTCCGGCTTCAAATCGTTGAAGGACTGACGATAAGGCATTAAAGAAAGCTGCTAATATCGAAAATCCAATAACTACTGTCAGTAACATCTTTATTCAAGCATATAACAAAATATTCAAATAAGTATAGTTAACAGATTACTGGTCGTATTATATAGACGGGGTATAATAGAATTAAATTAGTTTTTAGTAAAGGAGATAGATTTGAGCGGTCACTCTAAGTGGTCAACTATTAAAAGACAAAAAGGTGCCAAGGATGCTGCTCGCGGAGCAACATTTACAAAACTTGGAAATGCCATCGCCATTGCTGCTAGAAGTGGTATTGATCCCGATACTAATTTTTCGCTTCGTTTGGCAATTGATAAAGCCAAAGCTGCTAATATGCCAATGTCTAATATTCAAAGGTCAATTGACCGGGTTAAAGATAAAAGCGCCGATCAACTTCAAGAAGTAATCTATGAAGGTTATGGCCCAGGTGGCGTGGCTATTTTAGTCGAGGCTGCTACCGATAATCTTAACAGAACTTATCCTGATGTTCGTTTAGCATTTAGTAAACACGGCGGTAATATGGCTGAAAAGGGAGCAGTTGCTTTTCAATTCGAGAGAAAAGGCCAAATTAGAGTTAGAGGTTCGGGTGAAGATATTGAACTAGTAGCTATCGAAGCTGGAGCTGATGATGTAATTAGCGAGGATGGTGAAACAATAGTCTATTGCCAAGCCAACGAATTATCTACTGTTAGAGATAACCTTAAGGATAAAGGACTAGAAGTGGTAGAAGCTGAACTGTCATATATACCAAAGAATACAGTTGAGATAACCGACAAAGAAACAGCCGGTAAAATCATGAGACTAATGGAAGCTTTAGAAGATCTTGATGATGTTACTAATACCTATGTTAATTTTGATATTGACGAACAACTATTAGGTTAATAATCATGCGAATTATTGGCATTGATCCAGGTACCGGCATCCTTGGTTTCGGAGTTATCGATGTCTTGGCCAATAACAAATTAAAAATGATCGATGCGGGTGTAATTAGAACACCGGTTAACCAGGAAGACTTTCTGAGACTTGAAACTATCTATCAAGAACTTCATAACATTATTGACAGTTCAAAACCAAATACGATGGCTGTTGAAAAACTTTTTTTTGCCAAAAATGTTCGAACAGCTATGAGTGTTGCTCAAGCTCGCGGTGTAGTTTTACTTTGTGGCCGCCAAGCCAAGTTAAATATTTACGAATATACGCCGCTTCAAATAAAACAATCACTAACTGGCTATGGAAGGGCTGAGAAAAAACAAATCCAAGAAATGGTTAAAGTCATTCTTGAATTAAAAGAAGTCCCTAAACCAGATGATTGTGCTGATGCTCTAGCCGCTGCGATTACTCACGCCATGATAAAACAGTAACCCAACTGTTATACTAATATTATGATTGCTAGTCTTTTTGGAGAGGTAATATCTAAATCATTTAACCAAGCAGTTATAGATGTTCATGGTGTTGGCTATGGAATATATATTAGTACTATTGAATTTGAAGAACTGAAGATAAATCAAAAGTATCGGTTATATATCTACGAAAGTATCCGAGAGGATGCCCATGATCTATACGGTTTTATTAATGAAAACTCAAAACAACTTTTCGAACTTTTAATCAGTGTAAAAAACGTTGGCCCAAAAGTTGGCTTAGCTATTCTAAGTATCGGCTCAACAGATAAAATACGTCAAGCGATTGCTAATGGTGATCTAACATTGTTGAAATCTGCTAAAGGGGTAGGTAAGAAAGCCGCTGAACAACTAATCGTTGAGCTAAGAGATAAAGTTGGTCTAATATCATCTTCAGAAGCAGAAGAAATAGTCTTTCGAGGAGCTATTGATCAAGCCGATGAAGCTTTACAGGCTCTTGTTTCATTGGGCTATAGCGAACAAGACGCTGCCGATTCTCTTAAAAAAATCGATAAGAGTTTACCGGTTGACGAAAGACTAAAGTTAGCTTTAAAAGGAGGTAATAAATGACAATTCCCGATATTAAATTAGCCGACGGTTATTCCATTCCTCAAATAGGACTAGGTCTTTGGCAGGTTAAAGAATCTAGTGATTTTAAAAATGCTTTCAGCGCTGCTCTTAAAGAAGGATATCGAATGTTTGATTCAGCTCAGGCTTATGGCAATGAGCAATTGCTTGGTCAAGCTATTAAAGAATCAAAAATTAATCGTTCAGATTTATTTATAACAACTAAAATAAACGTCAGTAATTTTGGCCATAAAAAAACTATCTTAAGCACAAAAAGATCACTCCAAAAACTTAATACTGAATATATTGATTTAATGCTGCTTCATTTTCCTGTATCAGTTGTTCGAAAAAAATCCTGGCTAGCCCTAGAAGAATTAAAAAAAGAAGGTTTAATCAAATCGATAGGAGTTAGTAATTATACCATCAGACATCTTAAAGAAATGAAGAACTATGCTAGTGAAAAACCTGTTATAAACCAAGTTGAGCTTCATGTTTTTCTTCAGCAGCCTGAGTTGATAGATTATTGCCGCCAGGAAAACATTGTTGTTGAAGCTTATTCACCATTAGCTCATGGTTATGATATGGACAATCAAATTATTAAAAAAATAGCCAGTAAATATTCTAAGAGCTATGCTCAAATAATGCTGCGTTTTCTAATTCAACTTAACTGTGTAGTTATACCCAAATCAGTATCGCCAGCTCGAATTAAAGAGAATATCGATATTTTTGATTTTGAATTAACAAATGAAGAAATGAAAGAACTTAAAAGTATCGATCGCAGCTTAAGAACTTGTTGGAACCCAACACTGGTGCCATAATTTGGCCTATGATTGATAGAATAGCCAATACTGAAGAATCAGAAGAAGAAAAGGTTTTTGAAGATACTCTTAGACCTAATGATTTTAAAAGTTATATCGGCCAATCTAGACTAAAACAAAACCTAAAACTAGCTATCGCTGCTGCTAATAAAAGACAAGAACCACTTGATCATGTTTTGCTTTACGGACCACCTGGATTAGGTAAAACAACAATGGCAAATGTAATAGCTAACGAAATGTCAGCTCAGATTAGAGTAACTTCCGGACCTGCTATAGATCGAGCAGGTGACCTTGCTAGTTTACTGACCAATCTAAAAGATAACGACATTCTATTTATTGATGAAATCCATCGTTTAAATCGTTCAGTTGAGGAAGTCCTCTACTCAGCAATGGAAGATTTTAAAATTGATATTATCGTCGGTAAAGGACCTAGCGCTCGTTCACTACGTCTTGATTTACCAAAATTTACAATTATCGGAGCAACCACTAGAGCAGGTGCATTATCCGCACCATTAAGAGACCGTTTTGGCATTATTCATCGCTTAGAATTTTACACTCCAGAAGAAATCGAAGCCATTATTAGACGAGCTGCAAAGATACTTGATGTCCCGATAAATAAAGAAGCTCCATCAATATTAGCTAACCGTTCACGATTAACACCGCGTATAGCCAATCGGTTGTTAAAAAGAGTTCGAGATTATGCTGACGTTAATGGTGACGGTATGATTAATACTGATATTGCTAGAAAAGCTTTAAATTTATTAGAGATTGATGAAATCGGTCTAGACCCAAACGATCGAGCATTAATAGCAGCCATCATTGATCACTATAACGGCGGTCCGGTTGGCATCGAAACGTTAGCAGCTATTACTGCCGAAGAAAGATCAACGATCGAAGATTTTATCGAACCGTATCTCATGCAAATCGGACTGCTAGAGCGTACTCCTAGAGGCCGAAAAGTTACCCCTAAAGCATATAAACATATCAAGGGTGTTGAACAATTAAGATTTGGTCAATAAAGTTATGTTAATCAAGGTTCTTTTTAACGTAAGTAGCTTGACCATTGACCTTACCTTGAAAAGTTGCAGTTAAAGTATATTTAGCACAGCTGGTAACATTAGATTCACAAGAGTTACCATTGCTATCTGTTACTTGATAAGCAAAAACACCAGGAGCTGGCAATGGAGCTAATTTCGCATCAGCTGGACTTCGATCCTTAGCCGTCGGGTCGATTAAGTCAGAGGTTTTTAAGTTGGGCATATTTTTTAGCCTCCAGGCAGGGTTATTAATATCATTCAAAGAAGGGTAGTAACCATTCTGGCTGTAGAAAGCTTCGAGTTGTGTCTGAATATCTTTGATATCACTTTGTCTAGTAGAGTTATTTTCTTTAACCTTAATACCACTGTAAGTAGATATCACTATAGCTCCCAAGATACCGACAGCTATGATAACAATCAATAGCTCAATAACAGTAAAACCTTTTTGTTTTTTATTGATTGATGTCATTTAAACCCTACTGTGACTAAGAACGCCACTCTTTTAGTTATTTTATTACCATAAGTACTTCCTAAGCAAGCCATTTTATAAATCCTAATTTAATATTTATCTAAAAATATTTAAGATATAAAATCTTAAAAATAACTTTAATTTATGAAATACATAATTAATTAAATAACCATTAGTAATTTCTTTATTGATAATATTTCGGTTATAGTACAAGTAGTTTGATATCGTGGAGGAGTAATGAGCGACAAAAAAGTAAACGAAGATAAAGCTAAGGCTCTCGGTTTAGCACTTGATCAAATAGAAAAACAATTTGGTAAAGGCTCGATCATGAAATTAGGTGAATCAACTCATGCCGTTGTTGAAACTGTGCCAACTGGTTCTTTATCTCTTGATCTAGCTTTAGGGGGAGGTCTACCGAAAGGTAGAGTGGTGGAAATATACGGTCCTGAGAGTTCCGGTAAAACAACACTTACCCTGCATGCTATTGCTGAAGTGCAAAAAACTGGTGGAACAGCCGCTTTTATTGATGCCGAACATGCCCTTGATCCAGCTTATGCAAAACGAATAGGTGTTGATATTGATAATTTACTTCTCAGCCAACCAGATAATGGCGAACAAGCTTTAGAAATTGCTGAGACATTAGTTCGTTCCAATGCCGTCGATCTAGTGGTTATTGACTCGGTTGCCGCTTTAGTCCCTAGGGCTGAAATAGAAGGTGATATGGGTGATAGTCTACCTGGTCTTCAAGCTAGACTAATGAGTCAAGCTCTTCGGAAATTGACAGCTGTTATTAGCCGCTCAAAGTCCACCGTTATCTTTATCAATCAGATAAGAATGAAAATAGGTGTTATGTTCGGTAATCCAGAAACTACTGCTGGTGGTAATGCTCTTAAGTTCTATTCTTCAGTTAGGATGGATATTCGGAGAATTGGCCAAATAAAACAAGGAGATCGAGTTATCGGCAATCGAACTAAAGTTAAAGTAGTTAAGAATAAAATAGCTCCACCTTTTAAAGAAGCAGAGTTTGATATTATGTATAATCAAGGTATATCCAGGTCTGGTGATGTTCTTGACCTAGCGGCTAATCGTAATATTGTTGAAAAATCTGGAGCTTGGTATGCATATAAAGGTGAAAAAATAGGTCAAGGTCGTGAAGCTACCAAAAAATATTTAGAAGACAACCCAAAAATTATGGATGAATTGGTTAAAGCCGTTATTGTTGAGGCCTCTAAAGACGACTAAAACCTTATGAGGGTAACTAAGATTACTAAAATTGGCAGAGAAG
Organism: bacterium; assembly: GCA_021809645.1. Lineage (GTDB taxonomy): Bacteria > Patescibacteriota > Saccharimonadia > Saccharimonadales > UBA4665 > JAJZKE01. The sequence continues at coordinate 4,540 of JAJZKE010000021.1, read as the reverse complement.
ATAAGTTCGCCATTTTTATCGACGATGTCTTAAAACTTTTTCTATCTGGCCAATCTATCTTAAAATATGAATTATCAATTGGCCAAGAAATTACTGAGAAAGAAATTAATAACTTAAACAAGTTAGCGGCTGAAGATCAGATTTTTTTGAAAGCTTTACGTTACTTAAGTGCACGTATTAGAAGTGAAGGCGAAATTCGCCAGTTTTTAAAAAGGAAAGGTGCTACTCTCGATCAGCAGAAATCAATCATTACTCGTCTTAAAAAGATTGATTTGATAAATGATGAAAGATTTAGCGAAGCGTTTATTCATGACCATTTATTAGCTACCCCATCATCAAAAAGGAAAATAGCTTACGAACTTAAAAAGAAACAAATTGCCAAAGAAATAATTGATAGCTCTTTAAATAACGAGCAAATATCCGATGAAGATAGCCTTAAGGAACTAATCGCCATAAAAAGAAAACAACTGAAGTATCAAGATGACTTAAAACTAATGCAATACTTGGTGAGAAACGGCTTTAATTACGGTGATGTCAAAAAAGCTTTAGAATATCAAAATTGGGATTAAATAATACTAGCTTTAGCAGGCGACGGTACTGTTCCGTAGATATCATTAATAATGATCCGCCGAGGAGTTATCTCATTTATTTGATCACGATCAATAATTAAGTTACCACCATTCAAAGTTTTATATATCGGTTGAGTTACATAGATCTTTTGAATATACATTGATTCGATCTCACTAGCATAATCAGATACTTTACCAATTTTATGACCCGAGATTGTTTCGACTTGTTTACCCAAAGGATCAAAATTAATATCAAGAATATCTTTTAATCTAACTAAATCTTCAGGATTGACCATCACGTCATGATCATTAACAATATATCCTATTGGAATAGTTTCCCTAATATCTTGGCAAAGCAATACTAGCTGATTCTTACTGTATCTATCCTGACAGTAAAAACCTTCAATTTTTAAGTTATTAGGATTAATAATAGGTTGGCTAATGCTTGCTATCGGAGCATTAGTCCTAAGAGATAGAACCTTTTTACTAACCAAGTCATGACTTAAAACTAACATATATAAAGTATAACTCTTATTGCGAAGGAAGGTTTTAGTAACTAATATTTAATCATCTATGCAGAATACAACAGTTAGCTCAAAATCAGTTCGCCAGACCATAAAGATTGGTCAGATTATTGGTACTAACTTAAAAGGTGGTGAACTAATAGTTCTAAAAAGTGATTTAGGCAGCGGTAAAACAACTTTCATCAAAGGACTTGCTAAAGGTGCCGGTTGTCTCGAGCTTGTATCAAGCCCTAGTTTTACAATTTGCAATGAGTATCAAGCAAAAAACTTTAAGATTTATCATTTTGATTTTTATCGTTTAAATGATCCTGGTATTAGCCAACTTGAACTTGCCGAAGTTATTAATGGTCAAGACGTTGTTGCTATTGAATGGCCAGAAGCCATTGAAAATATTCTACCTAATAAACAGGTAATTATAACTATTACTCCAAATGCTGATAACGAAAGATTATTTAATATACAATATTCAAAAGAATTAAAATATTTGCTAAAGGGAACTAATGATTATTTTGTCTATTAAAACCGACCAACCAGAAAGTGAATTCGATCTATTTAATAATCATCAAAATATTGGTCATATCAAATATTTAGCTCATTATGATCTCGCCAATACCATTCATCGAAAGATCGAGAATCTACTCAAAAAACAAAACCTTAACTGGTCAGATCTAGAAGCTATTGTTTGTTTTAAAGGTCCGGGTAGCTTTACTGGCCTTAGAATAGGCCTAAGTGTGGCTAACAGTTTAGCTTACGGTCTTAACATTCCAGTTATTGGTGAACAAGGTATAGATTGGCAATATAAAGCCATTAATAAAATACTAAATGGTCAAAATGATCAAATGGTAATTCCTTACTATGGAGCAGATCCTAACATTACTAAACCACGAAAATAATACTATTCAGGTTGCAGCTATATAGATATATATGTATATTATTGTTTAAGGAATTATCGTTTATTTATTCCAAGCGACAAATCCGAGAGATTTTATCGAAATATTAGACAAACCAGACAGACATCAAAGAACTAGAGAAGTGATAGCGAGTGTTCTGGATTCTGACTGATAAAGGGGGAAGTATGCTTTACGTCGTTTTCGCGATAGTTGGGCTTGTTATTGGCTTTGGTGCCAACATGGCAATTTCTAAAAACCGTATGTCATCAGCTGAGGCTAATGCCAAAAAAGAATTAGAAAAAGCTAAGAAAGAGGCTGCCAAGCTTGTCGAGCAAGCTAGAGAAGAAACTAATAAATCAGTTGAAGAAACTAAAAAAGAAGAACAAGCTCGAAGAAAAGAACTAAAAGATATTGAACAACGCTTAGTTTCTAGAGAAGAAAATCTAGACAAAAAACTCGATGAACTAGATAAAAGGACTGAAAAAGTTAGAAGCTCAGAAGATGAGATTGAACAACTTAAAAATGATATTCGAGATATTCGAGTTAAACAACAAGAAAAGCTGGAAAAAATAGCTAAATTAACAAAGACTGAAGCTGCCGAAAAACTAATGCAAATGACTGAGCGTGATATTAGAAACGATTTAATCGGCTTAGTTAATAAACTTCAAAATGAAGCTAAAGAAAACGCTGAAGAGCAGGCTGGCTTAATAATAACGACTGCTATGGAGAGAATGGCCAGCGAAGTTACCGCCGAAAGAACGATCACTTCTATTAAATTAGAAGACGAAGAGATGAAAGGTCGGATTATAGGTAAAGAAGGGCGTAATATTCAAGCTCTTCAAAGAGCAACCGGGGTTGATATTATGTTAGATGATACTCCAGGATACATTGTCTTGAGCAGTTTCGATCCAGTGCGAAGAGAAGTTGCTCGTCAAGCATTAGAAATGTTAATGAAAGACGGTCGTATTCATCCAGGAAGAATTGAAGAGGTTGTTGAAAAAGCTCAAAAGAATGTTGAAAAAGATGTTATTAGAGCCGGTGAGGATGCTGCCAGGGAAGTCGGCATAATAGGCATACCAAAAGAGGTATTACATCTACTTGGAGAACTAAAATATAGAACTAGTTACGGCCAAAATGTTCTTAAACACAGCGTTGAAATGGCTCATATGGCCGGTATTATTGCCGAAGAGGTTGGGGCTAACATCAAGACTACTAAATATGCTGCGCTTGTTCATGACTTAGGAAAAGCTTTAACTCACAAAATGGAAGGCAAACATCATCACATATCAGGAGAGATACTTAGAAAGTACGGTGCACCGGAAGAGGTTGCACTAGCTGCTGAACAACATCACGATGATGTTGAAGCAACGAGCGTTGAAGCTTTAATTATACGAGTTGTTGATGCTATTAGTGCTTCTAGACCAGGAGCTAGAAACATTAGTGCTGAAAACTTTGTCGAAAGAATGAAAGATCTAGAGAATGTTGCCAATAGTTTTAGCGGTATCGAAAAATCATACGCTATTAGTGCTGGCCGAGAAGTGAGAGTATTTGTTCGACCCAAAGAAATTGATGATCTTTCAGCAATTAAATTAGCTAGAGACATTGCTACTAAAATTGAATCAACTATGCAATATCCCGGCACTATTAAAGTCAATGTTATCCGAGAAACTAGAGCCGTAGAATTTGCTAAATAGTCATGAACCTATTATATATCGGAGATATCATGGGTGGTCTAGGCATTAAGACTGTAGAAAATGCTCTAAAAGATATTAAAAAAAAATACCAAATAGATATAGTGACAGCACAAGCTGAAAATGTCAGCGAAGGTAAGGGCATATCATATTCAGACTATATAAAACTAAAAAATATCGGTATTGATTTTTTTACAGGAGGTAATTGGACACTATATAATCAAGAAATATTTAATATTCTTAATAATCCAAATGAGCCTATCATCAGGCCAGCTAACTATCCTAAAGATACGCCTGGATTGGGATATAAATATTTAAAAACTGAACTTGGTAATATTTTGTTTGTAACACTTTTAGGACAAATTGTCGGTCGTGATTCAGATAAACCAATTGATAATCCACTTAAAACAATTGATCATATTATCGAATCAGAAAAAAACAATAATAAGATAGCAACGATTGTTAATTTTCATGGTGACTATTCTAGTGAAAAGGTTGTTATCGGTCATTATTTAGACGGTAAGGTTGCAGCTGTAATTGGCGATCACTGGCATGTACCAACTGCTGACGGTCGAATTCTACCAAAAGGTACCGCTCATATTAGTGATGTTGGTATGTGTGGTGCGCTGAACTCATCACTTGGCATTAAACTACCAATTATTATTAATCGTTGGCGCGATGGTAATAAGTCCAGAAATGAATTAGAAACCGTTGGACCTTGTCAGTTTAATGCTGTTTCTATTAATATAGATGAAAAAACAGGGCTAGCAAAAGATATAAAACAGATAAACGTAGTAATCTAATAACATGTTATTTATAGACTTAAGATAATCTGTTACAATTTGATAAATAGATATACGGGGATT
>JAJZKE010000020.1 GCA_021809645.1 bacterium | reverse complement strand
AAAGGAAGGACATGTTGATCAGAAAGATATCTTAGCAATATATCCCGACATACCAGAGAATGCTGAAATTTTAGATTCTATTTATACGGATTTAGCAGATGCTAATATTGAAATAGTTTCTGGTGATAATGAAGATGTTGAATTTAGTGACGAATGGGTTGAAGAAGACAGTGATGAGGAGTTAGCTAATAGTCAGGCCGTATATCTAGATGATGATATAGCCGATGATTCAGTTCGCTTGTATCTAAGAGAAATTGGTAAGATACCTCTACTTTCTGCCGATGAGGAACTTGAACTAGCTAAGAAGGTTGTTGCTGGCGACAAAAGGGCTAAGGAAAAAATGGCCGAAGCTAATATGCGTTTAGTGGTTTCGATTGCTAAGCGTTATGTTGGTCGAGGTCTTGATTTATTAGACCTAATTCAAGAAGGGAATACTGGACTTTTAAGAGCTGTTGAGAAGTTTGATCCCGACAAAGGGTTTAAATTCTCTACTTATGCTACTTGGTGGATTCGTCAAGCTATAACAAGAGCTATAGCCGATCAAGCTAGAACTATTAGAATTCCTGTGCATATGGTCGAGACGATTAATAAATTACTACGAACTCAACGACGACTAACACAAGAGTTGAATCGTGAACCTTCTAATGAAGAAATAGCTCAAGCTATGGATATTGATGTTGATAAGGTTGAACATATTATGAAAATCAAGCAAGACATAAGCTCTCTAGATGCATCGATCAGAGATGATGAAGAAGATTCTGTTCTAGCTGATTTTATCGAAGACGAAGATACTATTTCACCAGAGGAGTCGGCTACTGGCCAATTATTAAAAGAGCATGTTAAAGAAATGCTGTCAGCTTTAACTGAACGTGAACAGAAAATTTTAAGATTACGTTTTGGACTGGAGGATGGTAAAAGTCATACTCTCGAAGAAGTAGGCCAAGAGTTTTCAGTAACCAGAGAGAGAATTAGGCAAATTGAAGCTAAGGCATTAGCGAAACTTCGTAAACATCGAGATGCTAAAAAACTCCACGACTACATAAAATAGTTCTAAAGAATGAAATTTTATAAAAACAAATTAATCGGCATAGCTGGTACTAACGGTTCTGGTAAAGACACCCTAGGTCATATATTGGTTCAGAATTATGGATATATGTTTATTTCAGTCACCGAGTTATTAAGGCAAGAGTGTAGAGAAAGACACATGATTGTTGATCGCCATAATTTAAGTAAAATTAGCACAGAGTGGCGTCGAAAATATGGATTATCAATATTAATTGATAAAGCTATTGCAGAATTTCAAGGAATTGGCAAGGATGAATATATTGGCTTAGCAATATCTTCCTTACGCCATCCTGGAGAAGCTAATGCAATTCATAAGTTAGGCGGTATTGTTATTTGGCTTGATGCTGATCCGAGGGTACGTTATCAAAGAATCCAGACTAATTCAATGCATAGGAGCCATCGTGCAGATGAAGATAATAAAACATATGAACAATTTATAGCTGCTGAAGAAGCTGAGATGTATAACGATGGTGATGAAGCTGCCTTAAATATGTCTGCAGTTAAAGAAAAAGCTGATATATTGATCGATAATAGTTTTGAGGATACTAAACAATTCAGTAAGCACATTAAGAGTATCTTGAAGCTGTAGTTAATATTCTAAAAGATCTATACTATTTTATAGTGGACAAGACTGGCGATCAAAAAAGGCTGGTGGTAATTGACGGTAAAAGTGTTTTTTATCGTGGTTTTTATGCTATGCCTAATCTTAGGACATATGATGGCATACCGACTGGTGGGGTTTATGGTTTTGCCACTATGGCACTTGAAGTTATTCGCCGATTAAAACCAGATTATGTTGCTGTAGCTTGGGATAAACCAAAAACCAATATTCGTAAAAGATTAAAAATATATCCTGAATATAAAGCAGGACGAAAACCGGCACCACCGGAATTTTATGCTCAAATACCAATACTCCATGAACTATTAGATGCATTAGGCTGGCCACTTTACGAACTAGATGATTATGAAGCTGATGATATTATGGGCTCTTTAGCTGTTCAGGCTAAGGATAAAAACATTGAAACTATTTTAATAACCTCTGATCTTGATATGCTCCAGGTTGTCAATTCTCATGTCAAAGTTTATGCCTTAAAGACAGGTTTAAGTAATATTGAGCTATATTCGAGTCAATCATTCGAGTCTAAATACGGTATTAAAGTTAATCAATTTTTAGACTTAAAATCATTAAAAGGTGATAGTTCTGATAATATTCCAGGAGTACCAGGTATAGGAGAAAAAACTGCCATTGAACTTTTAAAACAGTTTAAAAGTCTAGACGGTGTGTATAGTAATCTTGATCTCATTAGACCATCAATAAAAGATAAGTTGATAGCCGGTAAAGACTTAGCTTATTTAAGCAAAAAGCTTGCCAGTATCTGGACTGATGCACCTATCAAATTGAACCTCAAAGATGTTAATGGCAGTAAAATAAAACCAGAAATCTTAGAGAATCTTTTAAATAGACTACAATTTAGAAGTCTAACTGCAAAATTTATTGAATTAATACCTAACTTTAAACTAAGCTATTCAGGATCTAATAATTATCAAGAACTGCCAAAAATTAAAAATAATATAATTGATTCCGATCATCTATTGAGAAGTCTGACCATTAATAATACAGATAAAGCGTGGTATACATATAGCTTTTCATTAGAAAAGCATGGGGAAAATCCTCAAGTCTTAATATTGAGTGATGGTTTGATAGCCTATACTTTTGATATTCCAAAACTAAATAAACTCGAACTGGCGATCGCCTTAACGGGAATTAAATCGATTATAGGTTATGACTTAAAGAGCGAGTTAAAGATTTTGATGGAAATCGGACTTAGTAAATTGCCCGAAGTTAAGCACGATATTATGATCGGTGCTTTTCTAATTAATTCACTACCTCAAGAACAGTCATTAACCCAACTTGCCGATATTCAGTTGGGATATGGTTATTCTTTTGAAGATTTAAAGTCCCAAGAAATAATAGACAAAACAAGCGAAATAATAACAGTTATTAAAAAAATATATGAGCAACAACTTAAAGATCTGGACAAATTACCGAATATTAAAAAACTAGCAAAAAATATTGAATGGCCAGTAATACCAGTTTTGGCTTCTATGGAGAAAACGGGCATTAAATTAGATGTTAAATATCTCGAGAAGTTTAGCATGAAAATAGAAAAAAGTATTAAAGATCTGGAAAAACAAATCTTTGATTATACTGGCCAAGAATTTAATATTTCTAGTCCCTCTCAATTATCGGAGGTACTTTTTGGTGCTAATAATTTAAAACTTCCAGTCAATAATATTAAACGTACTAAATCATCATACTCGACTGCTGCTAGTGAATTAGATAAGTTACGTGGCATTCATCCAATTATTGATTTAATTTCTCAATACAGAGAAGTAACTAAGCTCAAAAACACATACGTTGATTCTTTACCAAGGCAGGTTGATCAAAATTCCAGACTGCATACAACATTTAGTTTAACGACTACCCAAACTGGTCGTCTTAGCTCGCTTGACCCTAATTTACAAAATATACCAATTAGAACTGACTTAGGTAGAAATATTCGGACAGCTTTTATTGCCGAAGAAGGGAAAACCTTAATCAGTGCTGATTACTCTCAATTTGAACTTCGGATAGCTGCAGTTTTAGCCAATGATAAAGAGCTGATAGATATGTTTAATCGTGGTGCCGATATTCATACTTTAACTGCTGCACAGGTATATGGACGAAACAATGAAGACGTTACTAAACAAATGAGAAGAGCTGCTAAGGTTATAAACTTCGGCATTATATACGGAATGAGTCCTCATGGCTTGAGTATTGCTACGGGTATGAGTCGGTTGCAGGCCCAAGATTTTATAGATAAATATAAGCAGCTCAGAAAACCTTTGTTTGAATATATGGACGAAATTATTAAAACTACCAAAAAAACAGGATATGTTGAAACTTTATTTGGCAGAAGACGCATGTTTCCTGAGATTAACTCCAGTAATTATCTAGTTAGACAGGCCGCCGAAAGAGCCGCAATAAACATGCCTATCCAAGGTACCGAGGCTGACCTCATGAAAATGTCGATGGTCAAGTGTAATGATTATCTTGTTAAGCAGCACAATAATTGTCGTCTTTTATTACAAATACATGATTCAATTTTAGTAGAGTGCCCAGATTCTACAGTTGAATTAGTTTCAAAAAACTTAAAGAATATTATGGAAAATGTTTACCAATTACCAGTCAAATTACCGGTCGAAGTTAGCGTAGGTAAGAACTGGGGAAATCTTTAACTTACTTTTTTGTTTTTAACAATTTTCTTTTCTTTACTTACAATCCTATTGGTGCCAGACATTATCAATCTTATCGATACATATATAACCCATAAACTTAAGATTACATCTAATAAGCTGGTTGCTTTTGATAAAAAGTTAGGATCATGCGGAAAGTCTATGTACCCAGCAACTCCTAGTGTAAAAAACTCAAAACAAATTAGAATAACTGCAAATTGTCGGCTGCGACGTTTTTGGGCAAGAAAGCCAATGATCATTATCAAAGCAAACCAAACAGCAGTCAATATATAAAAAATAATTGAAGCAACCATATTGCTTACACAACCAGTGCTATCGCTATGACAGGACGAAATAATACTGATGATAGTATTCGGTATGGCTAAGCTTGCGATGGTAACGAATTGGATTAAAGACACCACAGCTGTTTGGTGGGATAATTTCGGCATACTATTTATCCATTATACCGATCGCCTCAAGGCTTTTCATAAGAGAGTTAATGTTTTTGTAATGTATACCTTTTAAACCTAAATCTTTAGCAGCCTCAACAAATTTTTGGTTATCATCTATAAACACAGCTCATCTGCTTTAATAGACAATTTTTCTAGCGCATAATTGAAAATTTGTTCAGAAGGTTTGATATATCCTACCTCTGAAGACACTATTACTTCATCAAAAAGGATATCAATAGCCGTTTTCTTCAGGACATCGTAGAGGTAAGAAGAGCTAGCATTTGATAAAATTGCAATTTTATAGCTACTTCTTAATTTAATAATTAAAGTTAGTAGTTGGGCATTTAAACTAGCTTTAGATTGAAACTCATTTTGAATATCTGGTGCGGGTATGCCACTAATTTTGCTAAGATATTGAAAAAAGTCATCGATTGTCATTAATCCTTTATTCATATCTATGGCTTTCTTTCGTGCCATACTGCTCTCAAAACCGTGCTTTTTTAACCAATCGTGGTATTCGTCACTTCGGATAACTCCATAAAAGTCAAAGATGATTGCTTTTACCATATAGTTCATTATATTAGCTAATAATTTTAGGCCAAATATCGTAAGGCAATAAAAATAAAAATATTACCTGTAAGATACTTGCATTATTATCATAACCATGTTAATATAAGCAAAACTAAAGAGATCTTATGAATAGATATATAATTGGTTCCTTAGCTTTTATTGGGCTAGTTATCCTATTGGTAGTCATTCTTTTTACTGGTGGCGGAAGTCCTAAAAAGACTATTCCAGCTCCTCTTTATAGCTATGCCAATAGTCAGGCTTATGTTCAGATGGTAGTTGATGGTCCTATTGTTGCTCCTCAAAATCATAATTCAGTAAAGATAACTATTAACCGAAATAGTGCTAATTTTGAACTTATTCAAGGATATAATGGTCATGTAATAAGCTCTAAAACTTTTAGTAATTCCGAGAATTCTTTTCGTAATTTTCTGTATGCCTTATACTACGCTGGTTATTCAAACGGTACGGTTAATAGTCAGTATCCTAGTGATATCGGTTTATGTCCAACTGGCGATAGATACGATATGTATTTAGTAAATAATGGCAATATAATCACTCACTATTGGGTAACCAACTGTTCTAATACTCCCAAGACATATAACGGTAATTTTGGTTTAACTTTATTATTATTCAATAGACAAATACCAAATATCGGTACATTATCTCAAAACGCCAATCTTTAACCTGTTCTAATATATATTTCTTTATCTATATCTAGACGTTTTTTTATATTGGGCAGACTAAGTCTGATGGCTGAAGCAAGACTACTATTAGGAGTAATGATCAGATATCCTTTAGTAATTACCTGGACTCTAACAGATAGATTATATAGTTCCTCAATATATGACTTTAATTTTTCAACATCATTTGGTTCATTAAAATCTTTATTGGCTAAAATATTATTAATTGAATCCATACTGGTAAAGAAATATTATAACTATTATATTAAGTTAAAGTAATGCCTGAATTACCAGAAGTAGAAACTGTTAGAAAAGGACTCCAGGAACTAATTATTGGTAAAAAAATCAAATCTGTCAGCAGTGATTGGCCGAAATCTTTTCCTAATGATCAAAGTCAAGTTAACTTATATATCATTAACTCTTCGATTATCGACGTAAGAAGAAGAGCTAAGTTGTTAATTATTGATCTTTCAAGTGGCTATAGTTTGGTTACTCATTTAAAAATGACTGGACAATTAGTATTTCGAAGTAATAAACAAAATTTTGGTGCAGGTCATCCCTCAAATTCTTTGGTTGGTAAATTACCCGACAAGTCTACTAGAGTAATAATAAGTTTTTCAGACTCATCAAAATTATTTTTTAACGATCAGCGTAAATTTGGTTGGATGAAACTTACTGAAAAAAAAGATATTCTCAAACATTTTACTTCTATTTATGGTCCCGAGCCTCTTGATTCAAGTTTTACGACAACAGCTTTTAAGAATCGTCTGCTGACTCGTCCTCGATCTGTGATCAAGGCTGTTTTACTAGATCAGAGAGTAATAGCTGGAGTAGGTAATATTTATTCAGATGAAAGCTTGTGGGCTGCTAGAATACATCCTCTTACGCCAACATATCAATTAACTGATCAAAAAATTAAGTTGTTGCATAAGTCGTTAATCGATGTCCTTCAATTGGCGATAAAAGAAGGCGGATCTTCAGATAGAAATTATGTTAACGCCAAAGGACAGAAGGGTAGCTATATAAAAATTGCCAAAGTTTTTCGGCGAGAAGGGCAGTCTTGTCCAAGATGTAACCATGAAATAAAGAAAATGAGAGTCATTGGTCGGGGAACGCATTATTGTCCATATTGCCAAAGACTTAAGATTGGTAAAATAGAATCATGATCATAACTATTACTGGTTGCAATGATTATCTCATCTTTGAAGAAATCGATAAGATTATTAAAGATAATAATTTATCATCAGATCTTGATATATCTAAAATTGAAGGAATGGAATCGTCACTAGAAAGTGTTAAGCTTGAGATTTCTGGATATTCGCTATTTACCACTAAAAGATTGATAATTATTAATGAACCTTCAAGAATTAAAGATTTTGAAAAGAACGTTGAGCTTATCTTCAAAGATTTACCAAAGAGCACTATTTTAATAGTTATTGAACGTTCAATTGACAAAAGAACAGCCTACTATAAATATCTAAAAACAAAAACTATCTTCAAAGAATTCAATAGACCTACAAGGGCATATTTAATTAAGTGGTCTATAGATTACGCTTCTTTACATGACGGAACTTTATCTAGCGAAGATGCAGGGCTATTAATTGATAGGTTGGGTGACAATCAGATACTTTTAAGCCAAGAAATCTTAAAATTGATAATATATTCGCCGAAAATTAATAAAGAATCTATTTTTCTGTTAACAGAACAATCACCTTCAAGTAGTATTTTTGAACTTCTTGATGCTGCATTTAGCTTTAATTCTAAAAAAGCTTTAGAAATATATAATGATCAAAGATTACAAAAAGTTGAACCCGAACAGATACTTGCTATGATTTCATGGCAACTTAACATATTGGCAACATATATAGCTTCGATTAATATCTCGACTAGAAATGTCTTAGCTGATAGTGGATTGTCACCATACACATTATCTAGGGCAAAAGAGATAGCCAGGAAAATATCCTTTGTTGATTTGAAGACTTTAATTAAGGATTTAAGTGAGTTAGATCTAAAGAATAAAACCAATAATCTTGATTTAGACGAAGGTATAAAAAATTACTTAGTTGGTTTAGGCTATTAATTATTTTTTTGTAGTAGCTGTCTTTGATTTAGTTGTTGAAGACTTTGCTTTAGTCTTGGGGGTTGAGGGATGACTTTTTTTGGTAGCTGGCTTTACTCCAGAAGTTTTGGCTATCTTTGCTGCCCGACTTTTTAGTCGAGCGGCTTTATTCCTATGAATAACATTTTTTTTGGCTGCCTTATCAATTGAACTATGTGCTTCTTTTAAACTACTGGCTGAAGCTTTTTTAACTAAAGTCTTCATTGAGGATTTTAATTGACGTTTTGTCTTTGAATTACGTAGTGAAGCTTTTTTGGCAACCTTAACTCTTTTACGAGCTGATTTAATAATTGGCATATTTTCCTTACCTTAGATTACAGATCATCACTATACAGAGGTAAAACAGCTTTGTAAAGACAATGTATCATCCTTAATGTATCATCCTTGAAGAATAACCATATATATGATAGTCTGTAATCAGATATATATAAATAAAAATAAAAAATAAAATGGATAATATGGATAGTGCCAAGAGTCAATTACTTGAACGATTAAAGACAGTTAATTCTGTATTAGTTACTGTTAGTCGAGATCCTTCAGTTGACCAGCTAGCAGCATGTTTAGGTCTAACCCTTTTAATTAATAAGATGAAAAAACATGGATCGGCAGTTTTTAGCGGAAAAATACCGTCAACTATTGAATTTTTAAAACCTGAAGAGACATTAGAGAAAACCCCTGATTCTTTAAGAGATTTTATCATCGCCTTAGATAAAAACAAGGCTGATAAGCTGAGGTATAAAGTCGAAGATCAAATGGTTAAGATATTTATAACCCCATATAAAACGTCATTATCAGAAGAAGATCTTGAGTTTAGCCAGGGAGATTTTAATGTTGAGCTTATTATTGCTCTTGGCGTAAAACAACAAGAGGATTTAGACCAGGCGATAACTGCCCACGGACGTATATTGCATGACGCTACTGTAGCTTGTATAACGACAGAAGACCAAAGTAATCTAGGTAGTATAAATTGGCGAGATCAATCGGCAAGTAGTCTCTGTGAGTTAGTTACTAATTTAACTGACAGCTTAGGTGATAATCTTATCGATGAGCAAATTGCAACGGCACTGTTAACTGGTATTATTGCTGAAACTGATAGGTTTAGTAATCAAAAAACTACTTCGCAAACAATGAGCGTTAGCGCTAAGTTGATGGCTGCTGGTGCTAATCAGCAGCTAGTAGCCTCTAATTTAGCTGATACTACTATTGGCAATGATCAAAAACAAGTTCAAGATCAAGCCGGTAGCCCCAATGAGAGTGTCAAGGCTAATGCTCCTGATGATGGTACTCTAAGTATCAAACATGATCATGAAGATTTAGATATTACCGCTCTACCTGAACCCAAAGAAGAGCAGTCAATTCCCGATATACTAGATACCTCAGCAATCGATCAACCGTCTTCGACTCAATCGCAACCGCCAGCTGTTGAAGGACAATCAACGAATACTAATTCTAGCCAAAGAATTATTACCGAGCCACCAACTTTAAGTGGCACGCTAACCGCTAATAGTATGCCTGAGCAGTATGATCCTTCGACCGATCCTTTGAGTAACATGAATATGTCAAATCTTAAAGGATCGTCTTCGCCAGCTGTTGAAGGTAAAAATACAACTCAGCCTGAGAATATGATCTTAGGATTATCAAGCTCTAAGCCTGCCTATACTCCTCCACCGGTTAATTGGACGCCGCCATCACCTGTTAACGAAAATAATTCTAATGTATCGCAGCTGCCAGCTCAGAATGATACCCTAGCTGATCTAGAACATTCTGTAGATAGCCCGCATATCCATAAACCAGATGTTGGTAATGCTCGACAGAAAGTCGAAACAATTTTATCTGAAACTCCTGAAATTATGCCAAAACCTAATGAGAATCTAAATGCATTGCCTCTGGGCGAACCTTTGCACGATGAAGAAGCTAAAGGTGATCAAATATCAATCAGTGAAAAAACCAATATTGCTGGTACGACTGGCTTAGATTCTTCATTGTTTAGTGAAGTTCCATCGGAAGATTCAGGCCAAGCCCCTCCTGTACCTCCTCCAATTCCTTTTCCAAACGATCAGAATAAGTGACTTCAATAATAAATATCAGAGAAGTGGTAGAATAACTTTTTAGTGGTTAAAACATGCAAGGTATACTCCTAGTTAATAAACCGATTGGCTGGACTTCATTTGATGTTGTAGCTTTAGTACGTAAAATAATAGCTATTGAGCAAAAAGTTAAGCCTGCCCAAATTAAAGTTGGACACACGGGAACATTAGATCCCCTAGCAGAAGGATTATTAGTTCTACTTATAGGGAAAAAATATACTAGACTAGCAGAAAAGTTTACTAAGCTTGATAAGGAATATCTAGCAAACATTAAATTAGGAGAAGTGACCGATAGCGGTGATAGTGAAACTGAGCCTAAATTTTATTCTTCATACCAGCCCAGCAAACAAGAAATAGAAGAAACACTGAAAAAATTTATCGGTCAGAGCAATCAAAAACCACCAATTTATTCAGCCATAAAAGTTAATGGTCAAAGAGCATATAAAGCAGCAAGATCTGGACAAAAAATAGAACTAAAACCACGTCAAATCACTATCTATGAAATAAAACTCTTAGAATATAGGTATCCAGTATTAAATATAAAAGCCAAAGTATCTAGTGGTACATACATAAGATCATTAGTTGAAGATATAGGTAAGAATCTTGGCAGTGGTGGCTATATGACTGGCTTAAAAAGAACTGAGGTAGGAGAATTTAAATTATCTGATAGTATTTCAGCTGACGATATAAACTATCAAAAAATTAATTCAAATTTATTTTTTGTTTAATTTCTTGAATAACAGGTAAAAATATGCTATATTGTTTTCAACAATGATTACAACGGAGAAAAAGACGGCCGCTATTAAAAGTGTCCAGTCAGTTAAGTCAGATACGGGTAGTCCTGAAGTTCAGGTTGCAATATTGACTGAACGTATTAAAGAGATAACTGAACACATGGCTAGCAATAAGCATGACTACATGGCTCGACGTGGATTATTGCAAATGGTTGGTAAAAGACGAAGATTATTAAGATACATTGCTAACAAGGATAGCCAAAAATATTTAGAAGTTATTAAGAAACTAGGAATTAGAAGGTAGTCGTTAGTAGACTAATTTGCTCAGCTAATTAACGAGCACAATAGCTTACCAACGCCAAGAGTCTCTTAACTAAGGCCAGGCAACGATAAGGATATTAATTAACTTACCAAGGTTTAAAAATTGAATATTTCTGAGCCAGAGCAACAGATATACCTAAAAAGATAGCGTATAACTGGACTCTGTTTCAGAACAAACTTGGTTGAAAGGAAAAAATGAGTCAGACAATAAATCCCTCTGGAAAAGAAATAATATCTGTTGAAAGTGAGTTTTGTGGCCGGAATCTAAGTTTAGAAGTGGGTCGTGTTGGTTTTAGGACGACTTCTAGTGTTATTGCTAGATATGGCGATACGGTTGTCTTGGGAACGGTCATGATTAATCCAAACACATCTGATGGTTTTGATTATTTTCCGATGAGTATAGATTACGAAGAACGTTTTTATGCTTCCGGAAAAATAAGCGGCTCAAGATTTATAAAAAGAGAAGGAAGACCATCTGACGAAGCAATCCTTATAGGAAGATTAATTGATCGTCCAATAAGACCTCTTTGGCCCAAAGGATATCGCCATGAGGTGCAGGGTATTGCCACTGTATTGAGTATGGATCCAAGTTTTCGACCAGATATTATAGCCATGATTGCTTTAAGTTCAGCCTTTATGTTAACAGGCGCTCCTTTTGATGGTCCTGTGGCTGGTTTACGTGTTGGCTATAACAAAGATGGTCAGCTTAGTGCTTTCTTGTCGCAAGATCAATTAAAAGCTGGTGGTTTAGATTTAGTTGTAGCTGGCACAGAGCATGGTGTGACTATGGTCGAAGCTGGAACTCAAGAAATAAAAGAAGATAAGATCATCGAAGCTATTTCTTATGCTCACTCTGCCATGCAACCCGCCATTTCTCTTCAAAAACAGTTAGTTGAAAAAGTCGGTGTGACTAAACAGGATTATTCTCTAACTTTACCGGACGAAGAAATTCAAAAAGAAGTTGATAAATGGCTAGAGAACAAGTTAGGCGAAAAATTAAGAAAACCTTATCCTGAGAGGAATGAATTAGTAGCTAATTTAAGAAAAGAGACAATTGATTACTTTAGAGAACAAATAGGTGAAGAATTTGATAATGTAAAACGAGAATATGATGAAGCCTTTACTCTGGCGTTACATAAAGATGTTCGAAAAGAGATTATAAAGTATAAGATTAGACCTGACGGAAGAAAGTTAAACGAAATCAGGCCATTAAGCTCAGAGGTAGGTATTTTGCCAAGAGCGCACGGATCAAGCTTGTTCACTAGGGGTATGACTCAGGCCATGAACATTGTTACTCTAGCTCCTTTGAGCTATGCCCAGATTATTGACACCATGGAACAAGATGGCGAAAAACGTTATATGCATCATTACAATGCTCCTGGATATACTGTCGGAGAAGTTCGAAGATTGGGTAGTCCAGGCCGCCGAGAAATCGGTCATAGTTATTTAGCCGAACGAGCGCTGTTGCCAGTAATTCCAAGTGAATCAGTATTTCCGTATACCATCAGATCGGTAACAGAAATAATGAGTCAGAATGGATCAACTTCTATGGCAGCAACATGTTCCAGTTGTTTAGCTTTAATGGATGCCGGAGTACCTCTTAAAGCTCCTGTTAGCGGTATAGCCATGGGATTAATACTTGACGATAATAATCCGATTATTTTAAGCGATATAGCTGATGCTGAAGATTTTGCTGGTGATATGGATTTTAAAGTTGCCGGGACAAGCAATGGTATAACAGCCTTACAAATGGATATGAAATTACATAGTGTTCCTGTTGATGTTTTAAATAAAGCTCTAGAGCAATCTAAAGAAGGTAGGGCTTTTATTCTTGAGCATATGCTATCAACTATTAGTTCTCCCCGAAAAACATTAAGTAAATATGCTCCGCGAGTTGAGAGTATTCAGGTAGCGCCAGAAAAAATACGCGAGATTATTGGTAAAGGTGGTGAAATGATTCAAAGAATTACTGCTGAAACTGGGACCGAAATCGACATAAAAGATGATGGTATTGTAATGATATCTAGTCCAGACTATGATTCAATATCGGCCGCCAAGCAATGGATTGAAAGTATTGTTGCTGAACCAGAAGTAGGCAAAATATATGCCAACGTACCAGTTGTTAGCGTTTTAGATTTTGGAGCATTTGTTCAAATTATGCCTGGCAAAGACGGTTTAGTACATGTTAGTGAAATGAGTGACGAAAGAGTCAATAAACCTAGCGATATTGTTAAGGAAGGCGACAAGGTAACCGTAAAATTGGTAGCAATAGATGATAAAGGAAGACTTCAGTTGAGTATGAAGGCAGCTGCCAGAGATCTAAAGGATAAAAAGGATGCAAAAAATAATAAAGCTGTATAAAAGCTCAAGAAAAATTATGATTCCGGCAATAATTATCGAAGGATTTATCTGTTATGGCTTTATTAGTTTATCGATAGATAGAGGTAATCTAATATGGTATCTCTTAGCGTTTATATTCTTAATTATGACAATTAAAGAACTAGTAAGATTATTGGGAACTTTTATACTTCATGGACGAAAAACAACTTGAACTTCATAAACTAAAGGAAGAGATTATTTCTAAGAATATTTGTCCTGATTTAAAAAAACAGGCAAATCAGCTCGTTTTTGGTGATGGTAATCCAGATAGTAATATTGTTTTTATCGGCGAAGCACCTGGTAAAAACGAAGATCTGCAGGGCGTACCTTTTGTTGGAGCAGCCGGCAAGTTTCTTGATGAAATGCTGCAGATGATAGGATTAAAAAGGTCTGATGTTTATATAACAAACATCGTTAAATACCGACCACCTAATAATCGAGACCCACTACCGATTGAGAAACAAGAGTTTATGCCTTATTTAAGACGACAGTTAGGAATAATTAAGCCGAAGCTAGTAGTAACTTTAGGTCGTCACAGTACCAACTGTTTTTTACCCGAACTTAAAATATCAAAGATACACGGACAACCAAAGAGGATACTTTTATCTGGACAGAAGCAATTAACTGAAGACTTAAAAATTGTCATTATGCCTCTTTTTCATCCAGCTGCCGCTTTATATAACGGTCAGATGAAACAGACGCTTATTGATGATTTTAGTCTTATACCAAATGTAATTAATTCGATAAACAAGGAACCAATTAATGGATAGAAATAACAATCAAAGGAAACAAAAATCTAAAAGAGGTGACGTTGCTATTTTACCCAAGCAAATGTCCACATCAAGAAGTCAAGCAGTTAGGGCGCAAAGACGATCTCAGGCTGATGCTCAAAGAATTGCCAATCAATATCAGGCAGCAGAAAAAGTGAAACAGGTAAGAGCTAATTATATAGATGATAGTCCGAAATTAAAGATTATTGGACTCGGTGGTATGAATCACGGCGGGTCAAAAAATATGATACTTATCGAGTATCAAGATGATGCTGTTATCTTGGATTGTGGCAATGATCTGGGCATTGATCTGCCAGGTATTAATTACGCCATTGCAGATACTACTTACCTCGAACAAATTAAACCAAAGATTAAGGCATATATTATTAGTCACGGTCACCTTGATCATATTGGTGGATTGCCGCATATAGTTCCTAAGTTTCCAGCTCCAATTTATGGTTCTAAATTTACCATCGGTCGGGTAGAAGAGATATTTGAGAATTTTGGTTTACCTTTTCCAGATAGTTTTGAGCTTAGAACTATTACGATGAACGAAAATAATCATGAAAAATTAAAGATTGGCAATTTCTTTGTTGAATTAGTTAGAGTGACACACTCTATACCTGGTAGTACATGTATAGTCTTGGATACTCCAGTCGGCAGGATCTTAAATACCGGAGATTTTAGATTTGATCCTCAACCATTAGATCATGAAAAAACTGATATGGAACGACTCATTGAAATTGGTCGCGAGGGAGTAGTAGCCTTATTATCAGAAAGTACTTCAACCGAAAGAGAAGGACGAACTCCAAGCGAATCGACAATTGAACCTAGTTTTATAGATATTATGGATAAAGCCCCTGGAAGAATATTTGTCGCTATTTTTTCAACCAATATTAATCGTATTCAGATGATTATAAATGCTGCAGTTCATCATGGTCGGAAAATAGCTTTAGATGGACGAAGTATGATGAGTACCTTAGAAATGGCAGTTAGACATGGTTTCGTTAAGGTGCCAAAGGGTACTTTTATACCGATTGCATCTGTTGGTAATCTTAAGGATACAGATATAGTTGTTGTTTGTACTGGTGGTCAAGGAGAGCCTAGTTCTGCGCTGCAACGAATGGCTAATGGCGAGCATCGCCACGTTAAAATGAAGGAGCAAGATACAGTGATTCTTAGTTCTACCCCTATACCTGAAACGGGTAACGATGCTCTTATAGGCAATATGGTCGATGAATTACTTAGAAAAAATGTCCATGTTTTCCAACATATTACTCATGAGATTGATGGAGTTGGG
>JAJZKE010000041.1 GCA_021809645.1 bacterium | reverse complement strand
TTTTTAGTCCGAAGATAGTTGGATAAATAGTCCTTGACTAAGGTGGTTTCCATAATAAGTATTACTACTGATACATTATTAAAGTTTTTTGTATCAGTAACTGATACAATTTATATTATAGTTCTAACCCTCGGACTAAGCCTACAAGCGTAAAACGGGGAGCCGGAGAGTTACAGCATTAATCGCCGATATCCACAAACGGCGATTCGCAAATAATATTGTTTAATACGGCTTAGTGTTATACACTGTTGCCCATCTCTTTCTACTGGTATGATTTACTTGTGTGCCTGAATGACATTATTAATATTAAACCTATAACTTATCCTTCAGCAGTTTTAAAATATATTTAGCGTCTGCAATTAGCCCATACGCTTCGCCCACGTCAGGATCTGCATCCAAATCATGCATTGTAAAATCTCGGGTTTTTTTAATTGCTTTTATTATTTGAGTCTTTGTAGTTCCTCTATCCTCGCTTGGTGTTCTTATGCCACCGCCTTCCAATAGTTGAATAAGTTCTTCGTCATCTATTGTATTATCGGACTTTTTAGGCAGGATTTTGATGACTTTAGTAATTGCGGCGTCACCAACTTTAGCGGCTAATAAACTGGCTGCCAAACTATGATTTGCTTCTGCTTCCCCTATTGCCTTATCTAGTAAAGCTGTATATCGTTTATCTCTCATCCCTTCTCCTAAGCTTTTAACTTCAGTTTTTAATTCGTCTAATTTAGTTCTGTCCTGTGGTGATATAGGGCTCAACATATTTTCTAAAGAGCCTATTGCTCTGTCAGACTCATTTATTATTCTTGTCAGAGTTGTATATGCTACTTGTGTGGATAACATTGTTTCAAGAGACTCTATATGATCTAAATTAATTTTTGTTAGCTTTTCAAAATGCGTTGCATAAGTGTTATACGTGTCGAGCAAACCCCTAGTTTGCTCCGCTTTCATAAGTATTTCTCTCTTTACATGAGATATTCTATTATTATCTTCCAGAGACAGTTGGTATATATCACCAATCCAATCATACTTTGCATTCATCTCAACAATATTAAGCTCGCCTTCCAAATTTTCCAGCTGATTATTAAGTGAGCTTGCACTGCTCTTCAAGGAACTAAAGGCTTTTAGTAAACCTGCAATTTCTGATTGGTTCATTGTGCCACTTACCTTCAACTCTTAAATTCACAGATATTAAACTCTTGCGTTTTATGCATATTATTTATAACTTTCAAAATTCGTCTAACCCAAAAACCTTGATTAATGGATTGTTTATCGCTTTTTGGTACCTTTCCTGTTCTATCTTATTAGGTACCACTACATAGGTTTTTTTCGTTGTTTTTGCCAATTTCTTTTCTAATTCTCCAATATCATGTTTTATCCTGTCTCAACTTCAATATCAAAATCCTTTGCAATTATATCTGGTTTGTCCTCTCCAGGCTTTGCCAGCATGTACTCTATATCTTTCTCTTCCAATTTTTGACAGCTTCGTTGACCATAAACTTGTACAGACCCGACATTGAAGGCTCGCGCCTGTAATAGAGCGTAATCTCATTGCCTTTGAGCTCAAAAGGAAAAAGATATAGCCAGCCCTCCTAAACAAAAGACGCTAGACGCATTGGATTGTCTAAAATGTAGTTGTTTAGGTTGAAGAAAAAGATAAAAGAAGGCAAGAAAATAGTATTTAAGAAGAAAACGATGAAAAGATTACTTATGGTGTAGTGGGGTCGCCTTACTTCTTTCTTTTATTTCTGAAGCCTTTATGACTTAGCCTATCACTAACGATATTTTTTATTGGATGTGATATCAATTCCAAGAATATTATTACAAACAAGTAGAAATACCATAGCACAAAGTTAGAAACTAATATACTGTTTGTCGTGTTAAAAACAAACAAAATTATTACCATAGGGATTCCAGATACAAAACTTGGATTACTATAAAATGCGCCGTAAACCATCGCAATTCGTATTATGAATATGAACTCCCAAATAATCGCCAATGCTATAATTATCTCTATAACGTATCTCACATATCCTTTAGGTAACAATAAATATGCTAAAAAGAAAATCACAATTATGAATAAGATTATAAACGACTGGTTTAGGTATTTTGCTAAGGTCTGATACTGCATATTATTGTAATACAGAACATTTGAACTTACACAACTGTTATATTGTGTCTGATTAGTTACACCCGCCAATGATTTGCAAATCTGGCTAGAGTATAGAGCGGAATTAGTTGGCAACCAATAACTAGCGAAAAGAACTATTGCTGTTATTATTAATGGAAATATCAGCGTCATAGTAATTGTTGCTACATCCCTAAACTGGTTCTTCTCTGTGTTTATGCTAGATTCCAGTTTGTTTACCATAAATACTCTTTGCGAATAGCAGTTTTTATAAGTAGTACAATCCCTCTCTTTCTAAGCCCACTCTCCATGCTAAACCTATGTTAGGATCCTACCTCTAAAAGATATGAAATTTAAAGACGACAAAAATGACTGTCTTCAGAGAAAAGCTGTGTTCAAAATCTCCGATCTATATATAACCCCCAACATAATTCGGGGAGTACGTGATTTGAACACGTGTCTCCAGAACCCGAATCTGGAAGCCTACCAAGCTAGCCGAACTCCCCTTATAATTTGACTCCTCCTTTTGAGGTAATTAATATGTCGTCCTCTATTCTTA
>JAJZKE010000040.1 GCA_021809645.1 bacterium | reverse complement strand
AATATAGCAAAATATATCTGTTTTTGCTACACTTTTAGTCTGGAGTATCGCCGACATAGCTCAGTTGGTAGAGCAGCTGTTTTGTAAACAGCAGGTCGTGGGTTCGAGCCCCTCTGTCGGCTCCATTTACAAACTAAAGCATATCTGTTAAGATAGGATTCTATGGCTAAAAAAGGCGAAAAGCGAAAAATTATTGGATTAGTTAGTGAGGAAAGTGGCGAACGTTTGTACTATACTACTAAAAACACTCAA
This sequence comes from bacterium, assembly GCA_021809645.1. GTDB lineage: Bacteria > Patescibacteriota > Saccharimonadia > Saccharimonadales > UBA4665 > JAJZKE01. Next base: position 2,586 of record JAJZKE010000040.1, on the reverse strand, counting down.
AATACTCCAGATAAATTATCACTAAAAAAATACAGCCCTAAACTGCGAAAAACCGTGGTATTTACTGAAACTAAGAAAAATCTGGGAAGAAACGAAGCACCTAAAAGATAGACTTAGATAGTTTTAAAAAATTAAATATCATAAAAATCTAATAGAGTATTGACTGTTTCTGCGTGACTCCAAACTAAAGGAGCGACACCTAGAGGTAAACCGGTTTCAGGATCAAATTGTTCACTAATAATACCACTTGGTGTTTGTCTAGCTAACGACCAATTAATCAATACGCCAGCCGAATTTTTATCTTTAATGCCTATAAAATATTGTGCTAACCATAATGAACAAACTACCCAAGGGTTACCAGGGTATTTAGGTTTATTTCTAAAATAGTTATCATTTTGGTAACGGACTACGCCCCCTATGGGTGTAACGTTAGTCAGTTTTTTCTTAATGAACTCAGCCATACTAAGCATCATTGGATTATTTAAAGGTAAACCACTGTACATAAAAGGACCGAAAAGTGAAGAAATATCCAGAGTATCATCATAATTTAGTTTACCCTCATTATCTAATATAAAACCTTTGCGGAAATAACCATCAGGATGATACAACTTATCCAAATTCATTCTTATATTATCTGCTGCATGTTGCCATAGAGTCTCGTCGTCGGGATGGTTTGTTGCTCTAGCTAAACTAACAGCCGTTTCTAAAGCCGCTATTACAGTACAAGCCGTATAGGTGGTAGTTAAAAATTTCTCTTCCCATAAATCATAACTTGCATGTGGTAGTCCTGTCTGTTGATCGACATAATGAGTCATAAAATGAGCACAAGGAGCAATGTAGCTATCATAAAAACTAACAATAAATGCTTGGTCATTAGTAGCTCTAAAATATTCACCAATCATAAAAACTACACTTGCCGTTTCGTCTTCTTGAATAGCTAATTCTTTAGCACGATTATGAACTAAAGGATGCCAGGTACTACCAATGGCTCTATCTGGTTGATATTTGTGCATCATATAACCATCTCGATGCATTGTATCTCTAGCAAAATTAAAAAATTCTTTAGCTTCTTGATAAAGTCCTAGCCTAATTAAAGGCCATACGGCATATGCTCCATCCCTTGGCCAACAATAACAATAGTAATCTCTTCCGTAATTAAATATTGAAGAATCTCCACTGGCTAATATCGATCCTCGGCTGTCGCAATGAGCTTTAATTACCAAAAGACTTTTTATGATTGCTTGTTGATGTTTCTGATCCACATTAGTTAACTTATCTTTAGCTGGCCTAAGCCATTCTTGCCAATAATTGCGGATGTTTTCTTCTCTTTTACCAATATCATAATGCTTAAGATAAGTATGGGCAACTTGAGCATCGGTCTGACTATCGGCTGCTACAACCCAATAATCTACTGAATAATGTTCTCCGCCTTTAAGTTGACGAGCAAAACGTAAAACACTATCTACTCCTCCGTGTTCTACTGGATTATTCGACAATTCACCATCTTCGGCATCCTTATAGGTACCAGCTTTACCCTCTACTCCATAACTACCGACCGCATATTGGTCATAATCGCCTCCATCAACAAACTTACCAGCAATTAATAAACAACATCGTCCTTTGTAGTCCAATAGATAATGATCATCAGGGACGTAGAGAGCAGTATCAGCTCTTCCAGAGCGAGATATTTCAAATACTTGATGCATAAATAGTCTGATATCCCGTTCTTGATTAAAATCATTGTAAAGGGTAATTCTTCTAACAAAAGCGTTATATTCTATGTCGATAAAGTCTGAAAACTCTAGCCTAATACCTAAACTCGCTGAATGCATGGTAATTTTACTAATCAATGCATCCGTTTCAAAATCAACTTTAATCTGCCAACTTCCATCATTAACCCAGGAAAACTGACCGTTCACCCAGATTCCTATTTTATGCTGAGAATTGCGAGCATTAGTTAAATTATCTAAGCCAACATAGGGATAATAAAAATCATGAACTAATCCTGACTCATCGAGCCCCACGAATAACTGATTATTACTTAATACTACTGGTCTGCCCATAAACTAGCCCCACTCCTTATTTACAGTTGAACACCTTTTTCGATCATTCTAGAACGCAAGTCATGATATACATTCATAAAATTGAGATAAGCATCATAGGGAGTCTCATAAGGACTAAAATAAGCATGAATATCCCCGTCGTTAAACCATTTAACACACATATAATAAAAATGGTCTGATGTTTGTAGCTTACGCCAATCTTCAATTAACGACCAATCATTCAAATCTAGTAGAGGCTGCTCTAGACCATAAAGTGCCTGAATAGCTTGTTGTTGCATTGAATTACCTATCCAAGCACTTAAATCACGTTCAGTATCCGCCCAGGTAATAGTATTTATAACATCTACTTCTCCAACAGCATCGATCTTATCGCTGGCCTCACTTAGGGTCATAAAATGATGATTCTTAGTTTTTAACCATTCTTTAGGTAAAGCAGTCAAGAAATCAAAAATTCCTGATTCCTTCCATTGATGCTCACCAAAAGTTTCGTAATCCATAAATAAGTTATAATTAGTAGAGTCAT
>JAJZKE010000039.1 GCA_021809645.1 bacterium | reverse complement strand
ATTGGCATTACACCATATATTGTATTTTTTATATCTTCCTGATTTTTTACCGTATGGCGCTATCTTTGGTATACATAATGGGTTTTTCCATATACAAAATAATCAAATTTATTTATTGTAATTAGGGTGCTTTGACCAGACATAAGCTAACATTACAGCAGTAATTAATGCTCCTATAGCAACTAAACCGAAGGATCGTAATTCATGATGTCTAGCCCTAGGATGAGCATAAAATAGCAGAAGACAGGCAACTACGAAGTTAACCCATCCCCATATTACATTAATAACAGCTGATGATGGTCTACCGAAAGGAGTCTGATGCTTTTTACCGGTAATACCTTTTATAAAATGAGGAACACCGTTAGCGCCAATAAGGCCTGCTAAAAAACTATACACGTATAATTGCCACATAAGGTAATAATATACTGTCATTAAATAAAATCCAAACATTTGTATCCGTCCATAACATATTGGACTCTGTTAATGGTAAATATAGCCAAACGAATAATACCTTCATGAGGCTTTTAAGCACCAAGCAACACTGCTTTTGAATAACTCGCTTGTCCGTTTTTTGTTAATCTAGACAAACTAATATCTAAGTGTCAATATATACGATTAGTGGCTAAGTATAATAATATACAGTCTACCTACAGTTCTGATGTGTTTATATAATAAGATTAATATTAGGTTAAAATATGAAAATATTTGTATTAGGTGGTGATGGTTTTTGCGGTTGGCCAACCGCTTTACACCTGTCCGAAATTGGTCATGATGTTACTATTGTTGATAATCTTTCCCGACGCAAGATAGACATTACCTTAGAAGTTCAATCGTTAACGCCAATCACTCCTATCAGTCAACGAATTGATACGTGGAGAAAGATTAGCGGTAAGAAAATAAAGTACATTAATCTGGATATATCAAAAGAATACGTTCGTTTAATCGATATTTTCAATAAGTATAGACCTGAAGCAATTATTCATTTTGCCGAGCAACGATCAGCTCCATATTCAATGAAATTTCCCAGTACTAAACGTTATACGGTAAACAATAATGTAAATGCCACTCACAATTTATTATGTGCTTTAGTCGAATGTAACCTTAATGCCCATGTTGTTCATTTAGGGAGCATGGGAGTTTATGGTTATGGTTGGTCTGGATCAACGCCTATTCCAGAAGGTTATATATCTGTTAAGGTTGAAACACCTGAAGGCGAAATTCCAAGAGAGATATTACATCCTGCCAATCCTGGATCTGTATATCATATGACCAAGACATTAGATCAACTAATGTTTGCTTTTTATACCAAAAACGACAATATTAGAGTTACTGATTTACATCAAGGAATTGTCTGGGGAACACAAACTGAAGAAACCAGTCGAGATGAAAAACTTATTAATCGTTTTGACTATGACGGTGACTACGGTACAGTTTTGAATAGATTCTTAATGCAAGCAGCTATTGGTTATCCGCTAACAGTTCATGGTAGCGGCGGGCAAACAAGAGCATTTATTCATATTCGGGACACCGTCAAGTGTATTGAAATAGCTATAAATAACCCTCCCAAAAAAGGCGAGCGACCACAGATATTCAACCAAATGACTGAGACACATAAAATTAAAGAATTAGCTCAATTAATCTCTAAGCTAACAGGATCAAAAATAGAATATTTATCAAATCCCAGAAAAGAAGCCGATAAAAATGACCTAGTAGTTGATAACGCTCAATTTTTAGCTTTAGGCTTAAAACCGACAACTCTATCCGAAGGTCTCATGGAAGAAGTTGAAGATATTGCTAAAAAATATCTTGACCGTATAGATAAAACAAAAATTCCGGCCAGATCTCTTTGGGTAAAATCTTAGTTAAGCTTATATTTAATTAATTTTTAGCTTAAAATTAATATGTACCTAAGTTAGGAGGATAACAATATGAAGAAGAGAAAATTGGGTGAATTAGAAGTATCAATTATTGGCCTAGGCTGTATGGGAATGAGTGACTTTTATGGTGGTCAAAATGAAAAGCAGGCTATTGATACCATACACTATGCCATTGATAACGGAGTTAATTTTTTAGATACCGCAGACATGTATGGTCCTTTCACTAATGAAAAATTAGTAGGCAAAGCTATTCATGACAGGAGAGATAAAGTAATCTTAGCTACTAAATTTGGTAATGAAAGAAGAGAAGACGGTAGTTGGGTAGGTATTAATGGTAAACCCGAATATGTTAAAAAAGCCTGTGATGCTAGTTTAAAAAGATTAGGAGTTGATTATATTGATTTGTACTATCAACATCGAGTAGATACAACTGTGCCGATTGAGGAAACCGTTCGAGCAATGTCTGATTTAGTTAAAGAAGGAAAAGTTAGATACCTTGGCTTAAGTGAAGCAGCACCAGCAACTATTCGTCGAGCTCACCAAGTACATCCAATCACTGCACTACAAACAGAATATTCTTTATGGACCAGGGATCCTGAAGGTGAGATTTTTGATACAATCAGAGACTTAGGTATTGGCTTTGTAGCATATAGCCCACTGGGCAGAGGTTTCTTAACGGGTAGATTTAAAACAATTGATGACTTGCCAAAAGACGATTGGCGACGTAATCAACCTCGCTTTCAACCAGGTAATTTTGAAAAAAATATAGAAATAGTTGCCAAGGTTAAAGAAATTGCTGATGAGAAAGGAGTAAAACCTGGGCAAATAGCTTTAGCCTGGGTCCTTGCACAAGGAGATGACATTGTACCAATCCCAGGAACAAAACATCTTGAGTACCTCAAAGAAAACATATTAAGTATTGATATTAAATTAAGTGAAGATGATTTAAAATGTCTAGATCAAGCGGCTCCAAAAGGA
>JAJZKE010000019.1 GCA_021809645.1 bacterium | reverse complement strand
ATATTAACTGGCCGATTCCTGCTGAACAATCGATTGTTTCCGAAAAGGATAAACAAAACCCGAAACTTCAAGATATTAATCCAATGGAAGTAGAATGAACGACAAACAGATACTAATTATTGGCGCGAACGGTCAATTAGGAAGAGCCCTGCAAAAACAGTATCCGGGTGCAGTAGCTGTAGATAGCAATGTATTGGATATAACAGATAGGGCTGCTGTTGAAAACTACCATTGGAGGGGTATCAAAATAATCATTAACGCAGCCGCGTATACCAATGTCGACGGTGCCGAGACTAGTGATGGAAGAGTTGTTGCGTGGAAAGTTAATGCTACCGCAGCGTCATATTTGTCTCAAGTAGCTAAAGATAATGACATAACTTTGATCCATATATCGACTGACTACGTATTTGACGGAACCAATCATAACCATAAAGAGGATGAGCCCTATAGTCCATTATCGGTGTACGGAGAAAGCAAGGCAGCCGGTGATATCGCCGTATTTCTAGCCCCTAAGCACTACATTCTTAGAACGTCTTGGGTGATTGGTGACGGCAATAACTTCGTTAGAACAATGCTAGGCTTGGCGCAAAAAGGGATTAACCCAAGCGTGGTCAATGATCAGATCGGCATATTAACCTTTACTAGCGAATTAGTAAGGACAATAAATCATCTTCTTAGCAATAGCCTGCCCTTTGGAACATACAATGCTACTAATGACGGCGAGCCGGCTTCTTGGGCCGATATAGCTAGAGCGATTTTTAAAATTGCGGGTTTTAATACGGCCGTTACTGACTTAACGACAGAAGAATACTATAAGGGAAAGGCTGGCATCGCCCCTAGGCCCCTAAATAGTGTCATGGATCTTACTAAATTACACCTTACGGGTTTTAAGTCTCAAGATTGGTATAATGATCTTGAATCATATATAAAGCAGGAGGTTGCTTAGGTGAAAGGCATCATATTGGCCGGTGGGTCTGGGACAAGACTCTACCCGATTACTAAAGGCATATCTAAACAGCTCATGCCAATCTATGATAAGCCGATGATTTACTATCCGTTAAGTACCCTTATGATGTCTGGAATCAGGGACATCCTTATCATAACTACACCTGGAGACCAGTCTCAATTTCAAAGGCTTCTAGGAGATGGTTCAGATATAGGTATTAAGCTTAGCTATGCCGTTCAACCTAAACCCGAGGGCCTAGCGCAAGCTTTTATTATTGGCGAGGAATTTATTGGCAAGGACAAGGTTGCCTTAATACTTGGTGACAATATCTTTTACGGTAATAGTTTTGGCGAACAGTTAAAGAAGTGTACGGACCCTGACGGAGGAATAGTCTTCGCCTATCAGGTGTCTGATCCTCAGCGTTATGGAGTAGTCGAGTTTGATGAACACCGAAAAGCTGTATCGATTGAAGAAAAGCCCCAAAATCCAAAATCCAATTATGCAGTAGTGGGTCTTTATTTCTATGACAACGAGGTAATAAGTATAGCTAAATCAATTAAGCCTAGCGAAAGAGGAGAACTAGAAATAACTTCAGTCAACGAAGAATACCTAAAACGTGGCAAACTCAAAGTCCAGACAATGGACAGAGGCAGCGCTTGGTTAGATACAGGAACTTTCGAGAGCATGAATGACGCATCAGAATACATCCGTGTCATAGAGAAGAGACAGGGTGTAAAGATAGGTTGCATTGAAGAAGTAGCATGGAACGAGAACTATATATCTAAGTCACAGCTATCAAGTTTGGCCGAAATATCAAAGAAGTCCGGATATGGACAATACTTGTCAAATCTTTTAGATTGAAGGATAGTTACATCATATAAAAATTTATTAATCTAGTTTGAGGACTGTTCTTAATACCGCCATCTTTTCTCCGTCATAACCTAAATATGGGTTTTAAAAAAGTTATTTTGTTTATTCGTATCCCCCAGCCTTTATGGACGAATCGCAATCTTCAGTATTCTTCCCATAGAGATAAAGGAAGTTTAGGATATAGTAAGGTATACTTAAATCTAGCGATTCAAATTGTTATTTTATGAAGAAATATTTTATTATTTTTTTGATTATAATTGCATTACTTATTTCTGGGATATTGATCAAAGCAGGCCGCCAGAGTAATTACATCAAAGCTGTTACTTATTATGGAGGATCTTCTTCTTGGGCTGTTAATTTTTGGAATTCAAACTTTTTAAATTTAAATACAGACTTTCAAAGAATACATAATGAGGGTTTTAATGCAGTGGTAATTGCTGTTCCTTGGGGAGAATTTCAGCCAACAGTAAATCCAATATCGTATAATAATTCAGCGCTAGTAAGACTAAACACTTTGTTTAGGGTGGCTCAGTCGAATCATCTCGGAGTAATTATTAGAGTTAGTTACTTATGGGATTTATTTCCTAACGAACAGCAGCCAACGATTCAAAGGTTTCAAGGTTTGTATACAAGTACAGCAGATATGCTAAGTTGGAAAAACTATTTGAGCATGATTCAAAAAATATCGTCAAGGTATTCTAACTTTAAGTTTGCGTTCATTAGTTGGGAAGATTTTTGGTCGCCTCTAATGGATTTTTTTGGCTATAATCAACCCCAGTTGTTGCAATTAAGCAAAGAAATGGGCTACCAGTCCTGGCTTAAAAACAACTTTGGTTTATCAACTTTAAACCAAATATACTCAAGCAATTTTACTAGTTACTCAGAAATTCCTATATCAAATAGTCCTACTGGTAAATTTTTACTATATAAATATTTTGATTACGAATTTACGCATAGATTTTATACAGCTGCTCAAAAGATCTTCCCGAAACTTACAGTAGAGGCGAGGGTAGATTTCGATCCTTACACTGTACCAGTTAGCAACTCTGCAGCTCTTTACAGATACTATGACATGTATAGTCTGCCCAAGACCAATATACTATCCATCTACTGGGCCCCGTATATGAGAGCCACTTCACATGTTTTAAGCTATACTGAGTCCCTCAACTTGCTTAAATTAACGCTTTTAGATGTACGAAAACACGATAAAAATAAGAATATATTTATCGATCAGCTAAATTTTTATGACAACACCCCTGGGTATGAAAGCAATTCAATAATAGAACCCTCGCAATTACCGAGTTTTCTGGCAAATTTAAGCCCCCTACTTAAAAAGTACACAATTGGTTATGCTTTGTGGACTTATAGAAACACAACTGCTAACTATGTATATAACGCGTCATTTTCAAATATGTCCATGGGTTGGCTACTTAAGGGAAGGGTCTCTTTTGCTTCTACTAGATCTTTGAGTTTCGCTAAACTGTCAGGCGGATCATCCGTTTCGCAGCTTATTGGCATTAATAGTTATAAACCGCCCGCCGACATATCCCTTAAGACTTCTTTCTTATTTAAATCATTGAGTAGATCTTCTATCATAAAAATAGTTGCAGGAAATTATAGTAGGTATATTGTGCTTAGGAATGGTAATAAATTCAGTAAAGAAACCATAGTACTCCCGCCCATGGGGAAGAGTACATTCAATTATGCAATCGAAGATAGAAAAGGAAGTATAGATATTACGCAAGTTAGTGTTTATACATATGAAGCTATAGGAAAAGTTCTAAGACAAAATGGTACGCCAGACGTTTTGCTTAATAGCATAATTAAGCTCAATAGGGAGTTATAGTAAAAACTAAAGATATTGTTCGCCAAACTAAGTTGTATATAAGATTTTCATTTTGTATTAACTATTTGATTTAATTATCAGTTAGAATATAGTCTATAGCTTTATTAAGGCAGCGGTAGAAAGACGTTTAGTGAAAGACCTTAAGTTATCTATTCCTTTTGACCAATACGGACGTTATTTTTTTATTTCCAAGATAATAGATAGTAACCGTAAGTCCAGTAAACCTCTCAAGATATTAGATGTAGGTGGTTATGAGGGTCGGTTGAGAGAGTTTCTGCCAAAAGACGATATCACTATATTGGATGTTTTTGATGTAAAAGAGGATGGCTACGTTAAGGGTAGCGGTTTAGACATCAAGTTTCCCAGTAACACCTTTGACGTCGTAACCTCTGCAGATACGCTAGAGCATATACCAAAAGGCAAAAGAGAGATTTTCCTGTCTGAGTGTTATAGGGTTTCAAAAGATTTTATGGTATTAGCCGCTCCGTTTGAAACTGGTAAGACAGCTGAGGCGGAAGATTATGTAAACAATATCTACAAATTACTCAGTGGTCACTCATATATATGGCTAAAAGAACATAAAGAATATGGCTTGCCTGAACCAGAACTTATTGATAGCTGGGCAAAAAAGAACAAACTTCAATACTCTGTTTTGCAAAACAACAATATTGAGGAGTGGATAGCTCAAATTACTCAGTTCTTCGTTTTAGATAATTTTCCTTCAATTAAGGGAAACAGGTACTTCCAAAGAGAGTCTGTAAAGTATAACTTAACTTCAAACCAGTTTCTGGCTGATTCTCCATCATATAGGCTTGTCTACGCATTTAGTAAACGTAGCCTTAGGGTGCCAGAATTGCCCAAAAGTATATCTCCAAATAGTTCAGCAAATTTCGAAAGTTTATTAAAAATAGTTAAGCTATACACCGAAGAACAAAGGAACCAAGTTGTCGCAGACTTTGAATTCAACAAGGTAATTTCAGAACTCGGGGTTAATCAAGATATCGATATAGAACCTGTAAAACAAGATGACAGTTTATTGATTCGTTTAGCTAATACAGAGGCTGAGTTAAACAGAGTATCTTCGTCTATATCTTGGAGATTATTGTCAAAAATTCGTTCCAAAAAAATATACAAAATAGTCGTATCGCCTTTCGTAAAAGCTACTCGACTTTTAATTAAAATATATAGGTATAGGTTATACTTTTACCCGCCAAACCTTATTTGGAGACTTGAAACAAAAACTCCACCATACTTTAAAGAAGAGCTAGAGAACTTATCTTTTAAAGTCGAGGAGGGCCCTCAGGTTTCAATAATAATTCCAATTTACGGCAAAGCCACTATGACCTTGGAATGCCTTAAGTCACTGTCTACGCATAGTTCAAAATATGGATTTGAGATTATACTTGTTGACGACAAATCACCAGACAAATCTAAAAAACTATTCGAGAAAGTTCCTGGATTAGTTTTCTTACACAATTCAGTAAATAAGGGTTTCATTTATTCCTGCAACAGGGGCTCGGAAGTGGCTCGCGGAAAGTACGTTGTATTCTTAAATAACGACACCCTGGTACTAGACGACTGGTTAGACCCACTAATTGACCGTCTTGAGCTTAATAAAGACGTGGGCTTGGTTGGATCTAAATTAATTTACCCTAACGGAATCCTGCAAGAGGCGGGAGGAATTATTTTTTCTGACGGTTCTGGCTGGAATTATGGGAAAGGCGAAGATCCAGAAAATTATGAGTTTAACTATTCTCGTGAAGTTGATTATTGTTCTGGCGCAAGTATTGCCATATCTAGAGATCTATTCGTTAAATTAGGCAGGTTTGATACGCGTTTTACGCCGGCCTATTATGAGGACACCGATCTTGCATTCTCGGTAAGGAAGAGTGGCCTTAGAGTAATCTATGAGCCAAAATCCCAAATCATTCATCGGGAGGGGGCTTCATCTGGAACCGATCTTTCGAGTGGAACAAAAAGATATCAGGTTATAAATCAAAAGAAATTTGTTAAAAAATGGGCCGAAGAGCTAAAAAACAATCACTACAGTTCCGCTGAATACTTGTTCTATGCAAAAGACAGGTCATCCGACAAAAATGTTTTGATAGTCGATCACTACGTTCCAGAATTTGATAAAGACTCTGGATCGGTTCGTATGACGGGCATTATCAAGATAATGCTGGAGCTTGGTTATAGGGTTACCCTATGGCCTCAAAACATGTATCAATCACAACCTTATACAGATTATTTTCAAAATTTAGGAGTTCAGGTAGTTTATGGCTGTGTAGGTTTTAAAGAATACTCTAAAAAATATGCTTCATTTTATGATGTAGTGATATTGTCCAGACCTTCTGTGGCACCTAATTACCTTGAATTAGTAGATAAATACTATCAAAACGCAAAAATAATATATGACACCGTAGATTTATCGTTTTTACGGATTGGTCGATTATCTGAAATGAATGATGACCCAGATGTAGCTTACGAGACAGCTATGTGGAAAAAGCTGGAGCTAGGGATAATGCAACGCGTTGATGCAACTTTGGTCGTCAGTGATGTCGAGAAAAAGATTCTAGACGAAATATATCCTGCCGATAATGTCACTGTAGTGTCAAATATTCACAATCTCCAACCAACTTCCGGTAACAGTTTTGAAGATAGGAAAGATTTATTGTTTATTGGCGGGTTCAAACACCTACCAAATGTCGATGCTATCCTATGGTTTACAAAATCCGTAATGCCGTTGATAACAAAAGAGCGACCAAATATAAAGTTAAACATTGTAGGCTCTAATCCACCTCAAGAAATACTAAATTTGTCATCCAAAAATATAAAAGTATGGGGATATGTAGAGAACGTTGATTCCTTATTTAATACGTGTGCTGTCTTTGTAGCACCCTTGAGATACGGCGCCGGAGTCAAAGGAAAAGTAGGTCAAGCGGCCGAGTATGGTCTACCCGTGGTAAGTACCAGCATTGGAATAGAGGGTATGCATATGAAAGATACGTCAGATTGTTTAGTCGCAGATGATGAAAAAGAGTTTGCCCGCTCTGTACTAAAGCTTTTGGATGATAAGAATCTTTGGTTAAAAATTAGTAAAGGTTCAAAAGAAGTTATATCTAAACACTTCTCTCCTGCTGTTGCGAAAAAAGCTCTAGAAACGCTTTTAAATGGATTGTAGTTATTGACATAAATCGGTATAATTTTAAAGTAAGCTAAAAACAAATGTCAAAAAATAGAAAAATAGTCTTATCTGTTATAGCACTAGTAATAGCTGGCGCTTTGGTTTGGTACTACTCTTATAATAAACCTCAGCCGAAGCAACAAAAATCCTATCACGCAACAATACATCAGTTACCGAATAGTCCTTCTACTAATATAAACTCATCGAAGTCTTTGTCTCCCAGCTCAGGTGTAAACCAGGGCTCTTCAACTAACAATATTAATTCGGTACAGATAACCACATCCCCAAATCAATGGGCCTCGTCGTCGTCTGGAAATATAGTTTTACAAGACCCCATAGCTAACCAAACGATATCTAGCGGTTTTTACTTAATTGGGACTGCTAACGTTCCTACGGTATTCTATAACCTGCTCGACAATCAAGTTGGTGTTATCTCTACAAATTCTATTAACGTAATTAACGGTAAGTTCTCGGCTGTAGTTAACTTTAAGCCAGTAAGTCAAAGTGGGAGATTAGACGTCTATAGTACAGACCCTAACGGAAAAGAAATAAATTTAATTGAAATTCCTGTAAACTTTAATTAGACCAAAATGGATAAAGCTTTACATTTTAAAAACTGGGGCTTTCTAAGGGCACTCTTCTTTAGCACATTGCTGTTTTTATTATTTTCTTTTGTTTTATCTGGCAAATCTAGTGCTCTTACCTTTAACTACACTACCTACCCCATGGACGACAGCACCCTACAAGCTTCTTTTACTATGACTGCGGCAAGCATTCAAACTTTTCTTCAAAACGAAGGTAGTGGGCTTGCTTCTTTCTCAGATATTGAAAACTGTGGCCCTACGACTGGTCCAAATTACACATTCTATGCAACTTACTATCATTGTGGCAGTAGCGAAAGCGCCGCACAGATAATCTACGACTCATCTCAGGCATATGGTATAAATCCACAGGTTATCTTGGCTATGATGCAGAAGGAACAATCACTAATAACTACCCCCAACCCCATATCCTCACAACTAGATTACGCAATGGGGTATGGTTGCGGGGATAATTCTAGCGGATGTACGGTTTCTGGCTTTTTTAACCAAGTTGACAATGGTACATGGCAACTTAGGGCTGATATTGATTTGATGGACGGCATAAGTTACTGGGGGTACTCGCCCTCTGCCTATCCGTGCAATGGCTCAACTATTTTTTATAGTGCCGCTCTAAAACCTGGGAATGATGTAACCTTTTATGATGGCTATGGTAACGCATATACTAGTTTCGTTCTTCCAAACGCCGCAACGTCCGCGTTCTATTGCTATACTCCACACGTTTTCCCGGGGAGTTCAAGCGAATACTATTCTGGCTATTACTGGTTTGTTTACTACTTTTCAATTTGGTTTGGGGGCTCGGTGAGCCCTTACGCATTTGAGTCAAGCTCCTCGCCTACTGTGTATTTATTTATAGACGGATATAAAGTCGTGGTGCCTAATACTGGAGTTCTTCAAGATTATGGTATAAACCCGGCGGCAGTAGAAATTTTGTCCTCGACTCAGGTAAATAATATTCCGTCTCCTACCGTAAGCTCAAATGGAATAAGTCCGACGATTGGTTCAATCTTGCAGGTATCCGGTCAATCTAACACTTATCTGGTAACCATAGGCCAGAAATACTTGTTTACTTCTCCTCAGCAGATGGCAGATTTTGGTTTTTCTTCGTCACAAATTAGTTATGTGCCTCAAGACTTTTTAAACTCAATCAGCGGAACGAGCAATCTTTCTAATTTTGTTCAAATCCCGACAAATAATGTTTTTGAAGTGTCTAATGATCAGAAGCAGATTATCTTCTCATACTCTACTCTTCAGTCGCTAGATCCATCTGTTAGCTACACGCCAATTAGTTACTACATAGCGAGTTTAATTCCTTCTGGAAATCCAATTTCTAGTAGTCCGATATTAGTGGGAATTCCTAGTGGTAGCGTATTCTTGTTCGACAATAACGAATACTATGGTATCCCATCTATGAATATCTATAATTGTTACGGCTTTAACCCGACTCTCGGTATACCTCAATACAATTTAGCTGACGGATCATATATAAGTCCCGTTAACACTACCGTGACTCTTACTTCTTGCTTGGTAAATAATGGATCGAACGCTTTTCTCTTAAACCAATCTAATAAGTTAAGTATTCCAAATAGCTATCTACTAGGAAGTGATGGCCTCAGCATGGATCAGAATCTTATAAATATTGTCAACCAGCTACCAACACAGCTTATTACTCAAGCGGTCAAGCCTGACAACAGTGCAACTGTTTACTATCTAACGGACAATTCGGCCAGGATAGTTCCATCCTTACAAACCCTCGCTCTTTTGGGTCAATCCAGCATAGATACGATAAATTCTGCCTACTTCAGCTATCTACCGACCAGCGGCATCATACTAGTAAACGGTCAACTCGTAAAAGGTGATCAGTCTGGAGGCGTATATATGGTTTCGGGGAACAATCTGATTGCATTTAAATCATCCTCAGACTTCTTTGCTTACGGTTTGTCATTTAATAACATAATGTCGATACCTCAATACTTACTAAATCAAGATTACCCATACAACAACGTCGTTGTTTCTAACTTTATATACGATTATGGAAACAGTACGCCTTATCTTGTTGACCAAAACGGTTGTTATCAGTTGAGCACTAGTAACTTAACAAACTTCAATACCTCAATATCGCAAATTGAATCCAATATGTCTTATTATCCGGGACAACTTTTTAGCTTCGTCAATCTAGCATCTTGCAAGCCTTCAAGTAGTTACATTATTGATACAACAAACGGTACGGTTTACGTTATAAAGAATGGCACACTATATCCTTTCGCAAGCTGGTCTTCATTGGTTAACTATAGTGGCAGCTCTAATCCATACATTATTCCACTCAGCCAATCGACTATTGGTTACTTACCGATTGGCCAAACAATTTATTAATGTTGCCGCTGCCTAAACTTTCATAACTCCTTGATTATTTATCTATAAAATTTGTAGAATTAGTAGCTAATGATAAAAGAACTTACTAGGAAGGCTAAAATTGCCAAAGGCGTGCTTGTTGAGGGCGGTATTACGGAATTTTTAATTTCCGTGCTTAGATTTTCCGAGAGGCAAATTGAGAACTTATTAAGAAGAGGTAAGCAAAAACAAGCTAAACATCTGATAAACACTAGAGCTAACTATACTGAAATCCTTAATGCAAACTTTTTAAATTCAAAATCTTCCTATAAAGCTACGAAAAAAGGACCATATAGTGTAGCTTGGGTCATACCTCCTCCAGGAAAAGGTAGTGGCGGGCATATGAATATATACAGGTTTATTAAATTTCTTGAGGAAGCTGGCCATGCTTGCCACATATATATTTACACCAACACCGCAAAACCTGGAGATTTAGAAAAACTACATGTAATGATGGGTGACTCTTATCCGGAAATTGTAGCTAAGATGTCTTGGATTACTTCATCTAGACAAATAAAAGAGCACGATGCCATATTTGCTACGTCTTGGGAAACCGCCTATGTGGTGTTTAATGCACCGCGAGCATCAAAAAAATTCTATTTCGTCCAGGATTTTGAACCATTCTTCTACCCTAGGGGATCATTTTATTACTTAGCCGAAAATACCTACCGATTCAACTTCTTTGGAATTACAGCCGGAAAGTGGTTGGCCAACAAATTGTCTTCTGAATTCGGTATGCGTTGTGGACATTATGACTTTGGGTATGATAAGACTGCCTACTTTTTAAAAAATACAGGGAAGCGAAAAGAAATCTTTTTCTATGCTCGTCCGATAACTGAAAGGCGTGGCCTAGAGATGGGAATTTTGGCATTAGATATATTTCACAAACAACACCCTGATTACATAATTAACTTCGCTGGTTGGGATATGAGCGACTATGAAATACCCTTCCCTTATGAGAATCAGGGGATAGTGGAAATCGGAAATCTAAACGAGCTGTATAATAGGTGTGTGCTTGCTCTAGTTCTTTCATATACAAATATGTCGCTTTTGCCGATAGAGTTGCTTGGTTCTGGCACAATACCAGTAGTCAACAATAGCCCAAATAATTATGAAGTGTCAGATAACAAATACATAAAATATACCGACAATAATCCAATCTCTTTAGCGGCAGCAATGGATGAAATTGTTACTAACAAGCTTCAGATAGATTACGCACGTAAGGCAGCGGAGAGTGTAAAACAAACTGGATGGAATAGATCCGGGAGTGCGTTTATTGAATTGTTTGAAAATGAAATGAAGATTAATGACTAAGATTGTAGTTTTAGGCTCTAATGGATTTATCGGGAAGCATTTAACCCGCACCCTTGCTGAAGATCCGAATAATAATATAGTTGCTTTCGATGGCTTCAAAGAATACCGGCAAGGACAAGCTGAGCCTTTTAGTGATTTACAGAATGTGGATATATATCTAGGAGATTTTTTAAATACCGACGATCTAGACGGAGCGTTACATTCGGCAGACTACGTTTTTCACCTAATATCTACAACCACACCCGCCTCTTCTGATAAGGACCCTCTTATAGATATCGATACAAACATTAAAGGAAGCGTCGAGTTATTTAATATTTGCCTAAAAAACAAAGTTAAAAAAATAATTTTTCCATCTTCTGGCGGCACAGTATATGGCGACAGTCCTACCGGTTTTAACAAAGAAGATGATCTCGCAATACCGTATTCTCCTTACGGCATAGGTAAATTAGCTATTGAATATTATCTGGGTTATTTCAAAAGAACCCACGGTCTCGATTATATAGTTTATAGACTATCCAATCCTTACGGTCCGGGACAGAATATCTACGGCAAACAAGGTGTAATCCCAATATTCTTAAATAAAATCCTCAACAATGAAGAATTAACTATTTATGGAAACGGAGAGATGGTGAGGGACTACATCTATATAGATGATGCTGTAAATATGATTAGTAGAACTTTCCGTGCTGACACGCAGCACAACACCTACAATATTGGTAGCGGCAAGGGAGAGAGCGTTAACCAGATTGTGGAAATACTAAAGCAAACCACTGGCCAAGTAATCAACACGACGCACGTAAAGACCCCCTTAAGCTACGTCGAGAAATCCGTGTTAAATACTGAGCGCTTTATAAATGAGTTTGGTATAGGCCCTGAAACAACTCTAGAGGCCGGGATTAAAGAAACCTGGAATTATATTAAAAGTAACTACACTTCATGAAATACGTCACAGTGTTCATTCCGACATTTAACGGGGAGAAGTATATTGAGGAGTCTTTAAGATCTATCCTTGGCCAGGAGCTGCCTAATGACTATAAACTAGAGGTGCTTTTAACAGATTCGGGCTCGTCAGACCAGACGCTCAGGATAATCGATAGGTATAAGGACAGAATAACTATAAATCAAATTCCGAACTCAGAGTTTTCTCATAGTCAAACAAGAATGAGTGCCGCCTTAAGAGCAAAAGGAGAGTTTATTGTTTTCCTAACGCAGGATGCTACGCCAATCAATAAACACTGGCTGAAAAACTTGATTGAGCCATTTTATATGAGCGATAAAATTGGGATAGTGTTCGGTAAACAAGTGCCAAGACCGAACGCCGTAGCCACAATAAAAAGAGAGGTCGCCACAGCATTCATGTCTTTAACTTCATCACCTGAAAGTATTCTTGTTCATAGACATCTATCTTTGATAGATAGTAAGCCGATAGCTCCGCTTAATACTTTTTTTTCAGATGTAAATTCAGCGGTTCGAAAAGACATCCTAATAAATGAGGTGCCCTTTCGAAAGGTTTCTTATGCCGAGGATCAATCCTTGGCAGAAGATATGCTTACAAGGGGCTACCTAAAGGCCTACTCCACATTAGCTGCCGTTTGGCACTCTAATGAATTTACTCCCAAGGAATATATGAAGCGAAAGTTTGACGAATACATAGGTCTAAAGGAAAGCACTCAGTTCAATCTACAGATTGGATTGCGGTCCGTTCTTTTGGGATGGATAAAACCAACCCTCTTAGACTTCAGATTCATACTAAAGGACATTGAATATTCAAAAAAGTCTAAGTTGTTGTGGTTTATTAAATCTCCTTTATATAATATCTATGGAAAATTAGGTTATTATCTCGCGTGTAAGCATTTTAATAATCCGGAAAAGCGGTCTCGGATTTCGTTAGAGTCTATTAATCGGAGCTCTGCTCAGGGCTATACCAATCAGGAAAAGCACCGGAATAATCTTTAATTTTATTTATCTTAAGTTCATCAATCTTCAGTAGATAATCTCTGTTTACTTCTGGTATTAATGAGAAGGCCCTCTCCATTGCGTGTGCGTATGTACCATCAACCTGCCCTCTCTCTCGGGCAAAATACTTAGCTTTACTGTTTTTTTCATCAAATGCCTGCGACAATTTTGCAATGTTTATCCAAAACATTGAGCCGGCGAAAAAGCCGTATTCTTTTCTGTCCGTCTGCAGTACTCTCCATATTAACCTGTGATTCCTAAATGAGTGCATCATTATCTTAGTCAAGTCTCTGCCATTAGCCTCAAAATTAACAGACAGGTTAATATATTGTTTAGATGGGCCGGTCAGCGCTGAGTTGTCGGTTAATAACTTTTCTATATTTTTTGTGATTAAACCTCTGTTATTTGGAATTAGTTCGTTCATTATCTCATTATTCCAATCCTCTCCATCGTCCCGATGCAAGGATCTCTTGGTGTGGATTTTAAGTACAACCCGGTAGTTGTTAAACCGTTTGACAACTGACATTATTTTTAAAAACGGCAGAATGTCTCGCCCAAGATTTGGGGTGTGTATTATATTTGCACCTTGGAAAGTTTTTTTAATCTCTCGCTCTAACTTTTTATTTTCCTCAGGGACGCTTACAAATAAATCAAATTTTTCTGGAATAATTTTTAGCTTAGATTCTATATACTTCCAGCTATCTTGATAATAAAGATGGAGAACTACGGCCAATTCCCTGTTATTATCATTCTTTTTTTTCAATTCGTTTTCTAACTTGCCTAACTCAATAGCATACAGCTCTTCTATAGATCTGTAATATCTGTAGTTTTTTAGCTTATTTATTATGGCCTTAGCTCTTATTATCATTTGGCTCTATTTTTAGAAATACAGCTTTGCTTGATGACGAAACTAACGAATAGGGGTTGTCGCTTCCCGAGATAAAGAATTCTCTAGCATTATTTACCTCGTCATATACAAACGCGCCTGACTCGCTCGAAACTGCCGCGTCTATATAAAACTCACCATCGTTAATATGTCCCGGAAGTTGCGTTTTAAAATAAATTTTATCGCCTTTCTTAAAAGATCCGGTTTTGCTTATTCCCTCTATTAGTGTGTTGGTCGCAAAAATTGGGCGTTCCACATTTTTCTTCCAAATTGTAACGCCGGCTATTGGGTTAACTAGATCTTCATTTATTCTGGCTTCATAATCTATCCAGATAGTTTCGCCGTAATTAAATTTATTTTTTAAAATCTTGTTTTCGCCGTAGGTTTTTACTTTAATTATTTGAGCGGACTTGTTCTGCTTCAATTCTTTTTCGGGCTTTTCTTCTTGTTCGCTGGTTTTAGAGCTGCCTTCAAGTTGCCCCATGACAATCTTGTCGTATTCTTTTAGAACACTCTTAATGTCTCCCTGCGCTATAATATCGCCATCATTTAAAAGTATTCCTCTCCCACAAAACCTTTCCAGAGATCCACGGTCGTGTGATACAAAGATCACCGTTGTGTCGCTTTGTTTTAGTTGGGCGAAGTAGTCAAAACACTTCGTCTGAAAAGCTGCGTCACCCACCGCAAGTACTTCATCAAGCAAGAGTATGTCGCTCTTGGCCCGAATCGCTATCGAAAAAGCTAACCGAACTTGCATTCCTGAAGAGTAGTTCTTGAGCTTTTGATCCATAAATCTTTCGATTTCCGCAAATTCAACAATGTCGTTATACATATCTTTCATTTCGTTTCGGCTAAATCCAAGTAGTGAGCCGTTTAGAAATACATTGTCTCTACCCGACAGCTCGGGACTAAATCCAACCCCGAGCTCAATAAAAGGAATTAGTTTGCCATTTACTGAGATGTTTCCTGAGTCTGGACTATATATGCCGGCCAATATTTTTAGTAAGGTGCTCTTACCGCTTCCGTTTTTACCAACAATACCGAAAAACTCACCCTTCTTAACCTCAAAGGAAATGTTATCAAGTGCTTGTTGTTTATCATAACCCCTGTCGCGCTTGTAGAAATTTATGACTGCACTTTTAAGCGTCGAGTTTTTTTCGTGTGGCAATTTAAAGGTTTTACTAACTTCTTCGACTTTTATAGCAACATCATCAGTCATAACTATATGTTTTCCCCGAAATATTTAGATTGTTTTCTGAAGTAATATGCCCCCACGAATAACGCCACCCCTACAAGTATAATCGGTATATACTGATACCAACTCCCATGAAAGACACTGCCAGGAACTGTACTCTGTTTTGTAATTAGCACATACCTTGCCTCCTGCAGAGCTTGGGCCAAAGGATTCATTAGCATAATTTTCTGTAGCAATAGGTTGGGTATACGAGATAGCGGGTATAGAATTGGGGTTAAATAAAATCCGGCCTGAATACAGACCTCCCAGATATAACTAATGTCTCTAAATTTTACAAAAGCAGCGGACAAAAAGAATGATACACCTAAAGCAAATAGGTAAACTTCTAGCAGAAGAAGTGGTAGTAGAAAAACTAAATTGGTCGGCGTAACATGACCAACAATCATAAATATCGCTATTATTACAAGATTAAGTAATAGGTTTATTAGGGCTGATACGCTGCTACTGACCACAATAATCCACCGTGGGATTTTGATTTTTCGAATTAAATCGCCCCTTCCCACTATGGAACTCAAGCTTTGCATGGTCATTTCAACAAAGAAGTTCCAAATGACAATTCCGAACAATAAATATTGAGCGTAGTGCGGCGTGCCACTTCCGACTTTTAGAAACTTGACGAACACTACGTATAGAATCACGAATATCAGTAGTGGTCTAAGCAAGGACCACGCATAACCAAGAACTGAGTCTTGATACCTTAACTTAAAGTCTGTCCGTACTAACTCGGCCAGCAGTACTCGGTTTTGCTTCGAGAATAAACGCTTCAACATTTGTTCTAGGATATTATAGTTTAAGAGGTAGAATTAGTCGATGAGTCGTACAGCAATTGTTATACCAAACTTGAATGGTGCCGACAGTATAGACGCGTGCTTGAAGTCCCTTATGGGGCAAGGCGCAAAAATTATTGTGGTTGAGAATGGTTCTACAGATAATTCGCTTGAACTAATTAAGTCTAGGCACCCCGAGGTCGAACTTATTGTTAATGAGATTAACCGCGGTTTTGCTGGTGGAGTTAATCAGGGAATTAAACAAGCAATTGAAGAAGATTTTACATATGTCGCTCTCTTTAATAACGATGCTGTGGCAGATAGGGGTTGGCTAGCTAACCTTGTAACATATATGGACAAACACTCTGAAGTTGGAATTGCAACCTGCAAATTTCTGTCCAGAGACGGAAAGCATATCGACAGTACCGGTGACCTATACACCGACTGGGGACTGCCCTATCCTAGGGGACGCAAAGAAAAAACCGGCGATCAGTATGACAAAGATACTTTTGTTTTTGCGGCCAGCGGAGGGGCTAGTATTTACCGGATTTCAATGCTTAAGGAAATTGGCTTGTTTGATGAAGACTTTTTTGCCTATTACGAAGATGTGGATGTCAGCTTTAGGGCGCAACTTGCCGGCTGGAAGGTTGCCTATGTTCCTGGCTCGGTAGCCTACCACCAGATTGGCGCAACTTCTGGCAAAATAAAGGGTTTTACGACTTATCAGGCAATGAAAAACCTACCCCTGCTCTTTTATAAAAACGTGCCGGCAAAATACTTCAAAGTTGTGGGCTCTA
>JAJZKE010000038.1 GCA_021809645.1 bacterium | reverse complement strand
GCCCACCGAGATTGCCAAAAAACCAAAAGCCCGGCTTAAAGTAAAGCATCATATCCAATCATTAGCTTTTGGCTTAGGCCTAGGTTTTTTAGCAATATTCATATTTTTATTTAGTTTTTTCAATCAGGTAATCATTGCCCCATTTATTCAACCTAGTAGAAATGTTAGTGTACCAGTAATTATTGGCAGTGATACTATCGCACCAACCGCCACGCCTGAAGTAATAATCCCAAAAATTAATGTTCAAATACCTGTTGTCTACAACATTCATACAACTAATGAAAATGTGATCGAAAACGATCTAGAAGGCGGCGTTATTCATTTTCCAACAACTGCCTTACCTGGACAATTAGGAAATGCAGCATTCTTTGGTCACTCATCAAATAATATTTTTAATCCAGGAAAATATAAGTTTGCCTTTGTTCTGCTTCATACGCTAGTTAATGGTGATACTTTTTATTTAACCTATAATCACACTCTTTATGTATATAAGGTAATTTCACATTTTATAGTTAATCCGAATGATACAGCAGTTTTAAACCCCGTTAAAGGTCAGCAGGCAACTGCTACTTTAATAACCTGTGATCCACCAGGTACGAGTATTAACCGTCTTATTGTTATCGGTAAACAAATTAGTCCTTCGATATCAACCGATACTCAGGCAACTCCAGAACTTAGCCCCACTCAAGCAGCAAATTCCTTACCTGGCAACGGCCCAAGTTTATGGTCAAGGTTTATATCTAGTGCCATAGGCAAAGTTATAATTGTTGCCTTAGTTTTGGTAGCAATCATAATAATCTTTAGAAAGGCATCTAAAAAAGAACCGTTTTAAAGCTTTTGTGGCTGATCAGCTGATGTATACAAAGAAGTTCTTGTTAAAGAGATATGAGAGTTTTTGTTGTTAGTAAGAGTATAAACATAATTATATCCTGGTGTGAAGAAGGGTAAATAGTTTGAATCAGCGGGCATTAGAGTTTGTTGATAGTTATGATCATATTCAAACATTATTAGCTTGCCACCGGATACATAAGTCATCCTATCTCCGTCCATCCAAGTAGCATTTAACTGAGGAGCATCTATCGGTAGAGTTGTGGTGTAGTTATACCCAGAAGAATTTTCTAAGTTATATACAGCGAATGTATTGCCACTTTCAGCCATTATAAATTGAGTATTGTCTGAAAAACTTACAAAATTAGGGTTATGTATGAATAATACCTGAATCGGTACTGGTAAATCTTTAGGAGCTGATTGTATTTGCCCAACAGGATTATCAAAAATATATACTTTATTATCATTAGAAGAACCGGCAACCACATAAATAGACCCGTTATACCCAGCCATGTTGAGTAAATATTGACTTCCGGCTTTAAATTTCTTAATAAGATAATTCTTATTGCCAATAAGCTCATTAATATCAACTTCACCAGGTGGAGCATTATTCGTCGTAGCATATAGAATCGTATTGCCGTTATACGCATCATAAGACAAAACGTTAGTTAAAACAGTTGTGGGAGAAGTCGGTGAACTTAAATTATCAGTCATTAATGTATCATTAGCAGAATTATATAAATAATATTGATTGTAGTGGCCATTGTTTAGTTCTATTGAGGTAAATGAAATATTCTTTAAAGTTTGGCTCAAATTTATAGATTGGCTTGGGTTAGCAATATCAAACAATATATATTCTATTTTTCCATCAAATATATGCTCTAAAAGGACATGTTGATTGTCATTTGCCCAAGCAATTACTTTCCAGCTTTCAGACGTTACATGACTTGACACTAGATTCGCTGGAATAGCCACCTGAGTAGGTGCCTTAGCAGGGTTAGAGAGGTCATAAAGATCGAAGTTTAATGAAGTACTAGAATGTTGAACCAATAGCCATTGTCGGCTAGGACTTTGAGTAGCAATTTCAGGCGCTGAAGCATATGACTTTACATTTGTAGTCTGCAAATTAACTGGTATTAAGAGGGGATAAGTATAATCCTCAATTGTTCCACCATCTACTTCTATATTGCGACTCCAAGTCCGATATCCTTTTCGACTAAGTGTAATATTGTATATCCCTTCTGGTAGAGTAAGTGATGTATTGGTCGAACTTGAGATCAACTTACCATTTACAGTTACATAGGCGGGATTAGGTTGAGATGACAGATAAACCAGTCCATATTGGATTATCTTACCGCCTTTTCCCAAGCCAAAACCATAAGCTTCATAAAGCAAAACAGTAGTAGCACCAATAACAACACAAGCTATCAAAACATAGCCTAAAATTAATAATATCTTATGTCTTAACTGTTTTTTAGGATCTAAAAAATCCATCTACAATACCCACTTATTTATAACTACACTAGCTTCTTTAATGTTTACTTAAGGATAAAGTGCTGTAATTATTATTAACCCTCTTGTCAGATATCACAAGTCCTATTAAAATAACAATAAGCGATATGTGAGCTATCAATTTAAGGTAGGAAAACAAAAGGTTAAAAAAGATATGGACGATTACATAAATACAAGCCAGTGGCGCCAGCCTAATACATTTATGGATATTATTGATCATCGTAGTCAAAAAGTTAGACAGTCTTCATCTCCAAGATCAGTCCCCAAAAAATCCAATACTTTAATGCGCCATGCAGTTAAAAAACCTCTACCGACTGATCAATATAATAAAGTTGAGGCAGTTAATGATATCCAAAGTTATCAAAGTCCAGTTATCGATAAACAAGCTTCAGATTTAAGTGAATCAGCTTTGTTAACTAATCAAAGTCCATTGGTAAGCCGTTTTTCACCCAGTAATTCATATCCCCTTGATACAGATCATATAGAACAGCAATCTCCGGCAGCTTATGATAGTTATGATCAACAAAATATTCATTCAATGATGAATAGAAGTAT
>JAJZKE010000018.1 GCA_021809645.1 bacterium | reverse complement strand
CTCACAAATCGATGAGTTGTTTAGTAACCTTTTAGGTAGTCATCCGATAAGTAACTTTAGCGCCCCCGCCATGGACGTCTATAGCGACGACAACAAAAGCCTAGTTGCCGAACTACATGTACCGGGTTTCAATAAGGATGATATTGAAATTAACATTCACGATAATACGCTAGAGATAAAAGGTGAAAAACACCAAAAAGAAGACCGTCAAGAGAAGAAAAAAAGCTACATAGTCAGAGAATCACATTCCAGTTTTTACCGAAGTATTGCTTTGCCGAAAAGAGCTGACGGAGATAATATCAAAGCTCATTTTGAGGATGGTATCTTAAAAGTCACAGTTCCTTTAAAGAAATTACCTGAACCGAAAAAAGTAGCGATCACTTCAACCAAGTAATAACTTACATAAAATCTGCTGGGTTAACTCTTACAGCGCTTTGACCGAACAATAGTTTCTTGAGGTTAAAGCGCTGAGCCTGGTTATCGAATGCTCTAAAAAGCATTTTGAGAAACAAGAAGTTAATGATAATAAGTAATATTAAAGGATACATATAGCGATGCTCTTTGGCATTATGCTTGATATATGTCCAAGGATTAATAAAAGCATAAAGAGCCAAGTCAATTAATCGGCAATCTATTCTTCTAGCTGAGACATTAGCTTTCAGATCAGGATCAAAAATAACTTTCTTTTGTTCGTCAGATAAATGAAGAGCAAGATCAAGATCTTCATGGAATCCCCTCTGATGACAAACCTGGCTCCTAACATCCATCCAGGCTGATTTTCTGATAGCCATATTAGCGCCAAAAAGAAATATTCGATTATTTGGAGCCATTCTTTTAGCCATCCATGCTCGCCAATACTTATCAACTTTATCAATAACCTTATTCATGCCAATATCGTAAAAATGAAGACCGCCAGAAACAGCTTGGACAGCATCATCCTTAAAGATTTCGATAACTTTTGCAGTCCAATCAGGCGGTAAAATAGTATCGGCATCAATCCGACCGATAATATCACCGCTAGCATAATTGAACCCGCGATCCCTAGCAAAAACAACACCTTGTGTATCTTCTTTAATTAAAGTAACAAACGAATATTTTTTAACAACCTCTACTGTTTTGTCAGTTGATAAATTATCAATAACAATAACCTCGTAAGGTATTACGTCCAGCTTTGATATGGCCCTAAGACAAGCAGCAATATGTTTCTGCTCGTTATATACTGGAATAACTAAAGATATTTTTAAGTCAAATTTCGGCATAAGACGTTACACTAATTATATGTCATTAAATAAAATAGTATATAGAAATAAGCTTAAGAAGTCCTTAATAAAAATTATTAAGGGCCTATATCATTTTCCTGCAAAATACTGGCGCAAAAGCTTATGGAATAAGATAAAGATGACAATCATCATAATTATTATTCTTGTAATTGGCACTATGTACAGTATTGCCCAATGGTATATTGCCAGCCAACAGTCAATACCTCTTAAACTAGGAGTCAGTTTTAGTCCTTCTTACGCTAAAAGCTTAGGTTTAAACCCTCAAAGAACAATGAAAGCTCTGCTAAGCATAGGCATTAAACAATTTCGGATTAATAGTTACTGGAGCTCCATGGAGCCTCAGCCCAATGTATATAATTTTTCAACTTTGGATTGGGAATTTAAATATGCCGAGCAGGCACATGCAAAAATAATATTGGTACTAGGGCTCAGACAACCCCGATGGCCAGAGTGCCATATGCCTACCTGGGCTACCCACGAACCACAAAGTAAATGGCAGCCTCAACTAGAAAATTTCATTAAAGCCGTTGTTAACAGATACAAAAACTCTTCAAGCTTAGAAAGTTACCAACTAGAAAATGAGTATTTCTTAAAAGGTTTTGGGACTTGCACTAACTTTAGTCGAAGTCGATTAATTAGCGAATATCACCTAGTTAGAAAACTTGATCCCCATCATACAGTTATTATTGACCGAAGCAACAATGCCATTGGTTTTCCTGTTGGTAAACCAACTCCTCAAGAATTTGGTATTTCGATCTACAAGAGAGTATGGGATGCAAATATAACCCATCGATACCTAGAGTACCCATTCCCAGCCTGGTATTATGCCTTTTTAGCTGGCGTCCAAAAAATATTCTTACATAGAAATATGATCATTACCGAGATGCAAGCTGAAGCTTGGACCCCAGATGGAAAGACAATACCACAAACATCTCTAACAGAACAAAACAAATCATTTAATGCCCAAAGGTTTAAAAATAGATTTAGTTTCGCTAAAGCAACTGGCATGAGAGATATCATCATGTGGGGTGGCGAATATTGGTATTATCGAAAGGTCGTCCTTCATGATCCAACTGTCTGGAATATTGCTAAAGAAGAATATAAAGGATCATTAGGTTAAAATGGCTATATGGCTAAAAAAGCTAAAAGCAGTACCAAACATATTGTTAATCGTCGAGCCAGATATGATTATGATCTAGGTGATAGTTTAATTGTCGGAATTGAATTAACAGGATCAGAAGCAAAAAACTTAAGACTAGGTCACGGACAGCTAAGAGGATCATACGTCAATATAAAAGATAACGAACTAATTTTAATTAATGCTACTATTACAGGTACGAATAGCATGCCGATAATTGAGTCTGACCAAACTAGACCTCGTAAATTACTCGCCAAGAGGAAAGAAATAGAAAGATTAATAGAAGTAAAACATCAGGGGAGAACATTAATACCCCTAGAAATATTAACTTCCGGAAGATATATAAAACTAAAAATAGCTGTTGCAAAAGGTAAGAAAAAATACGATAAAAGACAAACAATTAAAGCTAAAGATCAGACAAGACAAATAAAAAGACAATTAAAACGTAGATAATTTAAATTATTTTAGATATAATCCATGAAAGTATTCCGGGGTAGCTCAGCGGTAGAGCGGGTGGCTGTTAACCACTAGGTCGCTGGTTCGAATCCAGTCCCCGGAGCCAGACAAAGCACTAACATAGTTAGACCAGAGATTCCTAGACCTAATTTTCTTAATTTTAAATTCTGCCTCTGAAATTTACTCTTCTTTGTCAATTCAAATCCAATTCAGATTAATTTAATGAATTTATTGATAGCCAATGCTAAACTATCCATATGGATAAAAAGCCTATTACACTGGACAAGCGACTAGATCGAATTGATGCTCATCTCGATAAAATTGCTAAAATAGTTAGCGCACATGATATTCAATTCGACAAAATGGCAAAAGCTATTATTAATGGTTTCGATTCAACTGATAAAAAAATTGATACCTCAGAAGCCAATCTTAAAACACAGATCGACATCTATGCACGAGCAGTAGATGCTTACGCAAAACAGTCCGAAACTTATATGCAAGAAATGCTGGCTTTAGGTAATAAAGTAGACAGGCTAGAAAGACAGATCGAACAAATAGCACAACACCTAAATTTAAAGCTAGAATACTAACAACTAAGTAACCATAATTAGCATTGCACATCAGCTTTCTTATTTGATTAGCATCAAACTCTTTATCTTTAACATTATCTTGCTCTTCAAAAGTTTGGAATAAGAACCATTTGTCGAGCCAAGAGAATAAACTTAAGCCTCCGTCAAGTAAGCGTTAAGAGTTGTTAAATTTGTATTAAATACGCACATTTACATTATTTATAACGTACCGCGCCTGTTATACTAACTTATTATGAGTGACGATCAATTAATGAAAATGTTTAAATATATGCAGGAAATGTTAGCCTTAGGGCATAAAGTCGATAGACTAGAACAATGGATATTAAAAGTTGCCGAGGCAACAGGTGTTAAGTTATCTGCCTAACCTAATTCTTAAAGGTTCGTGATCAGCATGCCGAGCCATATTGACAACTGTTGTTAATTTGATATACTTTAATTAAGTAGGTGATGCAGCGATGAATATGCGCAGCATCACCTACTTTTTTATTATTTATTTTATTACCTCTACCTGATCTCGCTTATTAATTAACAATACTCTCTTTAGGTGTTTGCGGAAGCCAACATGATATTTAAGTTGGTTGCGAACTTTAGCTATATGCAATTTACAGCGTCTGGCATCAATAACAATATTAAGTGATTGTTTCGAAGCACGTTTCAACTGATCTTCAATTACGTGCCTACCTTTTCCTAACGGACTCTTAATCTCCCAATCTACGCCTTTTATAGTTACATCTGGAGTTTTATTAGTATCTCTCACTATAAACACTGCATCGTCCTTAAAATATTCTGCTAGTATGCCAGCAGCACTGATTTCAAAAGACTCAGGCTTAGGGTTTATATTACTAGGAACGATTACATTAAAGACATTACTCATATTTATAGGTAATTATACTATTTATTTCTTGAAGGCCTGGCAAATTTATATCATTCAAGGTTATATTCCTGAACCAATCACCGAGCCAAACAAATTTTATAAAGATAGATCATCACAATGATGGTCTACTTTTGTTTTTTAGATAAAAAATTTATACGAAAAGTATTCTAGTCCAGTTACTATCTAATAAATTCGATGATAATTTCATATCATTTATGCTATTCATTAGATTCTTTTTGTTTTATTATCTATTGAATGTCGCTACATAATCATGCTCTGTACCAGATAACCATCAAAGCCCTTTTATTTAAAGAGGAGCGTATTTTAGTACTTATTACTCCCGACAACTACATAGACTTTCCTGGAGGACGAGTTGATGAATCCGAACGCGAATTGGCCTGGACAGAAGCTCTAAAACGTGAAGTATCTGAGGAACTAGGTGATTCTGTCATCATAGGAATTGGACAAACATTATTTGTTTCAAAACGCCAGTACCATAAGAATGGAAAAACTAATTATATGGCAGCCATATTTTTTAGATGTAATTATATTACTGGCGAAATTAATCTTTCAGACGAGCACAGTAATTATGAATGGCTTACACAAGAGGAGATATTGAGTAGTAAACTTAAATTCATTTCTGAAGATGAAAGATATCAGTTGGTATCATTATTTAGAAAAAGCCAAAAGAACTAGGGTATAGTTTTAAGAAATCTAGTAGTCAAATGCTCATAATCAATTAAATGATTATGAACAACTCAACGGTATATCTTATTAACACTAGTAATCAAGCTTCAATTTATATCGAAATTTACGTAATTTAAAAAAGACTAGACTTAAAAAATAACAAAGAAAACGTTTATCAATAATCTATCTTTAGATAAACTTACTTCTCTACAAAAGTAAGGGCATAGCCAATCTTCCCGGCTCGGCCAGTACGGCCTATACGGTGCACATAGTCATCATATGATTGGGGTAGTGAATAGTTTATGACGTGAGTAATGTCAGAAACGTCCAATCCTCTAGCTGCAACGTCCGTAGCGACCAGGACATTAATCTCACTATTCTTAAACTTTCTGAGAACTCGCTGTCTTTGTGGTTGAGATTTGCCGCCATGGATTGAATCAGCTAAGAATCCTCTCGCAGCCAATTCACTAGAAAGTTTTTCAACGCTCCGATGAGTATCATCAAAAACAAGCGTTTTAGTGGTGCCGTCCTTGATTAAAATGTCGTGCAAGATGTTGATTTTATTATCTCGTCCGGCAAAGTTAACAATGTTCTGATCCACATTATCGCTAGTGTCACCAGATTTAACAGATATATAAACTGGATTTTGAGAAAAACTTTCAATAATTCCTTTAACCCTATTATCTAAGGTAGCAGAAAAATAAAAGCTTTGGCGCTGAAGGTTTACTTTATTTAAAATCTCAGTAATATCGTGCACAAAACCCATATCTAACATGCGATCAACCTCATCTAAAACTACTAGATTAAAGCTAGCAATATTTAACGAACTTCGATCAATATGATCTTTAATTCGACCTGGTGTACCAATAATAATTCTAGGGTTGTATTTAAGATCTCTAAATTGTTGCCCCATAGAAGTACCACCAATTAAAAGAGCTCCGTCAAGGCCGCTACCCTTAGCAATCATCCGGCATTGCTGTTCAATTTGTTCAGCGAGTTCGCGAGTAGGAGCTAAGATAATAGCTTTGCTTTTCGAATCATTCATCAGCCTATTTAAAACAGGTATAGCAAAAGCTGCTGTTTTACCTGTACCTGTATTAGCAATACCAACAATATCTTTACCAACAAGACCTTCAGGAATTGCTTGATCTTGAATAGGTGATGGATCCCTGAAGCCCATCAAACGCAAGTTATTCATTATAAGCGCATTTAGGTCAAAATCTTGAAAATCGTGCAAAGGTTTATAGAGATCTACTGAACTAGGTTTAGCACTTCTAACAAACTTAGAAGGGTGAATATAGGCTTTTTTA
The DNA here is from genome assembly GCA_021809645.1 of bacterium. Lineage (GTDB taxonomy): Bacteria > Patescibacteriota > Saccharimonadia > Saccharimonadales > UBA4665 > JAJZKE01. The sequence continues at coordinate 10,704 of JAJZKE010000018.1, read as the reverse complement.
GGCTGTCGACTCTTATTCTGTGGCCGACCGTTATAAGACCTTCTAAAATGATTATTATTACTAGAGCTATACGTTAATTTTTGAGACATAAAAAAATGAATCCTTATTTAGTGAATATTAAATCGATTGTCTGCAATGAAAATCGAACCTCTCACTAATATTTCGGATTCATTAGAAACAATAAATGTGATTATAGCACTATTTTATTCCTTAAGCAATATGTAGATATTAGGTTTATTAATAAGGACATACTTTTGTTAATGACTTTGATTGAATTACTTGTGCATCCTGAACCAAGGCATGTGTCTCCCAGTACTCTCGACTGTCTGTGGTAGCATATTTATCACCTGGGAACTCAGGATGTTTATTGCCAATCCAAATATTAGTTATTTCATAATCTCCATCAGCGTCTCTTTCAGCTATAACAGTTAGCATATTGCTTATCTTAGGATAACGATTTTTAGCAAAACGGGAGAAAACTTCAGATTTTAGTGGCCGAGCATAGTAAATTGTATCTTTGTCGGTTGTCGATACTATGTCAGTCGTACCAATATTGCGACCCATATTTTGTTCGATAACAATTCGTTGGCCATGCAATTTATGAGATGATAACGCCTCTCTAATAAGTGCATAAACATATGGTCGTCGACTCAAATAAAGACCGGCTGGCGATGAAATACAATTAACATAGATATCATACTCTTCATTTGATTCGTCTATCATAAACTTATACATCTAGCCTTAAGTATACGCTGCTATAAGAGATAATGATATATCTTATAGCAGACTAAGCTGACAATTATCGGACAAGGCTTTTGTTAGGACATTTATGTATTATGTTATACTTAGTAAAGCAAGTGGTTATTACCTCTCCGTTGTTATAATTAGTCTTCCAAGCTAAATATCACCCCGCGAGCAGCAATAATGGACGCGAGCGATATTAAATCAAAGGAAGGAATCAAACATATGGCAATGAAACTATATGTTGGTGGCTTAGCTTATGCCGTCACCGATCAAGAGTTAGAACAACTTTTTGCTGAACAGGGCAAAGTAGTTAGTGCGACAGTTATAAAAGACCGTGATAGTGGACAATCTAAAGGCTTTGGATTCGTTGAAATGGAAGACATCAAGGAAGCACAAAACGCTATCAAAGAACTTAACGGCAAAGAACTTAATGGCCGGGCTATTATGGTCAACCAAGCACGACCGCAAGTAGATAGGCATTCGGGAGGTAGACCACAGGGCAATGGTAACTTCCGAAGATCATATTAAATAAATTCGAAGTAGTCGAAAGTTGTAATAGGCTTAGGAATCTAGGCCTATTGTTAGGTTATATATGATAAAAAATAGTCAACACATTGAAATTGTACGTTCTACTTCTAAAAGCCTTAGCTCCATGAGTGAATTTTCGGGCAATGCTGTTTTCAATGTTTTATCTAAATATTTCACTGATGTATGTATAACTATAATTAATAATGTCGATGATCTGGAAAGACTCGTCGACAGAAAACCGGATTTAGTATTTCTTGGTATGAAATTCATCCCAACCAATCTTCAACTAGGAACAGCTGATCCTAATAAAATTTGGTTAAGTGATTTTCTTGATGATCATAATTTTGCATACACAGGCTCAAGCCGAATAGCCCATGAGCTTGAACTTAATAAGCCTTTATCTAAATTGCATGTATTACAAGCAAATCTTAAAACATCAGCCTATTGTGTTATAAAACAAAATCAATCGTTTAATAGAAGTAATATAACAATGGATTACCCACTGTTCATTAAACCAGTAAACCGTGGTGGTGGCCTTGGTATAGATAGTAATTCTGTTGCCTATTCTTTTAACCAATTACAATCAAAAGTTTATTCGATTAGTACTTCCTTATCTTCAGATGCCCTTATAGAAGAATACTTACCAGGCCGAGAATTCAGTGTAGCTTTACTTAAAAAAGAAGCATCTAAAGAATACTTAGTCATGCCGATAGAATTAGTTGCTCCGCCAGATAAGTATGGCAATCGTCTTCTGAGTGGCCAAATCAAATCATCAAATAATGAACAAGCCTTAATCGTTTCTGATGAGTCCATAAAATCTAAAATAGTTTCACTTGCATTCGATGTTTTTAATGTTTTGAAAGCACGCGATTACGGCCGTATCGATATTCGTTTAGACGCAACAGGTACACCGCATTTCTTGGAAGCCAACCTCATACCAAGCCTAATAAGAGGTTACGGTTCTTTTCCAAAAGCCTGTACGATGAATATTGGCCTGGAATACGAGCCGATGATATTGAGAATTGCAAATCTTGGCCTAGAACATCATAAAGTCAATTTAAAAACTAAGTAGAAAAAGATATAAAGGATTCATTTGGTACCAACTAAATGATTATGTTTAATGCTAATTTATAAAATATAAATAATTAACTACTGATAAAACCAGCAGCGTATTGGAGCAGAGTATAGGTCCAGAATATGGCTGTCAATATAACAATAAACATATAAGTTTGTTTACCTTTAAAGTACTGATAAATCATTATCGGTATAGGAAAAGCCATGATCACGTAACGATTAAATCCACCCCATTGAGTTCCAATAAGAGGTATTAATAAAAATAGAAGAGAATATATCGAAAAACTCCTACGTTTATTCCAGAAATATATCGCCGAAACGATCAATAATGCCGCAAAAAGTGCATTAAGATAAGTCATGCTCGATAATAATCTCAAATAACTTAGATGTAGCCATCCATGAATATGAGTTTGCGATTTTAAAAATATCAAAGCATTATGAAATCGTAGATATGAATAACTCATAAAGATCAATAAACCAAAAGATCCAATTACTAAAGAAAACAATACTTTTTTAATCGGCAATTTACCTTCTAAAAGAATCAGGCCATCCAATATAACCAGAAAGGCTCCAGTAATATGAGTTAACAATGCCAACATTATAAATAAGCCGACCAATAGATATCTTTTTTTAAAAGCAAAATAAATGCTAGCTAGAGCGAGCAATGCAAACAGCCCTTCGGTATATGAAACCATCATGAAAACAGCTGTTGGGAACAACACAAATGGTGCAATAGCTAGAGGAATATTTGATTCTTTAGATACTAGTCCGAGGTGTTTAATAATCTTAATATAAAAATAAATTGCGCCAACTAAGCTAACCCAAGATATAGTTAAAGCACTTAAAATATATGACCTAACGATATAATAAATAGCTCGTATAACTAAAGGATAAAAAGGGAAGAAACCAGCATCCAACAAGTTTCTGTATCCATGTTTAGCAATATTAATATAGTTTTTACCATCCCAGTGAACAAATATATTCATCGGGTTAGATAGTGAATAATGAACATAGCCACCGAGTCTAGACGAAATCATTTCATCATTGCGAAGACCAAGACAAAAACCTAGCAAAATTACCACCACTGCACAACACAATGCCATTAAAATATCGTATTGATTAGTTAATTTTTTGCTTTGGACATAATAATATTCAGCATATTTTTTTATGTCTTGCACGACGGACTATTAAATATGGCCGGGCTTATAAAAACCTTAAGTTATTAAACTTTATGACAAATGCTTAGCTAATTTTAGCTCTTGGAGATCTGCATCTGACTTAGTCTTATGGATCGTACCATCTGCATGATGTGGTGGGGAATAAATAGTTATTATCTTCATATCTTCAGATCCAGTATTAATAAAATTGTGCTCTTGGCCCGCTTTAACTAGAACCATATCGCCGCTAAGATAATTATCTTCAATTCCATTAATAACTACCTTGCCATCGCCAGATAAGCAAATTAATAATTGCTCGTTATTTTGATGCACTTCTGAGCCTATTTCTTCGCCAGGCTTTAAGTTCATAATGACTAACTGCATAGATTCTCCTGTTTCTAAAACCTGTCGAAAATAATGATTGCTTTTGGTTTTTAAAATTAATTCGTGAATATAATCTTTCATATAACTTCTCCTTTGCTATATCGATAATAATCTAAGCTAAATGAAATATATGTAAATATTATCGCTTGAAATAGATAACATACGTTACGTCTGACGAACAATTTTAAGTTCTTTATAAATTATTTAGTAATAATTTAACTCTAGTTTAAACAGCCTCGTCTTTGGATATAAAATACAAAGCTAAACCCATAAATATTAAACCAATATCTCTAAACGTTATAAGTAATTGACTAAAGTTAAAAATAACAATAAAAACAAATGTTAAAGCACAAACTAAACCGCAATACTTAATAAATCTACCTATTATTAACCAAGCAACTAAAATAAGCTCGTAAATGGAAAGTAGCTTAATTAAGGTATCAGCTGCGATGTAATGAGTTAGAATACTCGGTAAATAACCAACCCAATCAATTGGTTGTAACAATGAATTAATTCCAGCGTAGGCAAGAACTATTATCAAGCCAAGACGTAAAGCTAGTTTTGTATACCAAAGATTATTAATAGTCTTATTTTTTTTCATACCATATCGATTACTAAGATAATTATGTTAACCATGTTATTAATTAGATTGTAGCATTTCAGCTTCTATAATAATGAAATTGATGCTTATTACCGCCAACAGTGAAACAAATAAAAACTGACATATATAAAAAGGCAAGATATTGCATCGTGACATAAATGAGCTAACAAGTAATTTTAATTTACCGAATTTATTTAAGGATATATATGTCTAGATTTTTAATGAGTACTTTGATTTAATAACCTTTATGTTAACTGCGTATAATGCAGATCAAAAAACAAATCCCTTTAATATATATAAACAGATATTAGCTGACGGAAGTATTAGTTTTTCTGCAGGTTTTCCTCATTATCCAAGAAATTTTTCGCGTGACACTATAAAAGCAGGCATCATAGCTTCAAATATCGAATTACTTGTCTCACAACTAGAAATTAGCGCCCGACACCAAGGTACTCGTTATGATCCTTTTACGGGAGAAAGACCTGGTAGGATCCATCATGAATATCCCGGAGTTTGTCTTAAAGACAAGGATAAGTACAGTACCTATAACGCCTGTGATACCACTGCGTTATTCCTTATAGCTATTGAGATGCTTCATTATTTAAATAAAGATTGTGCTCAATCTTTTATAACCAAAAGGAAAGATAATATAGTAAGAGCAGTAAATCATATTTTGGCAAACATAGAAGACGATCTATTCTGGGAATACGCTCCAAAAGATAATGAGAATTACGCGCTTCAAGTAACATACTGGAAGGATTCTATTTTACCCCATAAAAAAGGTAAAACTCAGCCAGACTATCCAATAGTATTCTCACAAGTTCATTTTATAGCAGCTAGATCTCTCCTTAGTGCAAGTAAAATACTCAATAATCCAAGCCTAGCAAAACAAGCTGACCAAATGTTTAAAGTCGGCATAAATGAATTTATTAAACAAAATGGTTACATAATTTATAGAGATAAAACTGAAGAATTAGTCCAAATATCTTCTGATGAATTACATTCATTAGCCTATATACCAAGATCATATTCAAACTTACTGCCACTGGAAAATATTAAAGGGCGATCTAAAGATTTAAAAACTCCTTTTGGCTTTATGTGCACACCCCCAGACATAGCTAGGGTTCTTGCTGATCAATATCATGGAGACAAAGTATGGATTTTTGAACAGGCTATGATACATTATGGAACTACTAAATTTGGCTTATACGAAGAAGCTTTGGTTGCCTCATCAGTAACTAGTCATATTGGCAAAGGACAAGAACTTCTCGCTGTCGGACATGATAAAAATGGCAACATAATACCGCTAGCTGAAGGTAACGATAGGCAACTGTGGTCTGTTGCTGCTAAACAATATTTTAAAGGACAATCAGCGATATTAAACGCTAATAGACTTTAATAAATTTGCTTACGTTAAAGGTTATTTTGATGATAAAATTTAAATCATAAAGACTATATGGGGAATATAACTTACTATCAAATATTAGGTGTCCAAAAAGGTGCCACAACTAGTGAAATAAAAAACCGCTATCGTGTTTTAGCTAAACGTTATCATCCTGATAATAATGGCAGTACTCAATTGATGACCTTAATAAATAAAGCATATAAAATACTCTCCGATCCCATACTAAGATACAGATATGATCAGCAATTAACAATCAACAGCCAGTCAAAAGACTCAAACTTTATTAATCGTAAACCATCATTTAATTCGGTAGCCACTATTCAACGTCAAAGATTTAGTTTTTGGAAATTGGCATCTGCAGCTAGTCTATTTATACTAATTATCGCAATCATCGGCTTATCTTTTGGTAATCATCAAAATGGCAACATAATACCGACTAATACTCAGCGTAGATCGAAAAGTAATAATATGATAATCAGTCCAGCCGTATCACCACTTAGTAATCAAGTTACTCAGCATCAAACTTTAAGCCATCAGAATATTATCCAAATTAATAAATCACATAAAAATTCAAAACATAACAATGCTAACAATTATCAACCAATGCTTCTACAGTCCTATGCTGACAATCAAATAAGTCAACAGAAAGAAAAGTTAAATAGTTGTTCATCTAATAAATCACTAATAAAACCAAAAAATTCTATAGGGTCAAACTATCAAAAGACAGATGCAGGATATACCGAATGTTAGCAACAATAATTAGTTTCTATAAATATCTATTAAACAATTATGAACCACTTTATGCATCAATTTAGATACTCAGAAAAAGATAGACGAATCAATCAAAATCCTGAAGAAATATTACTTAATATAGGCTTAAAAGAAGGAATGTATTTTATTGATAGTGGTTGTAATGATGGGTATTTTACTTTACCCGCTTCTCGCATTGTAGGAAATAATGGCAAAGTTTGGGCTATCGATATTGATTCCGGTGCTCTTAATAAACTAAAGGAAAAACTAAAAAAAGAGAGTATTAATAACACTGAAATTATCGCTAGTCCAGCCGAAGAAGTTATTATCGCAACTAATATTGCTGACATTATATTTTTTTCGATGGTCTTACATGATTTTAAAAACCCCTCAAAAGTACTAAAAAATTCAAAACAAATGTTAAAAGAAGATGGCATAATTTATGATTACGATTGGCAGAAGAGTAATACTTTAATTGGTCCACCAATAGATATTAGATTAAGCCAAAAACAAGTTAAAGATCTAGCAGAAAAAAATGGCCTGGCTGTTAAATATTCAAAAATAATTGACAAAAATTTTTATGCAATTACTTTAGTAAAATAATAACTAAATATTAAAGTTAAACAATTTTTTGTAATAACTATATTTAACTTAAAATAAACAAATTAGATTTAGAAAATGTATTATTTTAATGCTTGCTATTAGTTGCTCTTAAGAATATAACATCTAGTGTAATGAACCTCGAGTTCCCAATATCTTTTAACCCAGAAATCTTTAACGGTATAGATAACATAAATTTCAAATTTATACTTATACCATTAGCTGATGATTTTTCTAATGAGGTTGAAACAATTGAAACATTTGAACAAAACAGAGATTCAGAAATTGAAATGTTAGAAAAATATACTAATGCTATCAATGATAAAGAAGATACTTCAAATAGATTATTGGCTTTAGTTTTGGCTTGCCAAAAAAATATAAGTCAACAAATAGTAGGCTTATTCGATGAAGAAAAAATACCTGAAAAATCTTGGGAATTCACTTGGCTAAGAATTAGAGATGTCTTAGGAAATATAATTGGCAGACAATTAATTGACTTAGTAATTTTTTTTGATCAGCTTATAGAGCTAGAACATCCCCCGGAGGATGATTCTTCAGCTCAATTAAAAATACAAGATATTGGCCATGATGTCGTAGCACTAACTTTTTATAAAACTATGGAACCTTATCTCAAAAGATCCAATACACATAAACAATGATGATCGATTCAATTAATGTTCTTAAACTATTAATCTCTACGGATAGACTAAACAATTAAAGATTTATTATTTTTTTCTAGAAGAAATAATTGATCGTTTTTTTTGCCTGAATTTCTGAATAGCTAAAATTGACCAGAAAACAAAATTAAAAAATGCTGAAACTGCCGCTATTGGAATTTTCATGGTTATGTATGTGATCGCAATGCTTAATGCAACTGATCCTGTTATTACTGAAGTCCATATCTCGGGCTTATCTTTACTAAATACAGAAGGCAGTAAAGCAATAATAAAAATAATCTGACCTAAAGCCAGTACAGTTTCTTGCCAATGCATAATAAAAGTATATCTTAAAATGCTTGTGCTATAAACTATAACCAAGCTATCATAAAAAAGTAGGATAAATAAATGCAAATAAGATTAGATGACAAAAGAGCTTTGATTACTGGCGGTAATTCCGGTATAGGTGCAGCTATATCTAAAGAACTCTCTAGGGCTGGCGCTAAAGTTGCCATAAACTATATTAATCATCAGGAACTAGCAGATCAAATGATCCAAGAAATAAAAGATAAAGGTGGTGATGCTATTACAGTTATGGCTGATGTATCTAATCCGTCAGAAGTAGAAAGCATGTTCAAAGTTATAGATGATCAATGGGGTGGTATCGATATACTAATTAATAACGCTGGTATAGATGGTAATAAGGTAGATAGCTGGGAAACTGAGCTAGATGACTGGAAACAAGTAATTAATATAAACCTAATGGGTAGTTTCTATTGTGCTCGCCAAGCCCTAAAAAGAATGATCCCTCAAAAAAACGGAGTTATACTAAATACATCATCTGTTCATGAAATAATTGCCTGGACAGGACATAGCGCCTATACAACATCAAAAGCAGGCATGAGTATGTTAACTAAAACACTTGCCCAAGAGGCAGCACCTCATAATGTACGAGTTTTATCCATTGCACCAGGTGCAATCAAAACCACCATTAATCAAAATGTATGGAGTAATCAAAAAGGTTTAAATGATTTACTAGAAAAAATTCCACTTAGACGTATTGGTGAACCAGAAGAGGTAGCACAAATGGCTGTTGTATTAGTAAGCGACGTCGCCTCATATGTTACCGGTCGAACAATCTTTGTTGATGGCGGCATGACAGATTACCCAGATTTTGCTCATGGAGGTTAACCGTTAATTAAAACTAAGATAATTGTTATTAAAGCAATCTAACCATACAATAACTACATGTCACCAGTCGATTTCGCCTTATCGATAAGCATCATTTCAATTGCTGCCGGTTTACTTGGATCATTAGTTGGATTAGGGGGCGGTATTATCATTGTTCCGATACTTACTCTTTTTTATCATGTCGATATACGTTTAGCCATTGGCGCTTCAATACTTTCTGTTATTGCAACATCTTCTGGGGCAGCAGTAGCATATGTTCGCGAGCGCCTAACTAATTTAAGAGCTGGAATGTTTCTTGAAATAGCGACCACGATTGGAGCAATAAGTGGAGCCTATATAACAACTCTTATTTCAGGCAATATCTTATATATTTTGTTTGCTCTAGTATTATCCTATTCTGCTTTTGCTATGTTTCACAAAAGACACCAAACGGCCGTATTAGTAACATCCAATGATAAAATAGCTAATTATCTAAATTTACATGGATCTTATTATGATCAAAGCGAAAAAAAAGACATTAAATACAAGATTAAAGGCACTAAGATAGGACTTATTTTAATGTATATCGCCGGTGTTATATCTGCTTTATTGGGTGTTGGTTCGGGAGCATTAAAGGTACCCGCTATGGATATGGCCATGCATATACCCATTAAAGCTTCAGCAGCCACTAGTGATTTTATGATTGGCGTAACAGCTGCGGCAAGTGCAGGAGCCTATTTTGCCAGGGGACAAATCAATCCATTCATTGCGGCTCCAGTAGCCATCGGTATATTAATCGGCGCCTTAATTGGATCTCGACTTTTAAATAAAATAGCACCTAAATATGTTCAATTTCTTTTTGTAGCAGTACTAGTAATAGTAGCGATTGAGATGCTTCAGCGAGGTATAGGATGACAAATAAAAACTCTAAAGTTGAAGCAGTAATTAGCCGAGTACTTCAGATCGGCGTCTTAATTAGCTCAATAGTTATTATTATCGGATTATATATTTTTTTCACTCATAATAATTCATTGATTTTAAATAAAGGTAGTTATCATAAATTTACTTCATCGAGCTATTATTTTCCTCGTAATTTATCAGATCTTAAACAATCTATCATGTCTGGTGAAGGTATAGGTATTATGACATTGGGAATATTCTTACTAATCATGACGCCTTTATTAAGAGTAGCCACTTCAATACTTTTATTTATTAAACAAAAAGATAAACCTATGACGGTAATAACATTTTTAGTCTTATTGATCCTTGTTAGTTCTTTTTATATAGGTATAAAAATAAAGTAAGGTACATTTTTATTTTAAATATCAGAAAATTGACAGTTTAATACCAAAGTTGTTATATAATTTATAATATAAATAGGGACAAAGGATAATATTACACATTCCAGTATTATTTTTTGTCATATCATGCGAGTTGAAACAAGACCTCAAGTAGAGCAATGTGATTTTGAAAAATTTAAACTACAACTGCTGAAAGTTGTTGATGGTGTTGATACTGATAATTTAGGGAATAAAACCAATGAATTAACGAATGCGACCCAAGCTATCTTTTTATTAGAAATAGAGAAGTATCAACATAACCCCAATCAAGAAGTCATTAAAATGCCGGCTGATC
>JAJZKE010000017.1 GCA_021809645.1 bacterium | reverse complement strand
AATAGTATAGCCGCGACTATAATCATTGCTACGATTCCGAGCAAAATCATCATCACAGGTTCAATAATGGTTGATATGTTAGCTATAATATTGTCTACTTCTTTTTCGTAATAATCAGCTGACTTATTTAACATAGCTTCTATTGAACCTGATGCCTCCCCTATTTTAAGCATATTAGGAACTAGCGGTAAAAAGTTAGGATCACCAGTTAAACTATCTCCCAAAGATTTCCCTCCCTTAACCTTCTCGGCAGCCTTCATAACAGATTGTTTAATCTGATAATTAGCAACATTTTCACCAGTAATTTGTAAGACACTTAGAAGTGGTACTCCGGCACCGATTAAAGTAGCTGCTGTCCGACTAAACCTAGCCATGTATATCATTCTAAATAAAGATTTAAAGAGTGGAGCATTTAATTTAAAGCTATCTAATACTCTTGTACCTGATTCTGTTTTAAACCACCTGTATAAAACAACTGATAAAACTATCAAGACTATAATTAATATCCACCAATATGCTGCCACGAAATTAGAAACTGCGAGTAAGGCTTTTGTTTCTATCGGTAAACTTGTTCCCGGAAAACTTGTATAGAGGAGTTTTATCTGAGGAACTACTTTTATCATCATAAAGGCGATTACTGCTATCATGACTACAACTATCACTATAGGATAAACCATAGCTCCTTTTACTTTACTAGCAATATCTGCATCTTTTTCAAGTTGGTTGGCTATTCTTTCAAGAGCTTTATCTAAAGTTCCAGAAGTCTCGCCAGCACCAACTAAATTAATTGCAACTCGAGAAAAAACATCTGGATATTTACCAAGAGCCTTTGAAAGAGGTTTACCTCCTTCTACTTGATTGATGATATCATTTATTATTACTTTTAGACCTTTACTTTTAGTCTGATCAACGACATTCCTAAGACTTTGAGATAGAGGTAAACCAGCATTTATTAAAGTACTTAGCTGCCTGAAAAAAAGTACTTTTTCCTTAGTTGTTACTTTATTAAACTTGCCTGATAATCCTGTAATGCTAACATTCCGCTCAGACTTAATGTCTAAAGGCACTAAGCCTTCGTTTTGAATTATTCTAGCTGCTTCTTGTTGATTATCTGCCTCTATCGTTGACTTAACGATTTTTCCAGTTGATGTGTTTTTTGCAGAGTACGAAAATTTCATTAGTTTCTATTCTCTCATTAGTCTATCAAGTTCATCGAGATCAACTGCATAGTTACGAGCTTCGTCGTAACTTACTGTACCAGATTTAATTAACGATACCAAAGTATGATCCATGGACTGCATACCAAATTCTGCACCTGTTTGGATAACAGCTTCTAATTGATGGGTTTTACCCTCTCGTATTATATTTCTGACTGCTGGGTTAGCGATTAGTATCTCTGCGGCAGCTATTCTTCCTCCGCCAATCAATGGTATTAGCCTTTGAGAACAAATAGCCATTAAGATATTAGCTAACTGGGCTCTAATTTGTGCTTGTTGGTGCGGCGGAAATACATCAATCATTCGATCTATAGACTGACTGGCAGAATTAGTATGTAGAGTAGCAAAAACTAGATGACCTGTTTCAGCAATAGTAATAGCACTAGCAATAGTTTCCAGATCACGCATTTCGCCAATCAAAACAACATCGGGATCTTCTCTAAGAGCTGATCTTAAAGCAGCACTAAATGAGTAAGTGTCATAATGAACTTCTCTTTGCACTATGATAGATTTTTTAGAAGTATGGGCATACTCGATCGGGTCCTCAATAGTTATAATATGTCTTGCTTGCTCAAAATTGATCTTACTGATTAATGAAGCTAACGAAGTTGATTTACCTGATCCAGTTGGTCCAGTAACTAAAACTAGCCCTCGTGGATATTCAGCAAATTTTTCGACTACTGGAGGTAGTCCTAAGGCTTCAATAGTTGGTATTTGATTAGGTATTAATCTTAAAGCAGCAGCTAAATTACCTCTTTCATGGAACGCATTTACTCGGAATCTTCCTAGATCCCCAAAAGAAAAACTAAAATCATATTCTTTGTCCTTTAACAGAATCTGTTTTTGTTCATCGTCTAAAAGAGAAAATATTAAACTTTCGACATTCTCTTCGTTAAGTGGTGTCGCTCCAGCAACTGGCAATAGATTACTGTCGACACGTAACATAGGGGGTAGACCAACCTGAATATGAAGATCAGATGCCTTCTTTTTAATAACATCCTCTAAAAGTGGTTCTATGCGCGGTTTGCCATCCATAATCCACCCCAGTTAATATGATTTATATTTTTCATGCAGAATCCTCGGAAGCCACTCTATTTACTTCTTGTATAGTTGTCATCTTTGTTACCGCCTTTAGATAACCGTCTTCCCTCATTGATATCATACCTTCTTTACGAGCAGCTAACTCTATCTGGGCTGACGTTGCTCTTTTTAATATAAGGTCTTGTATACTCGGTGTAACTTCAAAGGCTTCATATATACCTATTCTACCTTTGTATCCACCCGGAGAATGAGGACTATCAATACCTCTGACTAGAGTATACTCATTTTGACCCTGAAGAGGCAAATCATTATATCCAAGATCATTAAAATAACTTTCGATATCTTTAGCGTTTGGAGGTAATATACGGCCAATAACTTTTTTGATTGCCTCCGATTCAACTGCTGACGACTTATATTCTTCTCGATCCTCAGATACTCTTCGAATAAGTCTTTGTCCAATAACAGTTCTAATAGTCGAAGCTATTAAAAATGGTTCTATGCCCATATCTAGTAAACGAGGTAATATACCGGCTGCTGAGTTAGTATGTAAGGTACTAAAAACCAAGTGACCTGTTAAAGCTGCTTGGATTGCTAGTTCAGCAGTCTCCTTGTCTCTTATTTCACCAACCATGATAACATCAGGGTCTTGTCGTAGAATAGATCTTAAACCTGTCGCAAAAGTCAAACCAACTTCGGGATTAACTTGAATTTGGTTAATACCATCCATCTTGTATTCGACAGGGTCTTCCATAGTAACAATATTAATACCGTCGCTCTTTACTTCTTGTAGAAGTGCATAAAGAGAGGTTGATTTACCTGACCCAGTTGGTCCTGAAGTTAAAACCATGCCGCTACTTGCAGCAATACCCTTACGAACTGCTCGTAGAGTTCGTCCTTTATAGCCCATATCGTCTAAGTTGAGTTTGGTACTCGACTTATCCAACAATCTAATAACAATTTGCTCACCCCAAACAACTGGCGAAATAGCTATTCGTAAATCAACTTTATGATCACCTTCCTTAATTGAGAACTCGCCATCTTGAGGTATCCGATGTTCGTCTATCTTCAAATTAGCAAGTATCTTAACTCTTGATACCATTGCCGGTTCAGTACTTTTTGGCAATTTCATTATTTCTTTTAGAACACCATCTATACGGCACCTAATACGTAGTTCTTTTTCAGTTGGCTCCATATGAATATCACTGGCACGGTTTGTCGCTGCATATTCAAGAATGGTGTTAAGGGCTTTTGATATTGGTGAATCTTGAACTATTGTCTTGATATTTTTGTCTTCATCTTGAATTTCTTCATTCTGATTGTTGACTTCAACACCATCATTAGAATATTGAACTGAATCTTCAAGTTTAATTTTGTATTGTTTTAAAACATTTTTAATACCTTCTTCACTAGCGGCATAAACTTTTATCGGGCGACCTATTTTACTCTGTAAAAAATCAACTGCTTGAATATTATCGGCATCAAGCATAGCAACAATAACCTTATTTTCTATCTCTCCAAGAGTTACCGCCATATAATGTTCAGCTACATCTTTGGGCAATAATTCAAGAGCAGACTGTTGGATATATGCATCTTTTAAATTCACATAAGGTAGATTATTGGCATGGGCAATATATTTAGTAAGCTGCTCGTTATTTATATAATTATATTTAACAAGTATCGTCATTAAAGACTCATGTTCATCAGTTGCCTTTTTCTGAGCTTCATCGATTTTATCAGAAGTAAGAACACCGTCTTTGATTAAACTATCTCTAACTGTTTGTTGTGTATTTTCAGATAAGACACTCATTATTTAGTTTCTTTGTTATGTTAAAAAGGCTGACTATTATTAGAAGATATATTAATAGTCTGGGTTGGATCAACAGCCTGATGATTAAAGTATTTATTAGAGGGCATAGGGAAACCGGTATGTATTATCGGCACAACATCCACTTGTGTATTACTGTTGGCTGCATTAGAAAACAGATAATTATTAGCCACAAACGATAATATGACGCCAACGACTAAAGCAGATATTAATAATATGATATCTTTTTGTTTCATGGCTGCAAACCTCGAGTCGTTATTTTAAATTTGACCGGTGGCTGGAAGAAAGATTGAGCAGTAGCACTTAACGTTACGTCTGATTGATTGCCGGATAAGGATATTGTTTGAATCTGAAAAGGTCTAATTGATTTTTCAATAGTATTAATGACATTTTGAATATTTTGATATGGTCCGTCAATACTAAATGTGAATGGTATGGGGGTTGCAACAGTACTAGTTGACTGGCTTAGTGAACTTTGCTCGGTACCGCCAATACTATCGATTGTTACGCCCTGATTACTTAATATATTTTGAACGCTAGTCGTTAAGGCAGGAAAATCGTAAGAACTTGGCAAAGCGTCTAAGATGATCTTAGCGTTATTATTCTGAACACCAGTAACATTATTGCCTAATAAATTAGTCGGAGTATTTATAAAACTTTTATATGACGATGTTAATTGATTTGATGTTTGAATATCATTGCTTAATTGATTACGAGCTATTTTTTTAGCACTTATTAAATTATTTTGGAAATTCATCCTCGTCCATAATGAATAAGCCGAACTTAAGCTAAATATCACGACAAAGATAGATATAGATGCTATAGTAATCATCCTTGATCTAATTACTTCTATTTGTTCTCTTTTTGATGATAGTTCTGCCATATTATTTCCTTAACCAGTTTTTTTTGACGTTAAAGTTGGTTCTGCTTTAAATAATTTAGGTTGATTTATTATTGACCTTGTAGTTATCTCATTTGGTATTACCAGAGTAACTTTGTCAGTACTACTAAATAAAGTTGGTGAAAAGTTAAAAGTAATTGAATATTGAGCAGGAGAAGCACCAGATGAAGCACTGCTATATCCAAATGATGACAAATCGATACTGTTAAATGCTTGGTTGTTCTTAGTATTATTAGTTTGGTTGTTATATGTAGCGTATTTTAATGTATCGATATAGGTATTTACTGTGGCCAAAGAATCCGCTCCACCGCTAACTGAAATATTGTCTGTAGTGAAATTTACGCTCAGAGTCGAAATAGTTGCATTAGGAGGAGTTATTTGAGAAATATAGTTGAACAATCTAGAAACAACAGGCGTTTGAGCTTCTAGACTTGGTAATGTTTTTAATTGGTTTTGTACAGTTAGTATTTTATTTAGATTTTTATTAGATGATAATGTAGCGGTAGATTGATTAATCTGACTACTGAGATTATTGATGGTGCTCCTCTGTATCACGCCTGTAAAAACAAGTAAGAATATGAATATAGCTAATGATACAGCACCAGCAAAAATAGAAATACTAAGCACCAGATGCTCTTGCTTCTTAGCTCGAAGGTATTGCAACTTTACTTCTGGAAGTAAATTAAATTCTACCATTATTTCTCTCCGCTAAACCTGCAGCTATTGCAAAATGATTAGAAACCTCAAGTAGTTCATTTTGTCTAGAAGGATCATAAGCAATGTTTCTCCAAGCATTACCTATCTCAACATTACAACCAAATTTATTAGCTATATACACTGGAAATTCTGGCATGATCGAAGCTGTACCGCTAACTATAATCCGATCTATTCTATCGTTAGGATAACGAGTTGTGAAAAACTTAATTGATTTCTCTAGCTCACTAACTATGCCTTCAACTGTTCCGATAATTGCCTGGTACACCTGCCCCTCTAATTTGTCTTTTCCTAGTCCAAACTTAAAAATTAGCTGTTCAGCTTGTTTTTCATCAACGTTAAGATTTTGCGCACCTGTTCGAATAATGGTTTCACTACCAGTTGGTATTGATCTAGTAAGTCTTGGGGCATCATTCATAACTATGACTATGTCAGTACTCTTGCTATCTATGTTTAATACTACTTGAGGAGTTAAAGCATCAGGAGCAATTAACGACCTAGCTAATGCTATGCTGTCGGGTTCAAAAGCAATCACATTTAAACCAATACCTTCCAGCATATCCAGATACCTTTCGATAAATGAATTAGGAACACTAGATAACAGTAATTCGACCTTGGTTTTGTCTTGCGGTGAATCTCCAAGTAGTTCCCAGTCATACTTGGACTCATTGATTGGAGTCGGTATCAGTGAATCAACTTGAAAAACTATCGCTTTGGCCAACTCGCTTTTTGGTAATCGATCCAAGTCAACAACTGTAGTAAATACTCTTTGAGCAGGAATATCTACTGCTACATTTTTAGTTGAAACCTGTGATTTAGCGACTAAATCAGCAATTGCCTCAGATAATTTCTGTTGATCGGCTTTAGAATCACTTTGAGATATTCGGCTATCTATAGGAACATAGGCATAACGAACAAGGGACTTATTTGGACCATTACCTCTGAGTTGGACTAAATGCAAAGATGTCGAACCAATGTTTAATCCAAAAAAATCAGAAATCCCACTCAAGATGTTCATATCGCTGATTATAGCATAAGCTTTAAATACTTTTAACAATAAATAATCATCAACGTCATATTATATGAGCTATTTATCTTTAGATTTCTTAAATATTATCGCCTATCTGTTAAAATAGTCTCATGTCTTCATCTGTTTCGTGTGGTATAGTTACGGAATAAACCAACCTTTGAAATAAGCTTCCTTTTGCCTGAACCGGACGATAAATGAACGCATGGTTACTCGCCTCAGTACATTAAAAAGCTAAAAGTCGCAATCAACAACAATCAATGACTCTAAAGAGTTGAAACTGTCTTTGGTAATGCTGCGGCGAGTTTTTTATCAAAAGTAAGTAGAGGCGTTGCGCTATTTATTTCAGCGTAAACCGCCAAGCATGCATCTATAAAAGAAATATTATTATGTTGTACATAAAGTGGTACCGCTTCTTCAAGCATCACCCTATTACAATTAATTTGCGGTATGTCCGCTATTTGCAACAAAAGCTTACCAATGAGTTCGCGCTCAAAGTTATACATTTTACCCGACAAAATCCATACACATTCAAAAAATACAGCGTCCGCTATTTGCAAACTCCTCGACTTTGAATTATCAATTAAATCAACGACCTTACGAAGCTGGTCTGGTACATCTTGAAGCAATAGACGTAGTGTAATGTTTGTATCAAGACTTTTCATGATTTACTTGTCCAAGCTTCGTTTATATCGTTCTGCAGCAGCTTGCTCTGCCGATTCATTAATTGCCCTATCAAGTTCTTTATCAGTGAGAGGTTTTATGTGGTGCTTTTTAAGATGGGCAGCTACCACCGTATTCAGTTCATTAAGACCCCGCTTCCAATCATTCTTTTCTATAAGGACTTGGTTATCATCTCCAAGTTTAAAGCGAACGGATTCGCCTGCTTTAAGACCCAAGTTACGTCTGATAGCAGCTGGTATAGTTATCTGACCTTTGCTGGTGATAGTGGTGCTGTATGTCATACGTATTACTTTATCAAATGTAATACTGTATGTCAATGCCTTACTTTATAAGTCTATTTACTTCAGGTATGCTACAATTAACAGATGGAGAGTGCTGAGGTTGATTTCTGGTTCTAGGGATAGGCATAGTTACGAAATAAACCAACCTTTCGAGCTTAGTTTTAACTTGCTAGAACCAGACGATAAGCGCACAAGAGGCTACTCACCACACTTTATTGAAGAATTAAAAGAGAATTTAACTGTTTAGCCATTGCCTGTCAAAGCAATCGTACAAGTTGGGGGTGATATTTCGGGTAAATTATAATATCTCTTATGTGAGTGAAAGATTGGGAGAAGAAACACGAGGCAATTTTAGATTTGCTTGCCTTTTTAGACGAACAAATACCTACCCTTGCGCTAGAAGGCGGTGCTTCCAGTGTATTTTTTGGAGCAGCAGGGTTATATCGCTGTAACCGATACCTTCAAGCTATTGATAACGCAGTTGAAAATGGGCTTGGGGCGATACTGCTGACGGTAATCTGCGAACGTTGTATGAAACATGGGTGCTTGGACACTTAATAATGCTAGGAACATTAGAGGAAGCTAAGTCTATGTGGGCAATGGCTCGTTCCAGCCAAGAAGGTAGTGTACAACTTAAAGACCCGTATAAAGAGCCTAGATGATAAGGAAAGACGCTACACTAAGGCTTACTTAGGTGTCATGTCCGAGCGATTATACAAAGAACAAGCCAGAGAACTTGTGAAAAAGCGTACTCAGCTAAAAAACGAACTAGCCAGCGTTGAACTAGAACTATTAGATACACCAAGGCTATCTATCGAAGAAATAATTGACGGTACGCAAGAGTTATTAAGAAATTTGGATTTAACGGATAAGAAATATATAGTTAGGAAGATTGTTGATAAAATAGTAGCAACGCAAAAGGAGGCTATTATATGGGGTCATATTCCCATTTTAGTTACAGAACAGGCTGGTTTACGTGCTAACAATAGGTTTGGTGGGTCTTCCAAATGTTGGAAAATCCACATTATTTAATGCCCTGACAAATGCCAACGCTTTGGTGGCTAATTATCCTTTTGCAACGATTGATCCTAATGTTGGCATTGTTGATGTTATAGATGGAAGATTAAACGAATTAGCAAAAATATATAATTCTGAGAAAATTACGCCGGCAACTTTAAATATCACCGATATTGCTGGTCTAGTAAAAGGCGCTAGTAAAGGAGAAGGTTTAGGCAATCAGTTTTTAAGCCACATAAGGTCTTGCCAGGCAATAGTTCAAGTCGTAAGGGTTTTTGAAGACGATAAAATAACACATGTCGATCAAGATTACTCACCAAAGAAAGATATCGAAATTATTAATACAGAGCTTATTTTGGCTGATCTGGAGTCTCTGGAAAAAAGAATTGATAAAATCGGAAAAGAAGCTAAAGCGAACCCAAAATTAAAAGATTATTTAAATGAATATCTAAAAGCCAAAGAGATTCTAAATTCTGGACGTCCTTTATGGACTACGGATGATAAATTTGAATTCTTAAATGATTTGTTTTTATTAACAATGAAGCCAATTCTGTACGTATTTAACATTGACGAAAATAACATTAACAATGATCAACTAAAAAAAGAGCTTAGTTTATTAGTATCGCCTTCTCCGCTGATACTTTTATGCGCTAAACTTGAAGCTGAATTAAGTGGCCTAGACCAATATGATAAGCAAGAATTATTAGAAAGTTACGGTCAAAAACAACCTGGATTAGATACTTTAACAAAATACTTGTATGACTTATTGGGACTTCAAAGCTTTTTAACAGCTGGCCAAAAAGAAGTTAGAGCCTGGACAATTAAAAAAGGTTCTACTGCTCCGCAAGCCGCCGGAGTTATTCATAGCGACTTTGAAAAAGGTTTTATTGCCGCAGAAATAGTAAATTATGATGACTTACTAAAAGCTGGCTCGCTTAATGCGGCAAGATCTGCCGGAAAAGTTAGGACAGAAGGCAAAAACTACATAGTTAAAGATAATGACATAATAGAGTTTAGATTTAATATCTGATTATATGAATTATTAATTTAAACAGTTAATTGTCTTCGCTTTTTAAGAATAAGTGGTAATTTAGAATAAGCCACTTTTAATGGGTTAACCTCTATCGTATTATTGTTCGTACGACTCAAATCTAATTGGAGTGGATCAGAATTTATTTGAATAGCATGACTTTTAGAAGCTAGTTTGTATTTACCAAAAATCTCTTTAAGACCTTCTTCATATAGCTCTTCGGATGAAACCCCAGTAACCATCGTTACAGCATCACGTTCTATCTGGTTATTGAAATTGTTAATATTAGGCGTGGCTACGTTTAATTTGTTTTCTTCATTAACTATGTTTACTGCATTAGAATTATCTTGTTGTCTAAGCAATGATTGATGCTGCTCATATTGACTAAGTAGATACGCTCTTAACTGTTGATCCATATCAAACATGTTATGATCTATACCGCTTACTTGTATTTTCTCGTTTTTCTTAATTTCAGCCATAATGTTCTGTACATGGCTAATAAGTTTACGTAATCTTGGCTGATTGTAACTTCTAAAGGTCAAATTCTTAATACCAGCAGTTATGCAAATACTGGCATTAAACATGCGATGATTATAGTCAATTTGATTAATCGTATCGAACCTTACATCTTCGACTGTTAAGAACTTGAATGGTTTCTTATCAATTAATAACACCCGTAAATTAGTCGCACACAATAAAGCAAAGCCACCTTCATACCAACCATTCACACACTCAAATATTTCTTCATCTGGAATCAATATATGAACTAATTCAGCTGTTTCTGGTTTATTCCACCCTTTATTGAAATGAATTTTTTTTAGTTGGTCATCTACTAACTTTGCATTTACCATACAGCCTCCTCCTTTAATAATCTTATTACCAGAAAAATATAGAAGCCGTAACATCAATTACTAGATTTACAGTACTTTTATCACAAAAAATAAATTTGATTATATAGTTATTATTACAACGCGGATTTAATCTCATTCTTGTGGAAAAGTAAGCATTTTGAAAAAGCTAGTGTTTTTAACAGAAACTAGTCAGTTTGTAAATGTTAGTTTATTCTATTCTCAAACAAAGTATCGCTAATCTAAAAAATCTATTAATTACAATCTAGTGGCGTGGGAGAAGTGAGGTTAAATCACCGTGAGAGAAAATCAATTAACTATTCCAGTTACATCAGCTCTATCATATTTAGTAGCTTTCATTGCTGGAGCTGCATTAGTACTATTGACCGTTATAACAATGAGTTTTGTCAATAAAACAAATACCAATCAATTAGCCAAACAATTGTCACAGTACCTACCCGCAAGCAATACGGTTACTTCTAGCACCAATCCCAATGTTTGTACTGGACAAACAACCCAGACAAACTCGATTGGCTCAAATAATTCAATGTCTGGGACTAGTACTTATAACAATGGCGAAAGCACTAGTGATGTACTTTCAATATTGAGACCTGCTGGTGTAAACAACAGTTATGATAACGAAACAAGTACTTCAACGACCTATAACACAACAACCAACAATACGACAAATACTACCGATAGCTACAATCAGAAAAACAGTAACAATAAAGCAATAAAATCGTTTAATGGCAATCATTCACATAATGGCAATGGTAATACTATCGCTTCAGATAATAATTACAAAAGCAATAACGGTAATACTATAGCTTCAGGTAATACTACAAATTCCAATGTTAATTCAGGCAATCTAGATGGTAACACCACTAGCTCTAACAATGGCAACACCACTGATTCAAACGTCAACTCTGGTAATGAAAAAGGTAATACTACAAATTCCAATGTTAATTCAGGCAATCTAGATGGTAACACCACTAAAGTTGGGCTAAGCCATTAAAGGTTAGATAGAAACCCTAAAGTTAACAACTAAACAGAGTCCAGATATGTTACGGACTGCTACACCGAATAGACAAATTAATATATCTATAAGATAATAAAAGTATGTTGGCTCAATCCTCACAATCAGCCAAACTGGTGGACTTGTTCAAAGCTACCGGATTTAAACAAACATTCAAAAAAGGTGATTATATAATACACCCCGGAGAAACTCCTTCCGGGGTTTATTATATAGAACAAGGTTTAGTTAAAGCTTATGATATAACTAAATACAACGAAGAGAATCTATTAATTATTCGTAAGAACCATGAAATATTCCCTTTGATATGGGCTATAACTGGTCAAGAGAGACATGTTATTTATCAATCATTAGCTAATAATACTGTTACCTGGAGAGTGGATCGAAAAATTTTATTAGATACGATCCATAATGATCCTGAAAGTATGGCCCCGCTTTTAGATATGACTATCGAAATGTATCGTCTGCATAGTGAGAGAATACTTAATTTAGAATACCGAACAGTAAGAGAAAGGATTATTTCTTTCCTATTGACTATGTCACGAAGATTCTCGGTAAAAAAGATAGAAGAAGGTTTAATGATCGAAGTTCCGCTTAGGCATCAAGATATTGCAAGCTCAATCAATGCTTCAAGAGAAACAACAAGTAGAGAATTATCTGCACTCGATAAAAAAGGACTCATAACTTCCAAACAATCATTCATAATACTTAAAAATATAGAGAAATTAAGAAATTACCTTAATTAATTTATTCCCAATTTAATATATTGGCATTCAAAATTTGATTAATTTTATCGCGACTTGGTATATCTTTAACTTCGTAATAATGATCGGTATCAGAATAATTTTCTACCACGCTTAAACAGTATATATCATCAGCATGAATATGCATCCAGTCTACTACCTCGACACTAGCAAGTGGTATGGCGATGATAATTTTTTCGTATCTAACAACCTTGATAAAGGCCAAGGCAACATCTAGTTTATATGTATTTGGCAAGCCATCAGAAGTAATAATTACATTATGGCCAGCAAGTGTTTGTCGACTAACTGTTCCCCCACTACCCACCATACTATTGATTATATGGAATTTGGCTAATTTTTCTTCTTCAATATAGCTCCTATTTTCCTGTTCAAGCTCAGCTAAATCAGCTTCGGTATACTGAGAATTAGAGATAAATTGTCCATCAGGAGTTATACCACCAACAGACCAAGGTTCCCTAGGTAAGTCGATTTCCTCGCTAACCGTAATACTAAGATTGCAATGAATTTTTTTAGCAATTTCTGATCCGATAACAGCACCGCCATCGTCCAGGGCAAGTACAGTACAGTTTTTATATCGATACTTGGTAAATAACTGTTCAGCTAATATCTGACCAGCTTGTTTGCGACTTTGGAAATACATTAATTAAATATTAGACTATGTCTTATTTAATTTCGAATTTATCTTTTTTGATAAAAGGTAAAAACGTTCTTTATTACCTTTTGTACCAGTTATCATAGAATCTACTTTATCTAAAATAATAAAGTATTCTTTAACCCAATATT
Organism: bacterium; assembly: GCA_021809645.1. Taxonomy (GTDB): domain Bacteria; phylum Patescibacteriota; class Saccharimonadia; order Saccharimonadales; family UBA4665; genus JAJZKE01. The sequence goes on along the minus strand of JAJZKE010000017.1, from coordinate 4,192 downwards.
CAAAGTCTTTTAAAATATGTCTTCTAATTGCTTCATTTTTAATGATACCTTTATTTTTATCTACCGGCTTAGCTTCGAATTGAGGTTTAACAAGAACTATCGCTAAGCTTTTTTGATTGATTAGCTTTGATATATGAGGGAGTATTTTTTTAAGCGATACAAATGATAAATCTATCATTGTTATATCAGGTATAAATCTTAGGTTAGAACCATTATTGACTGGTTGATACGGTAATATATCCAAAATATTTGTTTTTTCATGTAACTCAACATCTGGATTTTTTGCAATTGACTCGTCCATCTGATTAGTCCCGAGTTCAATGGCAATAATTTTTCTGGCTCCTTTCTTTAATGCATAGTCGGTAAATCCTCCCGTACTACTACCGACATCTAAAACATTTTTATCCTTAAAACTTAATCTGAACTTTTGATTAGCTAACTCCATTTTGAGACCAGCTCGACTAACATATTTATCGTCTTTTAATTTATCCATGTTTGATGCCCAAAGTTAATCAACAGAAACTCGATAATATATAAAGCTAGTATCGACATTTGGCAATTAACTTGAAAGTTCTAATTCCTAACTTAGTAAATAATAATTACTCAAGAATTATTTCTATTATATCCTGACTCTTTCTCTATACGTTCCATTACCAGTATCAACGGAAATGATATCACCTTGTTTAATAAAAGCTGGTACTTTAATATTTAGCCCGGTCTCTAAAGTTGCTTCTTTTGTAATAGAAGACGTCGTATCTCCCTTAACAGCATCTTCTGTATAAATAACTTTGAGTGGTACATTTTTGGGCAATACTAGAGAAATAGGATTAGATCCAAATAATTGAATTTCAAGATTGTCACCCTCTTTGATATATTTGTCAGCATTACCAACAATTTCGCTTGATACTGAAAACTGTTCGAAAGTTTGATCATTCATAAAATAGTATGTCTGACCGTCATTATATAAATATTGAACTGTTTGTTGGCTAACATCGGCATTACTTAATTGATCGTTACCTTTAAATGTTTTATCAAGTACCTTACCGTCAATTAAACTTTTAATACGAACATTAACAATTGATCCACCTCGACCCATTACTTTTTGAGAATAATCAACAACCCTATAAGGTTGTCCTTCAAACTCAAAAATTGTACCTTTTTTTAGATCAGTAATTGATAAAGCCATAATTTTTTTAACTAGATGCTACGAATGGCAATAGAGCTATATGTCTAGCTCTTTTAATAGCCACGCTTAAATGCCTTTGCTGGCTTTCGGTTAAACCTGTTTTTTTTCTAGACTCAATCTGACCATAAACATTAACATATCTCTGTAATGTCTTAAAATCCTTGTAATCAAAGAATGCTACTTCGCTTCTGTGTTTAAATATTTTTGCCATAAATTCTCCTTAAAATGGTATCTCATCTAAATTAATTGGTTCATCGCCAATATCTTCGATAACTACATCTTTTTTGTCGCTTTTTTTAGATTTGGCAGATTTTTTGCTATCATTTTGACTAACTTCAATGTCAGCTTGGCTTTGATCCGAATCGGCTGAACCACGATTGTCTAAGAATGTAACATCGCTTGCTAATACTTCTACTTTAGATCTCTTTTGACCTTCTTGTTCCCAGCTTCGGCTTTGAAGACGACCTTGTACTAAACATCTACTTCCTCTATTCAAATACTGTGATACTCTTTCAGCTAAAGATCCCCAGGCAACAATATCAACAAAATCTGTTACTTCCTGCCATTCATCATTTTGATCTTTATAACTTCGATTTAACGCTAAACTAAAACTCACTACATTTTGTCCGTTAGGTGTAGTTCTTAACTCGGGATCACGAGTTAAGTTACCCATTAATGTTACTTGATTTAAACTTCTAGCCATCTCTCCTCCTAAGGTTTCTCATCTTACGGTAACTTTAAATACCAATGTCGTCAAATTTAAGTTATTTAAGATTTAATAACTTATACCTCATTCTCATTGCTATCTTCGTCTTTTTGATCAGCTTCGCTTTCTTGCTTTTCGCCTCTTTTGGCGGCCTGCTCAGCCTTCTTGGCTTTCTGAGCTTCGGCTTTAGAAATAGCCTTAAGATCTAGTTTAGTTATTAAAAATCTAATCACTTCGTCAGTAATATTCAAAGTGGAATCAACCTTAGAAATTGACGATGATGGCAAATTAACTATATAAAAAACGTAAATAGCGTGTTCATTCTTTTTAATAGGGTAGGCAAGTTTTCTTTTTCCCCAATTATCAATTGTTTTAATTTCACCACCATTATCAGTAAATATTTTTTTAACTCTATCTTCAGCCTTTGATAGGTCAACTTCTAAATCAGGATCATATAAGATAGCTATCTCGTACTGATTCAATGTTTTTCTCCTTCTGATGGTTAAAGATCATACACACTAGAGGTTATGATCTGAAGCTTTATTGATTAAACAATTATATACTAGCTATCCTCAACAGTCAATTCATCATTTTCGTTATGATAATCTTCATCATCTTCAGATGATACCGATCTTCCAAAAACTTCATCAATCGAACTAATCAAAACTTCTCTAGGTCTAGAGCCATCTGGTGGCCCAATAATCCCTTGTTCTTCCATAGTCTCAATTAGCCTAGCCGCACGACCATAACCAATTCTTAATCTTCTTTGCAGCAAGCTAGTGCTGGCTTTATGACTATCAATCACTACTCCAACTGCCTCTTTCCAGAGATTATCATCTGCTTCACCCATAGAATCATTGCCTATAGATCCCCGTCCAGAACCTAATTGAACGGGCTGAGAAACAACATCATCATCATATTGAGGTGGCCTTTGCATACGAATAAAATCATTAACTTTGTTGATCTCTGTATTTTCTATATATGCAGCCTGAACACGCTTAGGTTTTGGCATATCAGATGTTAATAAAAGCATATCCCCTCTACCTAATAATTTTTCGGCACCAATCTGATCAATGATAGTTCTAGAGTCAACTTGAGAAGCTACTGCAAAAGCAATACGAGCTGGCATATTAGCTTTTATTAAGCCAGTTATAACATCGACAGAAGGCCTCTGAGTAGCCAATACTAAATGTATGCCAACTGCTCTAGATTTTTGAGCTAACCGAACAACTAAGGATTCAACGTCTCTAGCTGCCATCATCATCAGATCCGCCAGCTCGTCAATAACCACTACGATATATGGCATCCTTTCGGCAGTATTATGAGAGTTATATTCCTCTATGTTGCGTTTTCCAACCCCGGCCATAGTTTTAAGTCTTCTATCCATTTCGGCAACTGCCCACTTTAAAGCTGATATACACTTCTCTGGGTCAGTAATTACCGGTGCTAATAGATGAGGTAATTCGTTATATACACCCATTTCAACTTGTTTTGGGTCTACCAGAATAAGTTTTAGATCAGCTGGTGAATTACGATAAAGTAAACTGGTAATTATGGTATTCATCATAACGGATTTACCAGCACCAGTTTGACCAGCTATTAATAAATGCGGCATGGCGGCTAAATCAGCAACAATAGCCTTACCGGCAATATCCTTGCCTATTACAAAAGTCAAAGGGCTTTTATTCTCAGCCCATTCGCCTGAAGAAATAATACTGCTAATTCTTACCGTTGCCGCTTTAACGTTCGGCACCTCAATGCCTACTGCTCTTTTGCCTGGTATTGGTGCTTCCATCCTAATAGAATGAGCGGCTAAATCTAAAGCCAGGTTGTTTTCAAGAGCTGTAAGTTTTGTTAATTTGACGTTTGCCGGCGGCCTTAAAGTATATTGAGTAACCCTAGGACCAATATTTGCTCCTTCCATTTCAACTTCAATTTTAAAGTTAGAGAAAGTGTCATGTATAGTTTTTGCATTAGCATTAACATCACCTGCATCAGCCTTGTCTTGTTTTTGGTTTAATAAACCAACACTTGGATATTTCCAATCAGGATCTGAGGTAGTAGTTAAAGCCTCTTGATTATTAACATCGGTCATTTTTTGAGCACTATTCTTAAATGAACTCAATCTGGGTGCAGCTTTAACAGTTTTCTGCTCGTCATAATGTTCAACAGGAACCCCTTCGTTTAATTTAAAGCCGTCTGCTCCAGCCCTTGCTTTTAATACGGCTAGATCATTAACTTCTTCTTTATCTTTTTCCGGTCTTTTAAGTAATTTTAATAAAGATAATATTGAACTTGGA
>JAJZKE010000016.1 GCA_021809645.1 bacterium | reverse complement strand
TCAATAACCCGTCGACAAGAGTAGTTTTACCATGATCGACATGGGCAATTATGGCTATGTTGCGTATTTTGGAAGGATCCTGATTTGAATTCACATCTATAGCAGACACAGTAAGTTATTTATCGAATGTGTCTGACCTTTTCTTAAATATAACTTTAACATAAGCTGCTCTTATCGTCAAATCTGTATATTGTATCAACGACACGCATAGAATCAATGTCAGCAGCAACAACTGAGATATATTATTAAAAATCAAGCAGGTGTACTGATGCGTTAGGTGGTGAAGATATTTTTTGGCCGATGCATAGATAATAAAACCAGCGAATAATGCCCGCATGTGAGACTGCCACCGGTTGACCTCCCTGCTCTTTTAAGTAATTCAGAAAGTCTTCGATCCTCTTTCTTACTTCTTCTGATGATTCTCCACCGTAAGGTCTTAAGTCATAATTATAACTATCAAGTAAAGCTGTAGATTTCATGCCGAAGACACTTTTCATAGAATCCCAGTTTTTTGATGTGAACGAACCAAAATTAACTTCAATCAATCGTGGATCTATTATTAGGTCAAGATTTTTATTCTTAGCAATTGGTTTGGCGGTTTCTACGGCTCTCTGAAGCGGTGATGAGTATAAAGCAGTAAAATTATAACCATTAAGCTTTTCAACAAGCCCAGGAAGCTCTAAAAGGCCTTCAGGAGATAAATTATCGTCCTGTTGGCCATTAATTATCCCATTCTCGTTATATACCGTTTTAGCGTGTCTAATAACAATTATTTTCATCTTATCTATTTAAATCAATTCTAATGAAACCTTCACCAAGTTCGTACCCACCCCTGGCACCAATCTTAGAAGCATTTTCTCTTAACCAAGGTTTAATGTTATCAATATCACCCACCTGACTTTGATGAGCTTTTAAGGCAGCAATTTTTTTATCAAACGTATTTGTTATATCAACAATATAGTTTTGCTGATCAAAGTTAGTCAGTAGAACAGTTTTCGTTTTGTGGGGCATATAGCCTTGTTGATATAATTCTGGAAAAGACAAATGATCTCTTGCTAGAGGAAAAACCGCATCTAATGCTGCTTGGCCGGCAGCTCGATGATCAGGATGATTAATAAAACCTCGACTGGCCGAATAAAGCATTGAAGGATCCATGGTTATAACCACATCCGGACGAACTTTTCTGATAATTTTGACGATATCTTTTTTTAAATCCATCGTAACCTCTAAGTAGCCATCGGGGTAACCAAGGAAATGGGCTTTACTACCACCAATAGCTTTAATTGCTTCTCGTTGTTCTTCTTCTCTTATTCTTGACAATTGTTGTGGGGTTAATGTTTTATTTTCTGTACCTTTGCTACCATCCGTCAAAATTAAATAATGTATTGCAGCTCCTTGTTCAGCAAACTTAGCCAGTGTACCTGAGGCTCCAAAATCTAAATCATCTGGGTGAGCGGCAACTCCTAAGACAACCTTAGGTTGTAGTGGTTTAAAGTTTTGATTCATTGCAATATTTTAACATCTGTTAATCATTAAGTATCTTTTATAACCAAAGATAAACTAGTAATATATGGCTATGCATGAAGGTGGGAGTAGTGTTCTTGAGAAGATTTTAGGTAAACGTATCCAGGCTTTTAGACAGCGAGCAGGACTTACCCAGCAACAGCTCTGTAACAAAGCTAATATTAGCTATTCAACGCTAACAAAAATTGAAAGAGGAGCTATTAAAGCTCCCTCAATTTTTACCGTTAGTGCTATTTCTAAAGCTCTTGGGTGTAACCTTGATGAATTAATAGGTAATGACCAAGAAAATGATCCTAGTAGGCATCTAAAAAAAAGTCGTAACGGTATTAGCTTTATCTACTTTGATGTTAACGGCTGTCTAGTAAGATTTTATCAACGGGCGTTCATTAAAATAGCCGAAGAATTTCAGGTTTCAACTGATTTGGTGGAAACGGCATTTTGGCATTTTAACGATGATGCTTGTCGAGGGACATTAAGTATCGCTGAATTTAATAAAAAATTAGCTGAAAAAATTGGCATAAATAATATCGAATGGCAATCATATTATCTTGAGGCTGCTGAAGCAGTACCAGAGACAAGAGAATTAATTAAGTCTATCTTTAATAATTATAAAGTTGGTTTACTAACAAATATTATGCCCGGTCTTTTAACAAGCTTGAGGAGATTAGGTCGACTTCCCAACCTACCATACGACGCAATTGTTGATTCTTCTGAAGTTGGTTATGTAAAACCAGAACAAAAGATTTATGAAATAGCCAAAGAAAGAGCTGGTCTAAGTTCAAACGAGATACTTCTAATTGACGACACTAGAGCTAATCTAGTAGCTGCTGAGCGGTTAGGTTGGCATGTTCTTTGGTTTGATTATGCTAATCCAAGCTCTTCCGTAGAACGCATAAAAGATATTCTTATTTAAATTGCTTCAAAAGCTTTTATTTCACGACTAATTTCAATTAACTGTTTTTTAAAATCATCCAGTTGTTTTTTAGTTTCATTAATTACTTCTATTGGTGCCTGATTAAGGTAACTCTTGTTATTGAGACGATTTTCGAGTCGACTAATATGACTAAGATGCTGTTCTTTTCTTTGCTTAAGCTTCTTTAAATAATCTTCGGCTTTTTCTGGGCTGATAGCCAACCAAACCGAAGAAGTTAAACCGGTTAATTTTAGACCAGAACCAACACTTACCTCTTTCAAATCTTTTACACCTGATAATTTCTTAATTAATGTTTGGTTTTTGTATATTAGTTCATCCTTTAAATATATTAAGGATATATCTTTTTCGTTAAGTAAGTGTAGTATTCGACGAGTTTCTGATACTAAGTCTTTTACAAGACTAAAATTATTAGCCATTACTTCATCATGATCGATTAATCTTATATAGCTTTGAGCAGCTAAAGGACGGTCATCATAATTTAGGTTTTGCCAAATAGCTTCAGTAACATAAGGTGCTAGAGGATGAGCTATTATTAAAGTGTTTTTTAGAATATATATCAGTAAATCTTTGTTGGCTTTGACCTTACTCGCTTCAACGTACCAATCTGCCAAGTCATCCCATAAAAAGTGGTAGAGCTTGTTATATGCATCACTAAATCTGAAATTATCTAGATCATTATTGATCTTATCTTTAGTTTGGATAAGCCGTTTTAATATCCAGTGGTCGGCAATATCTTGAGGTGCTACTTGATTATTCCCTTGGCCAAAATTTTCAACATAACGAGCAATATTCCATAGTTTATTACAAAAGTTGCGGTTGGTTATGACTTTACTTCTTACTAGTTTTTGGCTGCTTCCTGCGGTCATACCCTGGATTAGGGCTAGCCTAAGAGCATCAGCACCGTACTCATTGATAACCTCTATCGGATCAATTATTGTCTCTGGTTTTGATTTACTCATCTTGCCACCGTTTTCCGACATTACTAAACCATGTAGATAGACTGTTTTAAAAGGTATCTGGCCAGTAGCATAGGTAGTAGCCAAGATCATTCTGGCTACCCAGAAAAATAGAATATCCCAAGCTGTTTCCATAACATCAGTAGGATGATAGGCTTGAAAATCAGGACTATTTTTTAATAAATCTTCAAGTGACAAGTCATAATTCTTAGTTAGCACAGGGTCTATTAATGTAGCAAAAGTCCATAGAGCTGAGCTAAACCAAGTATCTAAAGTATCAGGATCTCTATGCCATTTTTTATCACTCTTCGGTGCCAGAACGCTTACATAAATCTCTTCTTGACCATTATGATCCTCGCTGTACCAAACAGGTATCTGATGACCCCACCATATCTGGCGACTGATACACCAATCTCTTAAATTATCAATCCAGTGAAAGTACATTTTGTCAAAAGTAGCCGGTATAATTTTAATATCACCTTCCCTGACAACTGTTTGCATAACTTGTTTAAAGCTTAATTTCTTACCTTTCCATAGAACGGCCGGTTTATTAACGTCAATAAACCACTGTAATCTGATTTGGGGTTCAATTATTCCGTGTCCTCTAGAGTTGGTAGCAACATTATGGAGGTAATTATCTTCGACATTAACTAGTAAACCTTTAGTTTTTAACTTTTCAATAATTTTTGGTCGGGCTTGATCAATTTCTAAGCCGTTAAACTCACCCGCTATTGGTAAAAGACGTCCTTGCAAATCAATAATCTGTTCTCGGTCTAGGTTGTGTCTTTCAGCTATTTCAAAATCTACTTGGCTATGCCATGGAGTAATAGTCATTACACCTGTTCCAAAGCTTGGATCGATAACATCATCCTTAATAATTGTGGCTTTAACTTTACCGTTAATCCATTCAGCTTCGAATTGATCACCTTCCCTGTATTTAGCGTAACGTTTATCATCCGGATGCATAACAACGTATTTATCACCAAATTTAGTTTCCGGACGGGCTGTTACTATCTCGAACGGACCATATTTTAAGGTATATAACTTAGTCTTTTCTTCCATATATTCAACTTCATCATCAGAAACATTAGTTTCTAATTTAGGATCCCAATTAACGATTCGATAACCTCGATAAATAAGACCGTCGTTATACATTTTGACAAAAACTTCATTAACTATTCGGCTAAGAGGATCACTCAATGTGTATCTTGATCTACCCCAGTCAACACTAGCTCCCATAACTTTAATTTGTTTGTTGATTGTATTACGACTTTGGGAGACAAATTCCTTGGTTCTTCTTAAAAACTCTTCCCTGCCAATTTCATGTTTGGTAATTCCTTCTTTTCTTAGCTGCTCTTCAATGAGTGCATTTGTAGGTAAAGCAGCATGGTCTGTTCCAGGCAACCATAAGACATCCTTCCCTTGCATCCGAGCATGTCTAGCGAGTATATCTTGCAGTGTTGTTCCTAAAGCGTGACCAATATGAAGTGTTCCTGTTTCGTTCGGTGGCGGCATCATAATTGAAAAATGTTCTTTTTGACTTTTTGCGTCTGCGGCAAAGATATTACTGTCTTCCCAGAGCTTATATATCTCAGGTTCGTTAGCTGATGCGTCGTACGTTGGTGGTAGTTTCATATCTAATCAATGATAGCAGTTTTAGACAATATTTATAGTTCATATGAAAGAAAATAATTAAATAGTCAAGTTTGGAGAAATATCTAAAGAGTACGGATCAGCGGTAGATTGATTGAACTGACGCATATAACAACCAAGGGTAGCAATCATTGCGCCATTGTCAGTACATAGCTTTATGTCTGGTAACAGTAAAGGCAAGTCGATAGTTTCTCTTAGCTGTTTTCTTAGTTCAGTATTGGCTGCTACACCACCGGCTACAACAACTGAAGAGGGCATGTATTCTAGAATTGCTTGCTTAACCTTATTAACGATGGTCTTACAAGCAATATATTCAAAACTGGCTGCCAAATTAGTCTTTTGAGATTCATTAAGGCGCTCAGAAAGCTTAAAAGAAGGAAATGTGTAATCTTCGCCTATTAATTCCTGAGAACGTCTTAAAACGGCTGTTTTAAGGCCAGAGAAGCTAAAATCATATCCACCAACTTTAGCAATTGGTAGTTCTATAGCCTTATGGTCACCATCTTTTGCTGCTTTAGAAATTGCCGGACCACCAGGATAACCAAGGCCTAATATTTTAGACACCTTATCAAAGGCTTCGCCTATAGCATCATCCTGAGTACGACCAAGAAGTTCATAGTTAAAATGGTTATGAAAAAGCACTAATTGACTATGTCCGCCAGATACGATAATGGCAAGCATTGGAAATTGTGGCTTTTCCAGAGGTATTGTATACATTGGTTGGGCAGAACTTGTTAAAAAATTAACATAAACATGTCCTAATACATGGTTTGCTCCATATAACGGCTTGTTTTTAGTAATTGCTAGACTTCTAGCTGTCATAACACCGATGAGTAAACTGCCGCTCAGACCGGCACCTCGAGTTACAGCGATAGCGTCAATATCTTGCCAATCACAATTTGCCTCTTTAAGAGAAGAATCGATTACTTGATGGATCACTTCGATGTGGCTACGAGCAGCTATTTCTGGCACTACACCACCATAGACAGAATGTAAATTCATGCTACTTGATACAACATTACTCAGAAGGTGTTGACCATCGACAACTATACCGGCAGCCGTTTCATCACAGCTTGTTTCAATGCCTAAAATTTTCACTAGCATACAGTATACTAGATGATTATGGGTTTTAGATCATTGGTTAAAAAGTTAATACCAGGGTCTTTATTTATCAAGATTGAACCATATGGTCACTGGGCTGAAGCGGTCATTGAAAATATTATTTTTGGTTTTCCTTTACGTGGTCTTAAGGTGATCGGGATAACAGGTACAGCTGGTAAAACTACTACCAGTACATTGGTAACTAATATACTTAGAAATAGTGGTTATAAGGTAGCTATGATGACTACCATATCGATAGATTACGGTGACGGTCATGGTCCAAGGCATAATACCAGCCGAATGACTTCTCTCGGATCTCTTAAATTACTAAAAGCTGCTAAAAAAATAAAAGCTAATAAAGTTGAATGGCTAGTACTTGAAACTACTAGTCAAGCATTATCACAACACCGTGTATGGGGAGTACCTTACAGCATCGTCGGTTTTACTAACCTAGGACATGATAATTTTCATTATCACGGAACTTTCGAGAAGTATAGACAGGCAAAATTAATGTTATTCAAACAGGCTAATAGAAATCGCCGAGGATTAAGAATTGGAGTTGTTAATATTGAAGATGAAAGTGGTAAATATTTCCAAAAAGCGATAAAAAAGCCGATCACTTACGGGATAAAAAGAGGTGATTTAACGGCTAGTGATATAATTCTTCAACCAGACGGCAGTAGCTTTAAGGCTAAGATTGGCAACGATCAATACAATGTCCGAACTAATTTACCTGGTAAATTCAATATTTATAACTGTTTGGCAGCTATCGGTATTACACGAAGTGCCGGTTTAACGATAAAACAAATAGAGCAGGGAATTGCTAGTTTAAAAAGTGTCGAAGGCCGCATGAACAGTATTAATGAGGGCCAGAATTTTGGCGTAATAGTTGATTATGCGACTACTCCAGAAACTTATCGGGAAGTATTTAATACGATCCAACCGATAGTTAAGGGTAGGGTTATTTCTGTATTTGGTTCAGCTGGCCGACGAGACGAATCCAAACGTCCTTTAATAGGTCAAATTGCCGGCCAAAATTCAGAAATTGTTATATTGACCGAGGAAGATGATCGTGATCAAGACGGTGATGAGATAATGGCAGAAATTGCCGAAGGAGTAAAAAAGAGCGGTAAAAAAGAAGGAAAAGATTTATTGCTTATTCATGACCGTAAGGCAGCTGTTCAGAAGGCAATTGATATAGCTAAAGCAGGTGATATGGTTTTGTTATTGGGCAAGGGTGAAGAAACAGTTATTATCACCAATAAGCCTGGTTTTAAACCAACTCCAGGCCGTGTTTATAACGAAAGTACCGATACCATCCGTAGACCATATAACGAAACATCGGTTGCACGTGAAGCTCTTAAGAAGAGATTAAACAAAATTAATTAATTTTGTTTTTGGATAGGTAATTGGTATACCAACTATAATTTTTGCCAAGCAACTTAGCGATTAATTCAATACCTAGCTCAGCGGTCTTATGCTTAATATCTAATAGTGGGTTATATTCTACTACGTCAACACCGACGACATTACAATGTTGCCCAATGTATTCAGTAATAGTCGCAATTTCACGGTACATTAATCCTTTAGCGTTAGGCATAGCTGCTCCCGGAGCGTATATTTGATCAATACAGTCTAAATCCAGACTAACCCAAATATACGGTAGTCGAGCGGCCATATTTTTAATTTCGTCAACTAGTGGACCTAGACTGGAAGTAAGTAAGTCAAATAAAGTGAACATTTTTATTCCTTCAGTTTTGGCAAGTTGCCATTCAGCCTCATCGAAATCACTGCCGCCGATATGTAGCAGGTTATTACTTTCAATTTTAATTCTAGGTTGATGTATATCTGTTAACGCTTTAGGACCGTGACCCATCAAGGCAGCTAAATGCATACCGTGGATATTGCCAGTTAAAGTGGTTTCTTCAGTATTTATATCACCATGAGCATCTAAATATATTAGTCCAAGATTATAATCTAAAGCTGCTGCTGCACCAGATACAGCACCTAAATTAACAGAATGATCACCACCTAAGACGACAACTCTCTGATCGTTTCTAATTTGTTCATCTACTTTATTGGCAAGATCATTGCTTACACTGACTATCTCGTCTAGATAATGTAACCTAGGATTTCCTGGATTTAATTGATCTCTGGATTTTACCAAGATATCATCGAGTAACTTTACTTGAAAACCAATATCTTTTAATTTCGATTCTATACCCTGTTGCTTAATTGCTTCTGGACCGTTATCAACACCTAGGTTTTCAGCTCCTAAATCGAGTGGTACGCCAATGATGGTAATACCGTCGTTGTTGTTAGACATCAAAACCTATTTTATCATGTTTGTTAAAAGCAATACTTGACAGCAATTTTGGCAGTCCGTTATAGTGAGTGCTGAAATTAGCACTCCTAATTATCTAGTGCTAATACTATTTATAAAGTAGGAGGAAATTATGTCTACAACACTTCAACCTTTAGCCGATTATGTAGTTACAACAGCTGAAGAAGCTCAGACCAAAACTTCCAGCGGTTTGTATTTACCAGACAACGCTGCTGAAAAACCTAAAACAGCTAAGGTAGTTGCCGTCGGTAAGGATGTTAAGCAGGTCAAAGTAGGCGACCGAATAGTCTACAAAAGCTATTCAACCACAGAAGTCAAAGTTGAAAGCCAGGACTATATTTTAGTTAAGGAAGAAGATATTTTAGCGGTAGTTAAATAAGGAGGCAAGGTAGATATGGCAAAAAAAGTATTTTATGATGAAGATGCCCGCAAGAGAGTACTGGGCGGCGCTGAAATTCTATATAACGCTGTTAAGACAACTATGGGTCCAAAAGGTCGTAACGTAGTTATTTCTAAAAGTTACGGTAGTCCAACAGTTACTCATGACGGGGTAACTGTAGCTAAAGGAGTTGAGCTGGCGGATATTGACGACGAAACACTGGGTTACAAAGTTGGTGCCGAACTTATTAAGCAAGCTGCTTCTAAAATGAATGACGTTGCTGGAGACGGGACGACAACAGTTACGGTTTTAACTTACCATTTACTAAACGAAGCAAATAAATTAATTGCTGCTGGCCACAATCCAATGCTTTTAAGAAAAGGCTTAGAGGTTGCGGCTCAACAAGCGATAACAAATTTAGATAGTTATAGTGAAGATATCGCTGGCAATAAAAAGAGAGTCGCTGAAGTTGCTACCATATCAGCGGGGGACAGCGAAATAGGTAATCTAATCGCTGACGTAATTGAAAAGATCGGTAAAGACGGTGTTGTGACAGTCGAAGAAGGGCAGGGTCTATCGCTTGAAAGTGAAGTAGTTGAAGGCTTTACCTTCGATCGAGGGTTTGTAAGTGCCTACATGGTTACTGATCCAGCTCGCATGGAAGCAGTCTATGATAAGCCGGCAATCGTTATAACAGATAAAAAGATTAGTTCTATCCAAGAATTTCTACCGATGTTAGAGAAGCTTGCTCAGTCAGGTAAGAAGGATCTTGTTTTGATTGCCGAAGACGTTGAGGGTGAAGCTCTAGCAACTTTAGTTTTAAACCGCTTGAAAGGCGTCTTCAATACTGTTGCTATTAAGGCTCCAAAGTTTGGCGATCAACGAAAGGATATATTAAACGACATTGCTATCTTAACTGGTGCCCAAGTGATAACCGAAGAACAGGGAATGAATTTTGAAAACGTAGAACTTGATGTGGTTGGTTCAGCTAGAAGAGTGATTGTTTCAAAAGACGAAACAACAATAATCGAAGGCGACGGTAAAGTCTCAGAAGTTAAACAACGAATTGATTTGATCAATTCATTAATAAACCAAGCTACTAGTGAGTATGACAAAGAGAATCTTGAGAAGAGAAGAGCATCTCTTTCAGGTAAAGTTGCTGTTATTAAGGTTGGCGGAGCCACAGAAACTGAAATTGAGGAAAAGAAGTTTCGAGTTGATGATGCTGTTGCTGCAGTTAAAGCTGCGCTAGAAGAGGGCATTGTACCCGGTGGTGGAGTAACGCTTATTAACTTGGCTAGTACCATAAAGGTTACAGGTAATGATTCAGATTCAGCTGGAGCCCAGATTCTTATTCGAGCTCTTGAACAACCATTCAGAATTCTATTAACTAATTCTGGTTTAAACGCCGACGAATGGTTGCCTCAAGTAAAGAACGCAAAGCCTGGATACGGTGTTAATGTTACTAATCCTGGAAAGTTAGTCGATCTAAAAGCTAACGGTGTCGTTGATCCTACCAGAGTCACTAAAGAAGCTCTCCAAAATGCCGTTTCTATAGCTGCTACTGCTAGTACTATGGGAGCTTTAATTGTCGATGTTCCAAAGGAAGAATCAAGCCCAACACCAGATGTCGGTGCTATGGGCGGTATGATGTAAAAGCATAGAATTTAAAATTTTTAAATCTTAATCCCGATCGATATAATGAGAATTGATCGGAGGATAGATGCTAGATGATTTAAAAATAATAGACGACAAAGATTCAGAAGATACTTTAGGAATAGTCGCGAGACAATGGCAACAACTGGATCATGAATTTGGCGAGATTAACATTGATGGCCAGAACATTGAAAATATAGTCTATAGTGGCATGGGTGGTTCCGCTCTAGCTGCTCTAGTAAGTTATAGTTGGCCTGGTTATAGTGTCCCTTTCGAGGTTGTTAGAAATTATGACATTCCTCGCTACGTGTCTAATAAGACTCTATTTATTGCTTCTAGTTATTCAGGTAATACCGAGGAGACTTTAAGCGCTCTAAATCAAGCAGAACAAAAAGGTGCCAAAATTTGTATTATAGCTTTTGACGGCAAGCTATCTCAGATAGCCAAGGAAAAGAATTATCCATTGGCCAGTATTCCTGATGTCAATCAACCACGTTATGCTGTTTTAGCTAACTTAAAAGCCCTGGTAACTATTCTTGGTAGTGCTGGTCAAATAGATGGTCAAAAAGCAATAAAAGAGCTAGATAGAACTAAACAGTTTCTTCAAGAGCAAGCTAATAAATGGCAGGCAACAGTGCCGACATCCGAAAACTTAGCCAAGAAAATAGCAATAGAAGCAGCTGGTAAATCTGTCGTAATATACGCTGGTCCTAAGTTATCCCCAGCTGCCTATAAATGGAAAATTAGCTTCAATGAAAATGCCAAACAAATTGCCTGGTGGAATCAATATTCAGAGTTTAATCATAATGAGTTTATGGGCTGGAGCGAACAGCCGCCCATTAAACCCTACTTAGTAGTTGACTTAAGAAGTAATTTAGAACATCCTCAAATTCAAAAAAGATTTGAATTATCTGCCAAGTTACTATCTGGTAAAAGACCAGATCCTATAGTTGTTAATGTTGAAGGTGAGAGCTTAATAGAGCAAATTTTATACGCATCTATGTTAGGTGATTTTACTTCAATTTACAGTGCTATTTTAAGCGGTATTAATCCTGCTCCAGTTGATTTAATAGAAAAATTCAAAAAAGAATTAGCATCGTAGAATGTAATGTACAGAGGTAATTGATATAATACTGTCTTGTGGATACAAGATCATGGCCTATAAGTAATAAATTGATATTTAATTTATTTATATCTTCTGTTATCGGAGCAATATTATTGGCAATTTGTTCTTTAATTAGTCATACTATCGTTTTTTCATATTTACTATGGAATTTATTTTTAGCTTGGATACCAATATTCTTATCTATGAGACTGGTATATATCTTAAGATACAAAAAGTGGTCATCTTACGAAGCAATGATCTTAAGCTTTATCTGGCTTTTATTTTTACCTAACAGTTTTTATATGATATCCGACTATATACATCTACAAACAGCTCCTTCAAATGATATTGTTTATTACGCCGTTGCTTTTACTTCGATTATTTATACAGCCGTCGTTATTGGGTTTATTAGTTTGAGGATGATTCATAAAGAACTTGAAAAAAGATTTAGAAGAATTGATGTGTCGATTATTGCTTCTTTGATTATTGGCATTAATTCTTTGGCAATATATATTGGTCGAGACCTTAGGTTGTCCAGTTGGGCTATTTTAACTAACCCTGGTGGTCTAATTTTTGATATCTCCGATAGAATAATTCATGTCAGCGATTACCCGGGTATTATTGCAACTGTCGGTTTTTTCTTTATCTTATTGAGTAGTATATATTTTCTAGCCCTTCGAAGTATTAAATTGATTACTAATAAACAGATATAATAAAAAAGATGCAAGATAATATAAAGCAAATCGTTAGCGATTGTCTCAGAGAACTTTACGATATTGATAAAGAGGTTGAAATAGATCAAACCGAAGAACAATTCGGTGATTATTCAAGTAATATTGCTTTTCATTTAAGCGCAACAGTTAAAAAATCACCATTGGAAATTGCTGAAGAGATCACTGCTAAAATAAGTAGTAATAATCTATTTAATTCAGTTAAGGTTGCTGGACCCGGTTTTGTTAATTTTACTCTGGCAAACAGTGCTTTAATTGACAATATTCTAATTGAGCCTCAAAAATATTTTAGTAATCAAACAATCGTCGTTGAATTCTCAGACCCTAATCCTTTTAAAATTCTACATGCCGGTCATCTTTATACTTCTGTTGTTGGTGATGTAATTGCTAATTTGTTAGAAGTAGCGGGAGCTACAGTTCATCGAGTAAATTTTGGTGGTGACATAGGTACACATGTAGCCAAAACTCTTTGGGCAGTTACTCAAGAACTAGGCGGAGAAATACCTGACAAGTTGAATGATATTACCGAAAATGAACGTTTAGACTTCTTGAGTAGATGCTATGTCAAGGGAAACAAAAGTTATGAAGAAGAAGATGGGCAGATAAAAAATGACATTAAATCTCTAAGTAAAAGAATATACGACATTGCTGTTAATCATGATCACTCAACTCCATTAGCAAAAATATACTGGCAGTGTAGACAGTGGAGCTATGATTATTTTGAAAGCTTCTATGGTAGTTTAAATATTAATTTTGAAAAATATTATCCGGAAAGCGAGGTAGCAGAGCTAGGTAAACAAATAGTTATGTCTCATATGCCAGATGTATATCAGGAAAGTCAGGGAGCAGTTATTTTCGACGGACAAAAATATGGATTATACTCTAATGTTTTTATAAATAACCAGGGGGTTCCAACTTACGCTGCTAAAGACGTTGGTTTAATATTTCGAAAATGGCAAGATTTCCATTATGACAAATCAATAATTATTACTGGTAGTGAGCAAGATGGCTATATGAAAGTAGTTCTTAAAAGTGTTAGTTTTTTTGAACCTAAGATGGTAGATTCTACAATTCATATAACTCATGGACTTGTTAAGTTCAGTAGCGGCCAAAAGATGAGTAGTCGAACAGGTAAGGCAGTAGCGGCCAAAGATGTTATAGATGCAGCTTATCAAGTTGCAAAAGAAAAAGATCTTAGTGAAGATTCAACGGTTATTTTAGGAGCAATTAGATATACATTTTTAAAACAGCGTATTGGCGGCGACATCTTATATGATCCCAAAGAGTCTGTTAGTCTTGATGGTAATAGTGGTCCATATCTTCAATATGCTTATGCTAGGGCGCATAATATATTAATTAAAGTTGATCAAAATGTTTTGGATCTAAAAAGCATTGATAACTTTACAAGTTATGAAAGATCCTTGTTGAGAAAAATGGCCAGCTATAACGATGCATTAGACTTAGCAATTAAGGAGTTGAAACCACATTATTTAACAACCTATTTATATGAGTTATCTCAAGTATTTAATCGTTTCTATGAAAATAGTCGTGTTATTGGTGACGAGAGACAAGATATTAGATTAGCAATGATTAGACTTTACGTTGATAAGTTGGGACATGGTCTTAAAGTTTTGGGAGTTGAACCCATTGAAAGGATGTAAACTTAGAAATGGAAGATGACCAATGGAAGAAAAAGTTATCAAAAGAGCAATATCGGATATTAAGACTTCGACAAACTGAAACTCCATACAGTGGCGTTTTATTGCATAATGATAAAACCGGGAAATATTTGTGCGGGGCTTGCGGACAAACGCTTTTTGATAGTTCAACAAAATTTGATAGTCGAAGTGGCTGGCCTAGTTTTAATTGGCCAGTAAATAAAAAGGCTATTAAGTTGTCTGAAGATAGATCTCTTGGTATCAGGCGCGTAGAGGTTAGTTGTGCTAGATGTGGTAGTCATTTAGGTCACGTTTTCAATGATGCTCCCGATCAACCTACTGGTATAAGATTTTGTATAAATTCCCTAGCCTTGGATTTTAAAGAAAAAAAGATAAGAGATAATCTTAAAAAGTCTAGAGGATAAAGAAACATTTAAGTATAATAGATATGACGATATTTCTAAAAAAGGAGTTTACATGAAACTTGGTATTATTATTGGTTCAGTTCGTGAAGGTCGTGTATCGGACAGATTGGCTAAATGGGTTGAGAATGAGGCCAAACTACTTGATAACGTCGAAACGGTAATAGTTGATCTTAAGAAGCATCAAATGCCTTTTTTCAGCGAACCTGCTTCACCTCAATATAACCCTGAAAGGCAACCTGATAAAAGTGTTCAGGAGTGGCTGGACATAGTCGCTGAATGCGATGCTCTTGCAGTTGTTACACCAGAATATAACCGTTCATATTCGGCTGTTTTAAAGAATGCAATTGATCATCTAGATTTTCAATTAAAACATAAGCCTGTTATGATTGTTGCTCATGGATCTACAGGCGGAGCTCAAGCTGTTAGTCATCTAAGGGCTGTTTTTCCTGGTGTTTTAGCTGTTACTATACCGCCGGCCGTTATGGTTGTCGGCCAAGTTAGCCAGATAATTAACGAAAAAGGCGAAGCTAACGAAGAAATTAAGAACAACCCTTATGGTCCACAAAGTGCTCTAAAAAATGCTCTTGAGGAATTAAAATGGTATTCCGATGCTTTAGCTAAGGCTAGGCAGTAGTTTTAGTTTTTTGCTTTATATATACTAAAAACATGAATATCGATAAAAATCAGATTCCTTCAAGACTACTATGGGTTGATTTAGAAATGACTGGCTTAGATCCTGATAATGACTTGGTAATTGAAATTGCTGCCGAGATTACTGACTTTGATTTTAAAACACTTGCTAGTTATGAATCTGTTATTAAACAACCGCATGAGGAAGTCGTTAAACAAATGGCTAAAGGTGGTTGGTGGCGTAATTTTCCAGATAGTCGGAATGATATATTAGACAAGCTATCTCAAGGTAAAGAACCTAGACTCGTTGAGAACGAATTAATAGATTTATTAAACGAATATTTTCCTCATGAACCTGCCATCTTGGCTGGAAATAGCATTCATAATGATCGTCGTTTTATTACTAAAACATGGCCTGAGCTAGAGCTTCGTCTACATTATAGGATGTTAGACGTTAGTTCACTTAAAGTGCTAATGCAGGGTAAATATGGAGTTAAGTTTGACAAGAAAGAAATACATCGTGCCTCTGATGATATTCAGGCATCAATTGCTGAATTACAGTATTACCTAGAGTGGTTTAGTCAAAATTTATCTATATGATCAGTCAGGATATCGAGCAGTATTTAAAAAATTTAAAGTCAGTCAAGATAAGCTATCCATATGGCAAAGAGTTAGCTTTTTATGGTATTGAAAACGAAATATTTGCAATTGTTGAAACCAATAAAAAACCATTGAGATTGAGTTTATTATGTGATCAGCAACTTGCTAAGATCCTCAAGGATCGTTATGACGAGGTAATGTCTGGCTATAAACTTAATAAGGAAAAATGGATAACTATTGTCTCAAGCGGTCAATTGGATGATGACCAGATCAAGGATTTAATAAATCATAGCTATAACATAGCTCAACAAAATTTAGCTAGTAGTATTTAGAGAAGTTAACAAAAGTTTTGCTTCCGCATATTCTGATTTTAATAAAGATTTGCCGTTGGAGACATTTGTTGAGTTATAGGCAACCTTGAGTTCATTAATATAGCTGTCGAGCTGAGACTTCATAATCGTATTAAAAGTATTATCAAAATTATTAATCGATAAAGAATTTTTTAATTCATTATCAATGGCTGGGATATAAGCGTTAGCCAATATATTAGGAGACACGGTATCTTTATAGTCGTAAAGGAAAACAAGAGTTTTTGATTGCGCAGTGGTTAAAGACAAGCCAGCTGTTGCTACAAAATTTTGGTCTCGGACTGATAACTGCCCAATTGTTGTCTGACTAATGTCTGTTGATAAAATATGAAGGATTTCTCCTTGTCTTTCAGCAATTAATAAATAGTCATTTTTATTAAAAGGTGCAGTTGTGAAGATGCCTTTGATAATAATAATAATTATTATCAATAATAATAAAACTACTAAGGCAAAAACTATCCGTCCAATTAAAGAATTACCAACAAAGGGTATCTTAAACGACTTTTTAGGCTGTTCATTTAAAAAACCATAGTCTGGCGGTGGACCATTTAATTGAGTGGATGGTGGCATTTGGTTTGGTGGCGATGGACTAATATATGGCGTATTTGGTGGCATATAGCTAATTTAACCATAAGCAGAGCGGTAATAACAGCTATTGGCAAATAAATTAATATGCCTAATACTACAAAGCATGGATGCTCGAGACGAGGTAAAAAGTAGAATAAGTATTGAAGATGTTATTGGAAGATACTTAGAGCTTAAAAAGTCTGGCCGTAACTATAAAGCTCTTAGCCCTTTTACCAAAGAGAAAACAGCTAGTTTTATTGTTAGTCCAGAAAAACAGATTTGGCATGATTTCTCCTCTGGAAGGGGCGGTGATGTTTTTAGTTTTGTTATGGAAGTCGAAGGACTGGATTTTAGGAGTGCATTAGAGCTCTTAGCTAGAAGAGCAGGTGTAGATTTAGAAAAATATGATAAGCCTGGAAAAACCAAGATATCGAAATCGAGGCTGTATGATCTAAATGAGATAGCTGCTAAATTTTATCAAGTCCAATTAAAAGCCAATAAATTAGCATTTAATTATTTATTTAAAGATCGTAAGTTGTCTAAAGAAACGGTTTTACATTGGCAGATTGGTTATTCTCCTAATACTGGCAGTGCTCTCTATTCATTCCTTAAGAACAAAGGATATGTTGATGCTGAAATTCAAGCAGCCGGCTTGGTTTCTAAACGAGGAGCAAGATTAGTAGACATGTTCAGGGGGCGCTTAATGATACCTTTAGCGGATGGTCAGGGAAGAATAATAGGTTTTACTGCCAGAACAATTAAGGAAGATGATTATGGCCCTAAATATATCAATACTCCACAAACTATCCTAT
>JAJZKE010000015.1 GCA_021809645.1 bacterium | reverse complement strand
AGCTCATCAGCAATTGATAGATATCTTGGTATATTCATGCCATAAGCATATAGTACATTCACCGTAGTGTCAATATCACAGTGAAGGTATCTCACTGTTCTTGATATACTGCGTTATGGTGATCGGTCAGATACATTGCACGTCGAAGTAAATTAATTATTGCTTCCCCACCGGTAGCAAACCGTACCGTCTATATAGATAAGTCCGTTCTCTTTTAACTTTTCGTACATCAAGAGCAAATCCGGATAGAGGGTGTTCCACATTTGGGCAACATGACCCTCCATACCGCTTATGCTTAAACAGAGATTGTATGTCTCTGTTTTTTGTTATAGTTATTCTATGAAGACCGTTCTATTTGTTCCTGGATTTAAAGAAAATATAAAATAGCAGAAACTATAAAAGTACGTTAGAAGCTATTAAATCTAGGGGCTATAAAGTTAAGTTTGTTACTATAAATTGGGAAAGAACTTTTATTGATGATTGGGTAAATGAGCTAGACAAAGAATACACAAAATATAATCCTAAAGATGTAGTGTTAGCTGGTTTTTCTTTTGGTTCTATAACAGCATTTATATCTGCAGTAAAACAAAATCCTGAAGAACTTTGGTTATTTTCATTTTCATCATATTTTTCAGAAGATATGCCTAAATTAAAAAAAGCTTGGTTAGCTTATATTGGTCACAGAAGAGCTGGCCTATTTAATAATCTCGATTTTGATAGTCTTGCTAAATCAATAAAGTATAAAACTTTAATATTCTATGGAGAATTAGAAGCTAGGAAATATCCACTCATAGGCAATAGGTCGAAGATAGCTAACAGGCGTATTAAAAGCAGTGCATTATTTGAAGTACCTAATAGCGGGCATGATGTGACGAATTTAAACTACATAAAAGCAATTCAAGCTAATATCTGAATTTGAGTTGAGATATCGTCTACGATGGCCATCCATATCGCTTATGCTTAAAAGAGATGATTAGTCGCTATTTATTGTTATACTCTATTTATGAAATTACTTCTTACGTCGGGTGGAATTACTAATGACACTATTGCCAAAGCACTAGAAGATTTGGTCGTAAACCTGCAAAAGAAACTAGGATTGGCTTTATCCCTACGGCTGCAAACTCTGAACGTGGTGACAAGGAATGGCTTATTAATGATTTACACCGCATCAAAGAACGCGGTTACTTCATTGATATTGTTGAGCTTACTGCACTTACGTCTGACGCAGTTCTTAATGCCCTGCAAGATAAAGACGTAATATTTGTTTGGGGGTAATACCTTTTACCTAAGTTATTGGCTACAAAAAAGTGGATTGTTTAAGATATTACCTGAACTTCTCAAGACGAAAGTATATGCAGGTATAAGTGCTAGCAGTATGATTATGGGCGACAGTCTTGTACTTAGTTCACAGGCTCAAAATAACCCACAGTCTTTTGAAGATGAAGACTACGATTTAGCTGTATCTACGGGCGAAGCATCCGGCAAGACACTATGTATGGTTCCTTTAATATTTAGACCTCATTTAAATTCTCGCTGGGCGCCAAATGCAAGAAATGAAATTATTGCTAAAAAAGTAGCAAAATTGACTGATAAAGTTTATGCACTTGATGATAATTCAGCACTCAAAATTATAGACGAAACGATTGAAGTCGTTTCTGAGGGAGAATGGAAACTATTCAATAATGAAGAATAATTTTTAATTGTAGGTGCGGTTGAGTATACAGTTACTCTCCAATTTCTTTATATAGTGTTAATAAATTTGGTAACTGAATTTTCCAAGATAATTCACCTACATCTTTGTATGCTCTAGAGATTAAACGTTTTTGTAAATTCTTATCATATGCTAATCCAAATATTGCGGTTGCTAGTTCCCTGCTTGTTTTCTGAGGAACAAGTATACCGTTTTGATTATGTCTTATGAAATAATTTATCCCTTGAGAGTCCGCTCCAATAAAGGGCCTACGGGATGCCATGGCTTCAACAGTAGCCACGGGGGCACCCTCATAGTACGAGGGCATTACAATCAAATCACTGGCAGAGTATAAAAAAGGCATTTGATCATGAAGTATCTCTTGATCTGGGATTATCACTCTTTTAGCCACCGATTTATATTCCGTACTGTTGCAAATTAAATCCCAGTAAGATCTATCAAGGGGATTAATTGCACTTGGTAAACATAGATAAAAATTTTGAGGTAATTTCGCTAAAGCATTAACCGATTCTCGTATTCCTTTACGTTCTATAATGCGTGACGGAACGGTAAATAGTATATCTTTATTACCAAGCTTAAATCGTTTACGAAATATACTTGAATCATGTTTATTGTAAAATTCGTCTAATATAGGATATGGAAACTCTTTGACCATGACACCTCGAGGCGCAAGTTTTTTAGCAGCACTTGTATAAACCTTATTAGCGCCAGTAATAACTCTGGGTTTAGTTAAATTTAAAATTTGTTCAGCAAAGATTCGTTCCTGTTCAAATCCACCCATCTCCCCTATTATTCTATTACCCCAAATCGGGGTACTGTGAATCGAAACAACAATAGGTATATCTTGTTCACATAGTCCCAGTGCTAATAAACCAAAATAGCCATGAACGTGAATTATGTCTGGTTGATAAGATTTTATTAAAGAATATAAACCATTCGGTGCTTCTAATACATTAAAATTAGAATCACTTAGTCCCGGAATTTCAATTACAGGATACGAATAGTTTGAAATTATACGATCTTTTAGTGGCTCTACCGCTACAACTACCTCTTGACCAGATTTTTGTAGTTGTTCAACACTATTCTGAACAAAAGTTTCACCCCCACCAATAACAGGGTGAAACTTAGGCGAAACAACCAAAATTTTCATTATTTTAATATAGACTAATCAACTTCAGATTGAAACCATAAGCTCATCGCAGCAAGAAAATTAATATTGTTTATCTCATTATCTTTAATCATTTGACGGACTTTCGAAAGTGAAATCCAATACGACTCAATGAATTCATCCTTGTCTTCTTTAAGTTTGTGTTCGAATAGATTCTTGCCCAATACAACATACTGCTTTTTATTGGAACGGCGATTATTGGCATAATAATATCCAATTAGTTTACTGTTACGAAAACTATATCCTGACTCTTCGGATAGTTCTCTTTTAGCCGCGGTAACGGTATCTTCTCCCATTAACATACTTCCTCCGGGAAGTTGCCACATTATTTCATGAGGAGGATGGCTATATTCTTTTTGTAAAAGAATCTGTTTTTTATTATTTATTGCAATAATGATTACACTGTCTAGTACTGAGGGAGTATATGTATAAGTGGTTTTTTTCCCGTTAGGTAAAAGAACTGAGTCTTGAGTAACCACCAATCCATCTAGCTCAAAAACTTTCTTCGTGGATAATGTTTTCCATAGCTTGGCCTTAGTAGTTTTCATTACCGTTATTATAACATTTGCAATGAAAATTATTTAAGAGATGTAATCTGTTTGACTATTTGTAAAAAATATATTTATATTCTTGTATGAACTCGTATGAAGAGCTACAAGATAGAACTGCTTCTGATTCTCTCACATTACTTCAGTTGGTTGGAGTACCACGTTCAATGTCAACGGTATTGGGCAGAGTTCTTAATGAAAATAACAGACCCAGCGTTTATGTAAGTGAACCGTTTAATCGCGACACTTCTGATCCAGAAGAGGCTGCTAGATTAATTCTCAATGCTTATCATGGAACTGTTCCGCATGATGCAGTTAAGCCAGTTATAATTACTAAAAATATGGCTTCATATATGAGTCCCGAGGCTTTTAGTATGATGGAGAATATAGCTTCATTTACTATATGGAACATACGCCATCCATATGTTCAGTTAGGCTCACTACTAACAAGAATTGTGAATGATTTAAAGGTGGGTGCTGGAGAGGATGAAATTGATCAAAGAGATATATTCCCCTACTTAGATGAAGCGTGTGATTTCTTGGAAAATAGTTCAAAGTCACAGAATTATTCCAAAACTGGTTGGCAAGCTATAGATGAGCATTCTAAGCAATCTCCACTTTCAATAAGATTTGCGGTAGATGGATATGAAGTTATTGAAGACACTATCGATTGTATAAATGCAATTTGCGAGCAAGTAGGATTTGAATATACTCCTACAATGATATCTAACTGGAAAAAAGGATTTATTAATATTGTTAATCGAAACAATGTTGAAGAAACATCACGAAGTGCTTGGACGAGTAAAGTTGCACAGAGCACTGGAATATTAGCAGTTCAACGAGCATCATTAGATATATTAACATTGCCTAAAGGCCTAAAAGAGCATATTCAAACCACTGCATTACCCGTATATAATAGGCTCAAGCTCCATACTTTGAGTACAACCGGTAGCTAGCAATTGAGGTAAATCAGTATTTATCTCATCAGAATCTGGAACATGAACTCCTACACCGGTATAGAATAATAGAGGGTAAACTAATCCAGTATGAGAGGTCCGCTCTGTTGGTTTGCCAAAGTCTGATATGCACCAAAAGGATCTACCGCCAAAGCAACTAGTGGGTCTGTATTATTATCTAATTTATGAAGCCCAAGCTCGATAGCGCTATGGTAAACAATGTCTCCTCGAAGTGTACCATTTTTATATACTCCTTGACTTCCCCTCAAGGTTTCATGTACATAATCTGTGGTTTTAACATCAGAAACGTCAGCATTATCTCTAAACACAAACAAACAACATTCAGACCCAATATAAAGAGCAGCTCTAGTGAGACGACTATGCATTGTTTCTCTCCTATATAAATCATGACTATACATGTGCCAATATGTGTCGATATCCATGACTATATTGCTTTTATAGAGAAGTTCAAAACGATCACTTACATAAGATTCGAACTTGGCTGTTACGTGTACCATATCTGGTCTAACGAGAATCATACCAATATTTCTCGAGATGTTTTCATCTGGTAATGGGGGTAATTCGTGTGTTTCGCTAAACATTGAATTAACAATTGTTTCTGTAAATAAGCCAGATTTACGATATGCGTCAGTGTTACATAACTCTAGCGGATTATCATAATTGCGAGAAAAATTCATGGTCTCCAATAACGAAGCGTTCTTCTCGTAAAGATTTAAAATATTTTTAGGAATATTCATATAAGAAGTAAAAATTTATATATTAAATTTTTCCCTAAAAACTTTAAACCCTGTAGTACTGCATAATAAAAAGATTTTAACATATTTTAGCTAAAATATAATTACGTGTCATAATATAATTATGTCTCAATCCTCTTTTGGAAAATGCGTGTGGCTTACTAGACTTAGCGGTTCTGGTAAGACAACTATTACCATCATTACAAACCGAATTATTGCAAATCGATTATAGACAAGTTTTCGTCCTCGACGGAGATGATATAAGAAAAAGAACCAGAACTTTGATTTCTCTCATATTGGTCGAGAAGAAAATATGCGGTCTGCGGGTAGACTTGCACTAGATATTGTACAAAGTGGAGATATAGCAATTGTGTCACTAATCAGCCCATACCAAGCCATTAGAGAAAAAACAAAACAACAATTTAATAAAAATCAATTTATATTAGTACACATTTCTACACCACTTAATGTATGCGAAGAACGAGACATTAAGGGGTTATATAAACAATCTCGAGTTGGAAAGATTTCTCAATTTAGCGGAATCTCTGATCCTTACGATATACCATCAACACCAGATGTTAGTATAGACACTTCCGTAATATCAATTAATGACGAAATGTTAGCTATTATAAATTATATATATGGTTGAACAATCTAGAGAACCCACTTATTAAGCAGGGTGTCCTGGGTTCAAGTCCCAGATGACCCTCCAATACGTTTATGTTTAACACTTTTGTTTTTGGATTATTTCTTAAGTTGACTAACTTAGTCCTTTTTTGTTAATATATTCGTATGAATACAGTTATTAACGTTCACGACCTGAAAACAAATTACTCTAAGTATCTAGAAGAGGTCATAGGCGGTAAAGAGATTTTACTCGGTAAGCATGGAAAGGCAGTTGCTAAGATCGTAGCCTTACCCAATGCCGGGAGTGAATCCCGGAAACTTGGTAAGTTAAAAGGCAAGATATGGATGAGTGATGATTTTGATAAGCCAATGACAGATTTATGGAATACTGTTTCTAATAAATAATAGTCTATGATTTTACTACTGGACACTAACGCTTTTATTTGGGCGCTTGCAGATGTTGATAAATTAGGTAAGCGTGCAATTGCCGACATTAGCAATAATAACAACCGAGTGTATGTTTCTAGCATCTCAATACTAGAGTGTGCCATCAAAATACGAACTGGGAAGCTCAAGTTCTCTATAGATTTTTCACAAATTGATGGTTTTTTAGAAGAGGCAAATATCCAGCAAATTGCCTTTGATTCATGGGCAGCGGAACATTATATTAAACTGCCTGAATTATCTTGGTCTGACCCTTTTGATGCTGCTATTATTGCTCAGGCAACAGCCAAGCATATGACAATGGTAACAAGTGATTCCAATATATTAGAGTCTACTATTGTTGGACTACGTACACTTGATTCTCAAAAGTAATAATTAAGTTCTGATTTTCAGTTTCGATAACGTCTACGATGGTCTTACAATATCTATCTAGCTTAAGATACAAGCATAGGTGGTATAAAAGACCTTTAAATTTATGACGTCTTTCTGTCTGCAGTAGAATTACGTTATGACTCAAACTGAAGATTATGTGATTTTGGATGAAATACTTACTCAAGACTTGTTAAGGAGTCATATTCATGAACATGTCACCCGCCTCATGAAGTTATAGCGGCAAATATAGATAAGATGCTTATTGCTGACCGCATAAAAAGATCAGATAATGCGTCTATTTGTCCCATGCATCATATAACGTACATCTAGTCTATTCTAGAAGCTGTAAACCTTAAAGTGAAAACTACTCTAGGTCTAGGAACTAAAAAGCATTATTTGAATTAATATTGACTTTCATTAACCTAAAAATTTAAGTGCACTCATCCAGTTTGTACCTATTTGGTCTTGTATCTTCATCTGGATTAAACCAAAACCTTCAAGATGGCGAGACTCAGAAAGAGGTCCAACGTCTATAGGTCGCATATCGCTAGTCTTGACTAACTCAGTAATTTTTTCTTTAGCATCCTGATCGTCAGACGCAATAAAAACGTCTAATTCTTTATCTTCTACTTTACCAGCTACAAGAGTACCGGCCAAAGTAGTATTAAAAGCCTTAACAACTTTTGCGTTTGGCAGTAGCTTAGATATTTCTTCTGCACCTGATTCACCTCGTTCCGGAAGTAACTGAAAAGTATTAAAATCAACCGGGTTTGTTATATCTACTACAACCTTGCCTGCAAAACCATTGTATTTTTGAGCAACTGATTCTACTTCACCGAAAGGTATTGCGATTATAATAATGTCTTCCGGATTACTCCCTATTGTCTCAACACCAACCTTAATATCTTGGTGATCTTGCTCAAGTAATTGGGCGAGTTCTTTGCCTTTAGTTTGATCTTTAGCATGAATTGTGACTTTGTGGCCGCCTTCTATTAATCTTGTCCCGATACCTTTAGCCATATTGCCATTACCGATAATTGTTACTTGCATATTGCCCCTCCTTAAAATTTCTGCTATAATTTGTATAGTACTTTCTATTTTAAAGTACTATATTATTTAAAGCAAGTATTTTTATGAGTACACTCAATACGAAACAACCTATCTGCTTACTTAGTCTTAAAATTCTAAGTAATTATTGGACTTTGCGAGTCATTGATGAATTATCTACAGGAGACTCGCTTAGATTTAATGAAATAGAACATCGCCTTGACGGTGTTAATACTGCTACTTTATCTAAACGTCTCAAAGAAATGCAAGAAAGTAATCTTATATTAAGGACAGAGAGATCTAGAGCAGATGTCGCCTATAGCCTAACTGAATTAGGATACGAAGCTATACCACTATTAAAGGCTATCAATCATTTTTCCGGCGCAAAGCAAAGATTAATTTCTTAAGTATATTTGTATATCTAAACAGTTAGTTTTGGTTTCGGCGGTTAAAATGTTTTTCTGGGTATTGTTTATATTCCACTCTTCAAAAAAATTAGGCATCTTGACATTAATCATTGCGACTGTACTATTTGTTTACTTTGTTTTTATAAACTCAGTAGTTGTTTTATCTAAACAACTAGAAGATAATTCGAATATGCAGGCTGAGAAAAATGAATTATCCAGTCACTTTACAAGATATAACATCGCAATAGGTATCGGCGGATTATGCCTTACTGGCATAGGTATTGGTTTGGCAACAGTCAGTTTGGCAACTCGAAATACTGAATTAGGAGGAAAGAGCTTAGGGATTGCAGTCATGGGCGGTGCCGTAACGGCTGAAAGTATTATCGAAGTTATAGATAAAGTTGGATCTTTTGTTAGAGAATCTTTGCCCCAACTACGTCAATAAATAAATGTACTATTTTACAGTAACTTTTAAATTAGTATTGACTTTTTTGGTAATATATTTATCGATATAATATCGTCAATGTATTAATCCAACGATGGGGACAATATCTGGTCGTTTCTAATAACTTGATCTATTACTTCTTGTGCTTGATTGAGTTGTTTAGCGAATAAATATTTAGCACCAGAAGGTGTATAGTTACTAAAGGTTGAGCCGTTGCTAAATGTCGTATATAGCAATGATTGATTAAGCTGGCCTTTAACGGTGTTGCCTTTTAATCCTATCTGGCTAGAGCTCCACTTGGTACTATTATCATGAAAGAAATCTACTTCCGTTATTAAGTTATCCGTTGAGCTTCCCGATACAGAACCAACAGAAAAGACCCGGACACTAAGCTCTGTTAAGTTATCAACTAATTTTGCTTGGTTAATTCCAAGCCCCTTATTATCTTCAATACCGGCAGACATAGAGACCATATCACCATTTTTCAGTATTCGGCTGGCAAAATATTCGATCATTGTTTGATGTTGGCTATTTTGGTAAGTGGATATTTCTGGTTCGCTGATAAATGACATCTCAGAGAAAAGAACATCAACTGATGGTTGATTAGTTTTTTTAAATATATAACCTGTTGTTGCTGAAAAAAATATATCAGCTGTAGAAACGGCCCCGATTAAAGCAACAATACCACAGTTC
Organism: bacterium; assembly: GCA_021809645.1. Taxonomy (GTDB): domain Bacteria; phylum Patescibacteriota; class Saccharimonadia; order Saccharimonadales; family UBA4665; genus JAJZKE01. The sequence goes on along the minus strand of JAJZKE010000015.1, from coordinate 9,072 downwards.
AATAGTTTTCTTCTAGGCTTATACACCTCGTGCGTAAATTCAGACATCAACATAACGATAACACTTTTTTTATATTTGTATATATTTTAGCGGCTGTCTGTTATTTTTAGAATCTTTTTAATTACTTATTTTTCTACTAATGCTTTTATTGGTCAACGATGCCATAATGTTATTGGAATAGTAAAATTTAGAGTCATGAAACAAGCTAGAAGAAGGCCTAATAAGAAAGATAATCCCAAAAACGTAAAGTTTAGTATTATGACAATTATTTTAATTATTGTAGTTGCTCTTGCATCAGGGATAACCGTTCACCTGCTCGACACCATTCATTACAATAACTTACTTACACAAGCAAATAATAGTATTAATAACTATCAGACAGAAATAAGCCACCAGAAATATGATTTAAAATATCTAATTAGTCTTAGCGGCCAGTTAAACTGCTATAAATTGAGATCTAGTTTTGCCAGTACTGCATGCACTAAGCATGATCAAAGTTTAACAACCTATCCTTAATTTTTTTCTTTTTTGACATAAAAAAAGACGCTTGGGCCAAAGTATATATTAGATAACGGACGCTGAAGTTTATCTTCTACTTTTATTAATGTTTGAATTGGGACATTCTTTTTTAAAACTCGACTTCTTAGGTTTGAAACCGACAATTTATCGGTTATCGTAAGTCCGCTTTGATGTAAAAGATTAATAATGTTTCTCGGATTATGATTTACAAAAGGCGTAATATCATTGATGCCGTTAGCCGAAGTACCGACCGATACTGGCTCAAGAGGGATTGATTTAAATTTAGCTGCGTATTTTAAGCGATGTACAAAATGACTATAGTTAGCAATTTCAATAATTGCCCGGCCATTATCATTAAGCACCCTGTTTATTTCTTTAAACGTTGGCAATGGATCTCTTAAATGATGAGACACTCTAATCATTAATAGAAGATCAACTGAAGAATTGGGCATTTCGATTGAACCAGATTTTTTGATCTTTACATATTTAATTTTATTATTATCTTTAAATTTTTTCTTAGCAATATCTAGCTGTTTAACAGATGGATCAGCAAGTATTATCTGGTCACTATATTTCAATACTATCGGTGCTAATCTACCGTAACCACCACCATAATCTAAAGCTATCTTAAAATGCTCGTTTTTTAAAAACTTCTTAATGGCTTCAACTTCTGATAAATGTTCGTAGTCACGGCCTACCCAGAACTCTTCGTAAGAATGTTTGTCGTGGTCATAATAGTCAATATCTTCGTTTGGGATTGTTTTATTAGCCATTATTATTAAGTTATTTCTTATATTAGAAGTCTACTATACCACTAAGTAGCAGTTTTTTACTATTTTTAGTTAAAAATATTTTTTATAACGATTTTATATTGATTGTTAAGCATAAGAGTAGTCTAATATTATATATATATATTTAAAAAAGAAGAAATAAATGACATCAAATTACCCTGAAAATAGAATAGTATTTTTTTCGGATGATTTTTCAGTTGCAAATCAAGTATGTACTGAAAGGTCTGGATTATCATTAGAAGATTACTTTTCTAGATACCCGGTTCCAGCAGCCATGAGCTTTTTGTTTCAGATTATTGATAGTCATAAATTAGTCGCTGAAATAGCCTGTGGTGAAAATACTAGTTTAATAGATAGTCAAAATAATGATCGACAAAAAAACCGATTAATGAGACAAATTAATATGATCGGGGAGTTCGCTATAATGATAAACAATAACTTTAATCCTGATTTCGAGGAGTTGGAAACTAAATTTATGGTTACTAACAGAGAGACAGTATAAAGCTTTAAGACTGAGTTAAAAGGTTGACAGCTTTTTATTCATCTCTGTATTCCATGGTATCTCTTGCTCCCATCATATATAAAGCTATCTCGTTAATATATTTATCTCTTAAATTTTGATGTTCTGAAGTAACAGCAAAGCCCAAACCCAACTCAATGCCTTCGTGGACGGCAGCTGCAATGTTTAAAAAAGCTTTTTCCAATTGACTATCACTGGCATCAGGGAAAACTTCTATTACCCATTTTCTTAAGTTTGGCACTCCATCAACCACTGCCCGTGCAGTATCTTCATATGGTATACGATTAAATTCATTCGTCATAAAATCGACTCTAATATATAAGTAGTTGAAGTTATTGTAACGTATTTTACATTATATTTATCGATTTATCCCAGGTATTAAGCCTCCCTGACTAAACTGATCTTCTATGGCACGATCTAGTGATTTACCGATTTCAGCTATATTATTTTTTGCTTGGGCTAATGAATTGCTGGCTAAAATTAATAGCTCTTTACTATCACCATTATATGATTGGGAGCCAAAGTTTATTTCTACGCCTAATTGTTTAGCAACTTTAGCAGCAGCAGCCAAGAACACCATTCGTATTGAAGTCGCATATGGGTTATATAACTGCATAGTTTCATTTAATTCTTTACTATGTAATTGTTCGATATCACGTATAGCTACCAATTTATCAAAGAAGTTAGTCTTAAAAGCAGTATCCAATGATGTTTGCCCCATTTCAAGAAGAACTTGACCAATATATGAAGTTAAGGCATGAACTTTAGCCATTTCTTTATCGTGGTATTCAGCTGTCACATCGCTAATAATGGATAATTTCTGACTCCACCAACCAACTAATTCTTCGGCTTTTCGGCCATGTGCTTCGGTAACAACTATACGCTGATTTTCTAAGGGATCTTTGCCGTTTTTTATACTTTCATTTATCGATTGTGGACCAAACAAAGGATGACTCATTAATGCCTGTCGACCATCATCAAATAAACCATTCTCTCGAAATATTTCAGTTGGTCTTATTTTCACTGAGCATATATCGATTATTAAGGTATCGTTTGGAGATTTTTGAAGTATCGGCATAAGTTCGCTATATGAACCAAAAGGAACAGATAGAAAAATTGCATTGGAACCAAGAAGTTCTTCGATATTGTTAGTCTTTATAATACCTTCCGGAAAATCAGATTTGTTTGAATCATAACCGACAACTTTAACACCTTCAGGTATTAAATATGGTATTATAACGCCCCTAGAAAAGGCACCACCAGCCCCGATGATACTAACAGTTTCAATATTTTCAATTGATGAGATCATATCTTTTAATCCTTAGTATATCTTCACATATTAAAGTCCTTAATGTCAATTTTGTGTTATTATTTAATTTATTAAAAACGATTTATTGAACTACTAAATTTTGTTAATTTTATATGTTTTTAAAATCATCAGAGATAATGTTTGGTTTACCTAACTTTCTCTTTTTTTAAAAATTTTAATTCATAAACTAATTAATCAAATTGACAGATGAGTTTTGGTGAATTTGAAGGACTGACAAAATTAGGCTGAAGGTATGACCAGAAAAAGATAAGTATATTTTTACAATCTTTTTAATTTTAAACAGTAATGTATTTTACTTTTTAGACCATAGATATTTTTTATTAAAAACTGTTAATTGTTTCTTTGATATATTCTAAACTTAGTCATAAAATGTGATCGATGGGTGATAAGATAGCTATTCAAGGATATAAGGGTTCTTTTCATGATATAGCTTTAAATAAGCTGTATGGTAAAAAACCTAAAGAAGTTGTTTATTGCAAGACTATCATTAACGTTTTTGAGGCTTTAGAGAATGATTTAGCTGATTATGCCCTAGCTGCTATTGGTAACAACCACTATGGTGATGTAAATCATGTTAATGATATTTTAATTAACAATCGAATATTGTCTTCCAAGCCTTATTTTATCATCGGTGAAGTATACATTAATATTAGTCATTGCTTGCTAGCTATTAAAGGAACAAAAATATCCGATATCAAAACAATCTATTCCCAAGCTCCGGCCATTATTCAGTGCTTTAATTTCTTACACTCTAGATTAAATAATGTTATAGTTGTCGAACAAGATGATACGTCTTTAAGTGCGAAACTGGTAAGTGAGATTAAAAACAAAACAGTAGCTGCTATTGCGTCAAAAGAGGCTGCTAAAATATTTGATCTAGATGTATTAGCCGAAGATATTCAAGACGACATTAATGATATATATCGTTTTGTTTTAATCGGACTAAATAAACCGATAAGTTATAAGAAAGCTTCAAGAACTTCTTTATTATTATCAACTCATCATAAGATTGGCGAATTGGCTAAAGCTTTAGATTTGTTAGCGGTTAACCATATAAATTTAAGTTATTTACAATCTATACCTATAGCTAATCGACCTTTTGAATACCGCTTCCATATAATAATCGATGCCGGGGCTGAAGATAAAAGAGTTATTAAAGTCATGCAGGAGATCAATAGATTAGGTTATCAATTAGATATATTGGGGAGCTATAAAAAAGCTAGTTTACCGAAACTTGCCAACACTCATAAACGCCTAAAAGTTTGGTAACTATATACTAAATTATTTTCAATAAATGGTCCCTCTTTATTAACTAGCATAAATTGGTTATATTCCGGAAATAATTGATCACATTTAAAGTTAGCTTCAATAATGGTTAAATAAAGCTCATCTGTTAAATCAATTGTTTGTTCATAAATTGATTGACCACCAATAATCCAAAGATCATTTTTAAAACTTTTTAAAAAATCCTCTAAATTACTTACTAAGATAGAATCTTTTGGTAACTTTAAATTATTATGACTAACAATAAAATTATGTCGTTTTAAAAGATAACTACCCATAGATAAATATGTACGATAACCCATTAAGACATTGGCACCGTAATTTAAAGTTAGATCGCGGAACCTGTGTTTATCGTTGGGTAAGTTCCAGGGTATTTGGCCATTTTTAGCTAAACCTCTATTTTTGTCTATAGCGGCAATTGTTCTAATCATTTACTTATTTTACTTCTAACCTGAGATATTAGATAAAAAGAACCAGTTATAATTAAATGTTTTGATGATGATTTGAGCAACTTGATATATGCTTTCATATTATCTTTTTCGACTGATACATTTTTAGTTCCTATTTTTAATAATTGGTTAGCTATCTCTTCAGGGTCTGTCGATAAAACTGGTAAGTCTTGAGAGGTTTTAAAAGTCGTAACAATAATTTCACTAGCTAGATTTTTTATCAATGGAAGCGTTTGAAGATAATCTTTATCGTTTTTAAAAGCTAAGAGTATGGCCGGTTTAGTATTTGGATATTGGTTGATATAGCTTGAAATAAATGATGACATCTTCTGAAAATTATGGGCACCATCCATAATTATTATTTTATTATTTGATATTCTTTTATCCATTCTTGCTGGAATAATAATTTGTTGACTTTCTTCGATTTGTTGAATATCTAATGATTTTAAAGAGTCTCTTTGGGCAATAAAACGGTAAACAGAATATGCTAAAAGCCAATTTCGTTTCTGAAAATCTGGTAGGTTTTTAAAAGACTTAATGTTTTTAAAATTTTCTCGTTCTTGATTTTCCTTTATTAAATGCAAATGGCCATTATGCACTTTTACCCAATTATTAATAACTGACATAATTTGTGGACTTTGTTGATACATTAAAAGATCGTTATGATCATGAACAATACCTATTTTTTGAGATGTTATTTCTTCAATTGTATTACCTAGTAAACTCATATGATCGAATCCTATGTCTGTTATGACGCAGATTTTATCTTCGTTGTTGATAACATTAGTAGCATCGTATAAACCGCCAACACCAGTTTCGATAACCGCATAGTCAACTTTATATTTATCAAATAACCAAATAGAAAAACTACACATTAATTCAAAGTACGATGGCTTAATACCGCTCTGTTGAACTAACTTTAAAAACTTTTCTAGTTGCTCGCAAAATATAGATTCGTTTAAGGGTCGATTGTTAATCTGTACTCTTTCATTAATTTTATCCACATGAGGAGATATGGTGAGGCCAACCTTATTGCCTGATTGACTGAGTAAACTACTGATATAGTAAGCGGTCGATGTTTTACCGCTGGTTCCGGCAATATGTATAGTTCTTATATTGTTTTCCGGATGACCTAAAAAAGACATTAGAGGTTTAATTCGTTCTAGAGTAGTGTCTTTTCCAGTTAGTTTTTTTACTAATTTTATATATGGTCTTAAAACAATTTCAATGTCTGATAGTGATTTAATTCTTCTATTCATATATCTTTTCATATTTGATAAGATCAGTATACGCTAATGCACCCTTAGCTCAGCGGATTAGAGCGCCTGTCTTCGGAACAGGAGGTCGTAGGTTCGAATCCTACAGGGTGTACCAAGAAGATGCAGACTCAATCTTACAGAGGTAGTTTTGCCTCTGTTTTTGTTTGTTATAATCTTATGGTTCTCTTATCACCTTAAAATAGGTTCGAATTCTGTCAGGGTCATCTGTTAACTTGAAGCTTATCAAGTAGTAAAAGCTTACTCAAAGACCTTCGTAAACATCTCTGCGGTGCCGAACTCTGATTACTAATATATGTAGTTCATTTTTATAAATTTGGTAAACAATTCTATAGCTTCCTTGTCGAATACGGTACATATTCTTAGAGCCTTTAATCTTTTTTGCACTGTCTGGTGTTGGATTTTCGTAAAGACTATCGATGATACTGACAATTTTGTTACGTAGCTCCTTATTAGGAAGTTTACGTATTTCTTTTTGTGCGGAATTCTTAATTTCAACTTTATAAAAGGCCATCAGCTTTAAGCTCTTTAACAAATAGCTTGAAATCTATTGCAGACTCGCTCTCACGTTCTTTAGCAGTTTGAAGGTCATCTAAATCTTCAAGCACCTGTTCCTTTACGGCATCTTCAATAACAGCGGATACTGTTTCGCCACTCTCTGCAGCTCGTATCCTCAAAGCTTTATAGATTTTATCATTCAGGGTAATAGTTGTTCTCATGTTTAATCCTTTACTTACTCTTAGTACATATTATCACTATTGCATCAAAACATCAATATGCTCATCTATAGAATTATTGAGTATATAGGTCTGAACTTCATTGACTAGGGTGTACCATTTGTACAGTCACCCCTGTCGAAAGATAGCTGTGGGCAATTCACTCATATCTATGCTCCTACAATCTGGCTTAAGGGGCTAAAGTCCTTACTTGGCTTTAATGGTTCCATATGATATTTACCCGACTTCCAGTAAACTTTATATGCTCGCTTGTTATCTTTTGATGCAATTAAACGATAGGTATTATCTATAATTTCTAAAGCTGTGCAATTCTCTAGTGCAATAGCCACCTTCTTAGACTTTCTTAAAGATTCTTTCAACGAATCTTGCCGATTAACTTCCTCATCATAGTGAGGACAAATTGTTAAGTCATAAATACCCAACCCTTTAACAGTTATATATGACTACTGTCTACCATTACTTGTAAAGCTGCGTGAATCACTCAAGCCCCCACGGAAGCAACAGATAGCGCCAGCACTAACTCCAGCAAATATCTTATCTTCAGCTTGTAATAGCACTTTGTCTAGTCCAGTTTTGCGCCACATTGTCATCATGCTAAGAGTATTACCTCCTCCGACATAAATAATGTCAGCTCTATAAACAGCTCTTTTAAGAGTTTCTAGGGTTGGCTTGCTGTACAGATAAAGCGGTTCTACTTCACAACCTAGTCGCTTACCATAGTAATCCTCAACTACTTTGGTATACCCAAAATCGTCTTTACTAGCAGTAGGCAAGAATAATAGGTTCGGCTTCTTCTTATTAGTTAGCTTAACTACTTCAGTATCAATAGACAAGGTCTCTACTGGATAGCCTGGCCTTCCTATTTCACCACCCCCGATAGCAACAATTTTTATCATTACTATATTTTAGCTTATTAGACTTCGTAGCTACTAATCTTCAATTAGGGGGTACCATTTGATACTTGACATACTGGTATAACCTTTGTTATACTAATTATTATGAAAACCGCTATATCGATTCCCGATAATGTGTATGAATCCGCTGAGCAATTAGCGCAGCGACTCGGAAAATCTCGGAGTGAGCTATATACAAAAGCTATAAAAAGCTACGTTGAAAAACACCAAGACATAAAAGTAACCGAAATGCTGAATAAAGTATATAGCTCCGAAGCCTCGAACCTTGACCCTGTGCTAGCAAATCTACAGACTCAGTCTTGGATTAAAAATAATCCATGGTAAGTCGGGGGCAAGTATGGTGGGCAGAACTACCAAATCCAATAGGTTCGGAGCCCGGCTTCACGAGACCCGTATTGGTAATACAGGCAGATAGTTTCAATCATAGCCGCATAAGTACCGTGGTCGTGGTAGCGATAACTTCGAATTTGAATCTTGCTAAAGCGCCAGGGAATGTCAGCCTACCGAAAGGCAAATCTGGCCTGCCTAAAGATTCAGTGGCTAATGTTTCCCAAATCAATACACTTGATAAGGAGGCTTTAACCGAAGTAATTGGCAGCGTGGACAGACTCATTATGCAACAGGTTGAGGAGGGAATTAAACTGTTGCTTAACATTTAGTTAGGGCTACACTGGGTCTCGGAACTTCGTTAACTATTGTGTACCATTGCTCAACTAATCTTGTTGAAAGGCTTATTTAATTTACACTTTAATCTGTTCGAATCCTCTAGGGGTTTTAAAAACCTAAGTCGATTTGTAAATCTTTTAGTTCTTTTCTATTATCGTCTGACAACTCATTAAGTTCAACATCATTAATCCACACGCTACCAGGTCCCACTAATAGCACTCCAAAGCTTAAAGTTACACTTTCTTTAGATATATCAAACTTAGACTCATATTTCTTCCAATCATTAGTACCCTTGATTGGTTTGTTTTGGGGACTGTAAATTAGTAAGGGATAAGATTGTCAAACACCAGATTTCCGCTGGGACAAAGCCGCATTACAGAAAACTGACCAACAAGCAACATAAGCAAGAACTTATAGAAAAAATTGTCGAAGAAGCTCAAGAAATAACTCATGCAAAACCAACAGAACGTGCAAGTGAAATAGCTGATGTTTAGATGACTAAGGTAAATACCTATCTAACGTCTGGACTATACTATCTTGCTCGGGATTAAGAATAAGTTTGTCAAACGTTTTATTATCAACAAA
>JAJZKE010000037.1 GCA_021809645.1 bacterium | reverse complement strand
GCCAGTAGGTAATAAAGTAGGCCCTTTTAAAGTAGATATTTCTCCGGAGCTGGTTAGAATATATAGAGAATCGCCTGGAAGTTGAACATTATAAGTTAGGATTTCCGGAATTTTTTTATAATGGTGGCGGAATAGGCTTCTGAATTCGTTTCAGAAACTCTGGTTTAAGAGATAGAGATATTTATTGATGGAGAATAATTTTACCAAATTATGAGAATATTATGGCAATTACAATCCAAAATATGCTTTAGTTTTCTTTCTTGTCATGAAATAGATTAAGCTTAAGTTTAATATTATGTCAATTATGGCTACAAGATACGTACCGATATATACTACCCCATAAGCTATTGCATAACCTAGTGGACCTATTATTGAGCTGTTTATTAAAATTCCATTAGATAACGTTATATTTAACGTTGCGAAAATAATAAGATACAAAAATATGTTAAATGCAGCAAAAACTATAGACAGTCCCCACGCTATTCTATACCCTTTCCAAATGCTATATGCAATAAGCAATGGTATTAATACCAATACCAGTAATATGACTTCTAATTGAATTAAATTATTTGAGTTGAGTACTCCGTGGTGATATACGCTAAATGCGCCTATAGTAAAAGGTATGAAAAGCATTCCACTAACTAGATAGCCCAAGCTGGTCATAAGTATAGCTAATGATTTATATTTTACCATAAAATTCCAACCAGAATAAATTACTAAACTGTTGGCTATGGGAAGTTGATATCACCCCATAGCCATCTTTATGTCCTTTAGATACCGTAGTTCTCTGGAGTTATGTTCTTCCTTTGTTCTGTGCTATTACTCCCTTCTCTTCGGTTATTCTTGTCTTATCTTCTACTGTTACACTTCCTGTTCTTTGTTCTTCTATCATCGCAGTTACTGCAGCTAATGCAGTTGATCCGTGATGTAGATAATGCGTCATAGTATCTACCGCGTCTTTAGATTCCTTACCGCAAATCTGACACTTGTATGTTTCTATTTTTTTTTCTAGTTCTTTGGTTTCTATATTGTTGCTCATATTAACACCGTTAGTAATATACTTGTTCATTCATATATATAATACTTTGCTATTTTAAACTATACTTTACTAATTAAAGTAAATTTTAATATTTACTTTAATGTATTAACTAATAAAAAGATAGATTTTGTTACCGGTATTTGAAGCTTATTAAGATTACTAACTTAACCTCACCGTTTTGGGTAGCAGAGTTTCTAACCTTTTGACCTAATTTGATTCGCTAAATCAACTTTTACCAGCTCCGTATTAAATGTGAGTAAAGATAGATTTAGCATTTTTTACAGTAGTCCTATTACTGAAAATGAAAGCATTCAACATATATAATGGGCTACAGAGAATATTGAAGACTTTTTGGCGTTAGCTGAGAAGATTGGTGTGAAAATTATATATTTGCATGAAGAGTATATGGAAAGAGATTCGGATTCACAAACAAGGACAAAAAGCTAAAGCCGTTCAACTTTGTTATTGTTGGCATAGGGTATAAATTAGACCCATCAACCAAAGAGCCGATAATACCCCTATTGGCTTACACCAAAAACACAGATATCGTGCCGTTTAGTTCGTTTACTGATTACAAAACTGGCAAAGAGTACAAAGATAACACCAAATATTACTGGAAACCGTTTTCAGAATTCCTCTTTGGCTACATGGATCATAATGATAACAAGTATGATGGAGATATAGGAGAGCTAAGAAGGAAACAAATCATTATTGGAGATGTTGAACATATTGGCAAAGAGTCGAATAATCTAGAAGAGAGCGAAGTTATCGGTGTTTCGGATAATGATTATGTCATCTACGATAACAAAAGTGATCAAAAGATAATAGATATTATCAGGAATATGACAACGAAAGACGCTAAACGCATCGGATTATCGAAAATGCAGATGTTCAGGTTAAAGAAAAAGATAAAAGAAGGAAAACAGTTTTAAAGAAGAAAACGCTAAAGAAATTAACGAAAGTGTGTTTATGGTTGTGATATCCCCCATCATTATATTTTGGTTAGTATTGGGTACTCTTTTTACTTTATTGGTTATTGCCATTTCTTTGCTTGTGATGGCATTTATATTAGGTTTGATATTAGGATTTTTTATATTCGTTTATAACAAAATCCGTTTAAAATTAATATCAGATATTCCAAATAAACTGGAAAATAAGATTTATCTTTTAGGCACAATCCACACAATCCCGATAAATAAACTGATAAAAGACCCTAGGCTTTTAGATTCTGTTTTTACATCTATAGATACTATAATTGTAGAAGCCCCAGAGAGCGTATCAAAGCGAAAACTCTTATTAAAAACTCCTCTTTTAGTGGTTGGTTTATATTTCTTTAAAATATTCCAATTTAGCGGCAGTGTCATCCCATCGCTACTGTATAAAGAAAGTTCTAAAACCATTCAAAATATTAAGAAAAACTTGGAAAGACTGAAGAAGGGCTATAAAATAACTAATTCGGCGGATAGCCTTGAAAGTAATAAAATCAATGTACTAAAATGTAGGGATTTTATTATAGATGACTGGGTAAACAAAAATTACTGTTTTGTATTACTTAATGCCGTTCTTATCTTATTATTTTTTGTTGTATATTCGATTTCCGCTTTGAAATTATTTAATAGCAGCCCATTTGTTGAACTTGGTGTTGGTTTAGTAGGGTTAGTTGTTGTGTTTTCACCAATAATTTTATTTTGGTATATGATAAACTCAACCTTACATCAAAGGAATAAGGTAGCTGTAGATTACATAACTACTGTTTTCAATCGAAATAAAAAGCCAGTTTTAGTATTGTATGGTAAAAGCCACATAAATGAGATCAAAGATCTACTAGATAAGAACGCAATCGACTCTGTCATCATGAAGTAATCTACTTATCTGTACCACGCTCTTTCTCAACCCCTCCTCATGCTAAAACTATGTTAGAATCCTATCTCTAAGAAACACGGAATTTACCGACGACAGATTTTGGCTTCAACGACAAAAATAGGGTAACATTTCATCGACTTATATATAACCCCCGAATTTAAAATGCTCCGATCGGGATTTGAACCCGAGTTTGAGCCGTGAGAGGGCTCCGTCCTTGACCGAGCTAGACGATCGGAGCAGTAGTAACCAATTTATTGATTGCTTCC
>JAJZKE010000036.1 GCA_021809645.1 bacterium | reverse complement strand
TTTGCTAATACAGCTATTCAAGGATTACTGGACATCAATTCAGGTTATACTAGCTAAATCATGAGCTTGGAGGCTATGAGCTAAACAATCAACGCAGAGTAGATTTACTATAATATATATATGCAAAACATCGACAATACAAGCAAACGACGGGCAATAAAACTCTGGCGGCCCAGACTTGACGTCTTTTGAAGTTGGCACGACAAAGGACTTACAGCAGATACGCGAATATCTTTTTGGTAGTCTATATGACTTTGTTGGAAAAATTCGCCAACGAAACATTGCAAGAATTAGTTTTTTTTGTTTCACTTAAATACAATGGCTGGAACAAATAACGATGAATATCCTATACCAATGTTGGATACGGCAGAAGCAATAGTAGACTCAGATGATAGAATTAAAGTTTTTATTTCGTCGCTTTTCCCTAACGTAACGCCAGACCAATTTGCCATGATGAAGTTATTCGCTATTGGTTGGTTCATGGAAGGTGAGGAGATGGGTAGAATATTGGCGAAGCATGCCGCCACAGATGATTTAAATAAATATAGGGAGTCAGATTTTGAGGATTTAGAGTCTAATGTAGTAGAAGAACATACTCTCTTTATGAGAGGATTTTGTCCACGTCACAAGCAATCAGGCTAATAGTAAATAGTGTTCGACATCGACTATAAAAACCCTATGATACCGAGTTGTCGAAACTATCATTATTAAAATCAAAACTACTACATTTTCATCAGAAGATCTTCGAGTCATTACAGTGCCTCTCAAGTCTCTGGTTGATCTTCGAACGTTTAACGAATTTACTGTTCGTCATAATCTTTATCTTTAATGCTATCTATTCTTCAAAAGTTTGGAATAAGAACCCTGTGCCAAGCCAAGTAAATAAACTTTAGCCTCCATCAAGTAAGCATTAAGACTTGTTAAATTTGTATTAAATATCCGGCTTTACATTATTTATAACGTATCCCGCCTGCTATATTAACTTATTATGAGCGAAGATGAATTTACTAAACTTTACAAATTCATGCAGTCTGAGTTTAAGATAATACATGAAGGGCTAGAAAAAACCGCAACTAAAGATGAACTAAATTTATTAACTAATGCTGTTGATGCTTTTACAAAACAGTCCGAAACTTACATGCAAGAAATGTTAGCCTTAGGTCATAAAGTCGATCGACTAGAATAATGGATACTGAAAGTCGCCGAGGCAACCGGTATTAAGTTATCTGCCTAGCTTCTGTCTTAAAGATTCGAGACTAGTATGGTGAGCTACGATAATTATTCTTTGTTGCGTTTCGAAGCAAAATCTAATTTCTCGAGTTCTAATTTCAAATGCATTGAGCTAACTAAGACCTAAATTTTTTTTAGCTTCTTGAATACCATCATTAGTTAAGAGTCTCCCGCGAAATAAGTCATTCCGAAGATCTTGTAGTCTACCATCTCGTGCATCTAAACGATCGAGATCTTGTTGGACTTTAGCAGCAGCCAAGCCTTCGGGTGTCATAAACTTGTTATTTGCAATATCCAGCAGAAGATCTGTAAATCGTTTTGTCCGTATAGCTAAACGATCGAGATCTTGTTGGACTTTAGCAGCAGCCAAGCCTTCGGGTGTCATAAACTTGTTATTTGCAATATCCAGCAGAAGATCTTGTGGTCTACCATCTCGTATTTTTAAACGATCGAGGTCTTGTTGGACTTTAGCAGCAGCCAAGCCTTCGGGTGTCATAAACTTGTTATTTGCAATATCCAGCAGAAGATCTTGTGGTCTACTTTTTCGTGCATCTAAGCGCTCACGATCAACTTTATGTTCATCGCTTTTTATTGTAAACAACAAATTACTTGATGATTGTGCAGATCCAATGCACTGATCCATACTGTTTATTTTATTTTGCTGTATTGTTTCCAATAAAGATTTATGGATTGAAATTAATGCTTTTTTTGCTTCTTTTGGGTCATCTTCTAATTCATCAATATCAACATAAGAACTGAGCATTATTAATTTAAAAGCAATATCTAAATCTCCCTCTTCTTGAGCTAATTTGAGAGTAAAATCCACTAAATCTGAAGGCAAAGCAGCGCTAGGTGCTAATTTACTAGTTCTTTGTATAAGCGCCCAATATGCATATAAGGCATAATCAGGAATTGCTTCTGACCTATTATGTTTATCTATAATTAGTTGCGTTACTGCATCTCTTTTGCTGTCGTCGAGGAGCAATTGAGCTATTTGATTTAAGGCATCATTTTTATTATTCGCTGATTCTCCTATATAACTTATATCAGTTGGCAATAACAACCTATTGATATTATTAGTTAACCGAACAATGTCTAACTCCGTTAATCCTGGACTAGGATATTCCTCTTTTCTAAACTCATGCATAATTATGTTAATAACATATTCTGCAAATATTTACTAACTTTTGATATTATAATTATACTTTTGACCTATTCATGAATAACCATCCTAGCAAGCAAATTTAAAATCATAACGTAGTAATAATTTTTTGATGATTAGATTGCTATAATAATCTCTATGAGCCTGAATGACTTTGCCTATTTTCAAATTTCTACTAAAGCTCTCTTAAAAAGAGATAAAGAAATTCTGTTATTAATAACCAATGACGGATATTATGATTTTCCTGGAGGAAGAATGGATAAATCAGAAATAGATTTCGATCTAGAAAAAATATTAATTAGAGAACTACAAGAAGAATTAGGAAAAAATCTGAAATTTAAAATAAACGATATAGTGTTTGCTGCTAAAAGACATTATGACAAAAATAATTTAGACCACCACGTCTTAGCTTTATTTTTTGAAGTAAATTATCTTGCAGGCAATATACTACTTTCTGATGAACACGTAAAAAGCCAGTGGATTGACCCTAAATCAATACTAAAATATCCACAAAAATTTATATCGCAAGATGAGTATAATCAATTCAAAAAATACTGCCATCAAACCAATTTATAAGCATATATTATAAAACTAACTATAAAATAATAATTTTTTAAGGTGATAATTATTGCTAAATATTATTATTGATACTATAATAAGTACAACTACAGCTACTTATTAAAGTAAAGAAAGTTATTAATTGATATGAGTCTAGAAGTTAAAACGTACCATCCCTTAGAAATAGATTCCGAGCAGTGGCGCGATTTACAAAATCTCCAACGCCAAGCTAGC
>JAJZKE010000014.1:7587-18969 GCA_021809645.1 bacterium | reverse complement strand
TATATTTTTGACTTATTTATCGTTAAGTAGTATAATTAGTATTACTGTGAAGACAGATATTGAAGAATCTGGGATGTTTGGCAATAATTGGCCCTTATGGGGAACAGATGATATCCCTAGAATGTCGGAACCTCCGCCAAACCAACAAAATATTGAACAAGAACTCGGCTCACTTGTCGTTGACAACGAATTATCTGGAACAATAATCGACGCGAGTGGTCTATTTAAAACTCGAAGAAGACAGATTTGGCTTCAAAGATTCAGTCATGCTTTTGATGACTTTAATCTTCCTATTTAAATGAACTTTTGTTTTTCTTACTTTGATATTTTGTTGAATGAATAAAGGTAGTGTTTGGCCACTAGTCGTTGGCCAGACTTCTTCGGCTGCTGATTTAAAATAGAAACTATAATTAGGCATATTGCTAAGATCTCCAGAGCTGAGTAAATCTTTAAATTTAGGGTAAAGCATTTTTTCATCGTTAATACTAGTTGTCCTAAAACATATGGTGTTGGCAATATTTGCAAAGAGAGCATTGGTCGATAAAAAATCTTGTTGCGAAGGAGATTGCTCAGCAATAGTTAGATATAGGCCATATTTACGTATTTCAGAAAGCATTTGAATTAATATTCTCGGTGCATAATTTTGGAATTCATCAACATATAAGTAATGGCTAGTTCTTGGATGAGCGGAATCATTAATTCTTGCTAAAGCAGCTAATTGAATTTTTGAAAGTATAGCTGTTGCGAATAATTTAGAGCCATCCTCGCCTAATGAACCTTTAGAAAAATTACATATTAGTATTTTATTTTGATCAATTACGTTAGCAATATCCAGAGTACTCTTAGGGCTATCAAATACTCTCTTGGTGGGTTCAAAAAATAATAATCGGCCTACCTTCGAAGTTACGCCAGAGATCATTTTAACTCTTTGATAATCACCCGCTTTTCCATATTCATTCTTCCAAAAATTCATCAAATTACTATCGCTAATGTAAGGCATTACTTTAAACCTATAGCTATTGTCAGTTAGTAATTGAAAAACGTTAAAAATAGTACAATCTTGAATATTCAAGGCCGTTAAAATACAGTTCCTGAGAATATATTCGATACGATGGTTGTCTTTGTTGTCAGTTAGAAATATTTTATTAAATAAACTTAAAATACTTTCTGTTATTTGATCAATTTCAAAAAGATATTCAGTTGTCCCAGGTTTAGCTTTTACTTCTAGTAAATTTATTCTCAAATTTTGTTTTAAATCAGCCGGGCAAAAATATATAAGATCTTTTTTTCGTTGTTCAGGAATAATATCAACCACTTCTTGGGCAAGATCACCATGGGGATCAATTAAAGTTATTCCTTTATTATGGTCTAGATCTTGTTTTATCATATTAGCTATTAGTGTTGATTTACCTGTTCCTGTAGCTCCAGTTATGTAAAGATGTTGTTGTCTAGCTTTATAGGTCATTTTTATTTTGTTATGTCTGCCGTGATAATTATTAACTCCAAGTGATATATAATCTTTTTCTATATTCCTTAAAGAACTAGGTAAAGGCAAACTCTTAAACTGGCTTACATTAAAATATCCAGAAGTTAAATCACTCTTAGAAAAATGGAATAAACTAGCTATATCACTAGCAGAATAAACGTCTCGGCTATGACGATTTCTAATTTTGAATTGTTGATAACCACTTTTTTTAGCGAAACTATTAACTATTGATAATATACATTCTGATAAATCTTCGTTTTTAGTTCGGCTTTTTATTTTTATTGTTAGATTCGTTTTAAATAGTGGTTGATAAAGTTTATCTAGCAAGGTTACACTTTGATGATCAACGATAGATAGTCTACGGTTCTTAGCTGGAAAAGTATTTTGATTCAATAAATTATCAATGTTTCTAAATAAAAAAATAGGAGAAATTAGAATTAAATTAAATAGTTTTAAAAAATATCCTACTATACTAGGATCATATAACTTTGCTTTATGATCATTTAATATTCGTCTTCTAAGTAAATATGGTCCTGGTTGTTTTAATTTCTTAGTATCAATGATAATCTCAAAATCTTTATTTAGATTAGATAAATTAGATAAAATCATTGAAAGTTCATGATTTTCATTATCTGCATCGTTAGCTAGAGGATATGCATAGTGTTTTTTAAAGTAAAGATTTGTTTGATAAATATTACTTTTTACTTTTATATTCGGTTTGTCGTTAATTACATTTATTCCTGGGCACAGAGAAAATATTTCGTTTATTGTAATCTTTAGTAGTCTTGAAGGAATATAGATATAGTAAGTTATACCTTTTTGCTTGTCGGACTTAATTAAAAACTGGATTTTATCATTTTTTATTATTTCCGATATGAACTGCAGCAAATTCTTCATATCGTCATAACTTAGCCAGCTATCCATGGTTGGCTCTAACCTAATACACGTCAGCTCGCTGGGCATATACCCTCCGCCCTTATATAGCGATATTGTAACTACCGTGAATTATTAATTTAAATAAGATATTTTACATTTTAAGATTTCAAGTAATCGACGTAGGTGACATATAGTAAAGAAGCTTGCCTAGAGATTTTACTCGAGTGATAGTATTAGTTTCCATCTGACCATTGCCGGTGGTCGGATCTATGGTGGCTGAATTGCCATAGATAAATGTTGGTTTTTTACCACCACTAACAACAATTTCAACATGTCCGCCTAGATAGCTAAAGTATCCGACATCTCCAGGTTTTGGAATATAATTCGGACTATTATCAACATGAAATCCTTGATTGACGATATCAGGAGCAATATTTTCGTCCCAGTTATCATAATTACCATATTTAAAAGGGTAACCAGCTTCTTTATAAACATAGCTAACAAAATCGGCACACCATTCTTCGTAAGGAGCTCCACCAGTATAGGCATTTAATAAAGCTTCATGATTATTGGGCTCAGTTGTCCATCTTATCCATTCCTTTATTGCATAACAGGCTACTTTTTGTCCTTGATCGCCAGTGCATGGATAATTGATAAAGTTAACATTAGGCTGCCAGATTTTAGATACAGAAGTAAGTTCATTACAAGAAGCTAAGATTAAGGATATACCCTGTTCTTCTTGGGGCGCCGTTAAGCACAGATGGCTATTAGGGTTAATAAATCCTTGATTATCCCTTATCCAAACTTGATTAGCTCCTTGGATACAATTATTTAGATTAATATTAGTATTAGACTGAGCCGTTAAACACATACCATCGTGTTTTATAGAAGTTAAATTTACCTGCCAATTTTGAGCGCTTGAATTATTGCATGTCCATAAATCTATTTTGTTGCCTGGTTTTACTTTTCCCAAGTAATCATCCAAACAATATCCTGACCAACCTGATTTAATTGGGCTGCCTGGAGTTGCAGCATGTGTTGTTGTGCCTAAGAATAGCCAACCGACAACAACAAACAACAAAAACAACAAGACACTAATGGGATTTAAGCGCCTTTTTTTAACAGGTTGAGAAGAAGAAATTCGGCTAGAATTAATATCTCTGATATACATAAATTAGATTAATTTTTATTTTTAATTAGAGTAAGGTCTATTATATATCAATCAGAAGGTAATCACTAGTTTAATATTTATCGATAACTACATTTTAATTTAAGTTTGTATAATTATATTTAGTTATGGCCAACTCCATCAAAATGACAAAAGAAAGATTTAAAAAAATATTTCCAAATTGGTATGCAATTCTTTACGCAGCTGCTTGTGGTTTTTTAATACCTTGGACCATATTACTAGCCGTTATTTTACCTCACCATTACAACTCACGTCATTGGGACATTGCTTGGGTCGGTTTTGACATATTTGAATGCCTATTATTCGCTATAACCGCAATATTAGCCATCAAACATTCGCTTTGGACAGCCTTGACTTCATCAATGCTTGGAACTGCCCTTTTAATAGACGCTTGGTTTGATGTCTTAACCGCAAGCACCTTAAGAGCCGAAAGAACGGCAATTATCGAAGCCTTTATCGTTGAACTACCCATAGCTATCTTATCCTATGGTTTATCATATCGGGTTATTAACTATATAAAAATAAAAAATTCAGATTAAATTATTTTAATAAATATTATTGACTATATTCCGAGTATGTGTTTTATTTGTTGTATAGTTAGGTGTAGGATATGGCTTATTTTAAAGCAGTACTGATTGAGGACAACGAGTCTGTACTTGATACCTTAAATACAGCTCTCAAGCATAGCTATGAAATACTTTTAGCAAAAAATGGCAAAGATGGTCTAGAACTGATAAAAAAAGAACGACCTGACTTAATAATCCTGGATCTAAACCTACCGGATATACCCGGCCTAATTGTTTGTCGGCAAACCAGAAAAATCGGCGTTAAAGCGCCGATTTTAATTTTAAGCGGTGATGGTAGTTTATCAACAAAACTAGAGCTATTTAGCTGTGGGGCAGACGACTACTTAGTTAAACCTTTTAGTCTAGGAGAGCTCGAAGCAAGACTTAATGCTATATCGAGAAGATTAAAAATATACCGAGAAATGATGACAAGCCCACGGTCAACGTCTTTGATACTCGATCGAGATACTGAAAGCGTCACAAGAGAAGGTAGTCGACCTATTTACTTAAGGCACAAAGAATACGCCATCTTAGACGTATTAGTTAAACATGCTAATCAGACTCTTAGCCGAGACCACTTAAGAAGCCTTGCTTGGCGAAATAATAAGCCGTGGTCAAATAGTATTGATGTTCATATTAAGACACTCAGGGATAAGATTGATCGACCATTTAAGCATCAATTAATTAAAACTATACACGGTGTTGGCTATCGTTTAGAGGATCAATAATGGCTATTAGTTCTTTTGAGCCTTCAGCTAAAAAAGAAAGTAATATCTATTTTAACAATCTAGAGCGAAACATACTGAGTATGATTCACGAGTTAAGTGGACCATTAACTGCTGCACGTTTAAACTTTGACAAATACATTACCGATAACAATAATCACAACCTTGATTTGTTAAACGTTAATATAAAACTTATGGAAGATTATCTAATTAATACAAGAAGTCAAATTAGCCATCAGCCTTTGACTGATAGGCATTTTTCAGTCAATAAACAGCTCAATGTCATTATCGCAAACCTTATACCGATAGCTAACCAAAGACAAGTAAAAATAGAACTCCTAGATTCTGAAGACTACATCTTAAAAGGTAATCCGACTCGTTTCAAGCAAATAATCAGTTGTTTTATCCGTAACGCCATAGATTCTTATGATAATTGTGATGATCGTCAAAAAGTGATTAAGATTGAAAAATATCCTGAAGATCAATATCTTGTTATTGAGGTTAAAGACTACGGTTGCGGAATAAATAAGAGTCTTCAAAATAAAATTTTTAATCCCTACTTTTCAACTAAAAATAAATCTAGTGGTTTAGGTCTAGGATTAAGTTTAGCCCATCAATCATTAACTAATGATTTTTCAGGCAAAATTAAATTACAGTCTAGTGAATCAACAGGAAGTTTGTTTTATATCTATTTTTTAATCTCATGAAGCGCTACGTGGTAAAATATATATAGTTGTAAAAAAATTAAATTAAACAATAAAATTAATGACCGATGTTATTAATTGAAAAGTTTATTTAATTAACTATCTGTCTAAAGGTAAATAAATGATCGAAGTTAAGAAAGTAACTAAAAAGTTTGGCTCTATTGCTGCTGTTGATAATGTCAGTTTAAAAGTAACAGCCGGCGAAAGGTTTGCCCTACTTGGTCCTAATGGTGCTGGTAAAAGTACAACCATAAAGATGTTAACCACCCTCCTAAAACCTACTTCAGGACAGTTATTATTAAACGAACATGATGTTGTTCGTCAACAAGACTTAGCTCGCAAAAGTTTTGGAATTGTTTTCCAGGATCCGAGCGTTGATACTGAAATGACTGCATATGAGAATATGCAGCTTCACGGTGTCTTATATCATGTCCCGAAAAATCAGCTCAAAAATCGCATTAAAGAACTCCTAGAACTAGTTGAGCTCTGGGATAGACGTGACTTTCTAGTGAAAACTTTTTCTGGTGGAATGAAAAGAAGACTCGAGATAGCTAGAGGATTATTACATCATCCAAAGATCTTATTTCTGGACGAGCCAACGCTAGGCCTTGATGCGCAAACCAGAAATTTACTTTGGGATTATGTTCAGAGATTAAGTCGAGAACAAAATATGACTATTTTTTTTACAACCCACTATCTAGAAGAAGCTGATGCCAATGCTAGTCGGATTGCCTTTATTGACCACGGCAAAATTATTGCCAGTGGTACTGCCAACGAGCTAAAAAAGAAAACTAAGAGTAAATCTTTAGAACAAGCTTATCTTAAGATGACTGGAACTAAAATACGTGATGAATCTGTTGATCCTCATGAAGCTTGGCGCCAACGTCATCGAGCAAGGGCTATGAAATGAGAGTTCTATTTATACTTTGGTTAAGACAACTAAAAAGATACTTCCGCAGTAAGTCGAGAATTGTCGGTGCCATTGGCCAACCTTTACTATTTTTATTGGCCTTAGGCTATGGATTAGGATCGATATATAAAAAGGCTGGCCAAGGGAACTACTTACACTTTTTAGTCCCAGGTATCATGATTCAAACAGCTCTTTTTGCAGCAATGTTTTTTGGTGCAATGATTATTTTTGACCGTCAATTTGGTTTCTTGAAAGAGACAATGGTAGCTCCGGTATCTCGACTAAAAATAATGTTCGGCAGTGCTTTAGGTGGAGCAACGACCGCGACTATCCAGGGGTCACTTGTCCTAGTCATCTCATTAGCCATTGGCTTTAGAACTAACCGCTGGGCAATGGTTCCAGTAGCTATTCTCATAATGTTGGCTCTTTCGGTTGCTATAGCTTGCTTTAGCTCTGGTATAGGATCTTTTGTTGAAGATATGCAAGGCTTTCAAGCAATTAACCAGTTTTTAGTTTTCCCCTTATATTTTTTAAGTGGTGCGCTTTACCCATTAAATGGTGTACCAACCTGGCTTCGGATAGTTGCCGAGTTTAATCCGATATCATATAGTGTTGATGCCATGCGGTGGGCATTATTAGGCCAATCAAAATTCGGTATTGAAAAAGATCTACTGGCTCTAGCTATAACATTAGTTGTCTGTATTTTATTTGGTGTCTACCGTTTTCGAAAAATAGAAGCATAATTTATAACTTAACGAAAAGAACTCTTATCCGAAAATAAGAGTTCTTATCGTGTGCGAACAGTCGTTAATATTATTGCTAATACTATGACCTGTCCGCTGTCTGATCTTTTTAGGGATCTGACAACCACCTCACAGTGGTAGTTATTATTTTATGTCCAGCACTTATATAAAGCAAGCATGTTTTATAATTCCTTGGGATAACGTCTGGATAAACTGTGGATAAGTATTTATTTTTTAGGCCAAATAACGGTGGCCGTTAATGACTCTTTGCTGACCCAGCCAAAATGACGGCTATCAGTTGACCTAGCTTCATTATCACCAACAATATAGAGGCTATCCTTTTTTATACTCTTAACTCTTTTGATAATATCTCGGCCGTTATAGCTTACTATTACCAACTTATTAAGTTTAGGCGCTATCAACCTACTTCCGACGACAATATCATCAGACTTTAAGGTTGGTTTCATACTATCACCCTTAACTCTTCTAATAATTAAGAACCTAACCTTTTTTAGTTGCCCAAAAGATTTTTGCGATATCATCAATTTGTTCTAAAAGCTTATCAGCCTCTTTAACATCAAGACTATGTTTAACATTTGATGCTTGTTTAATAGCTAACCAAAATTTTTGATGTAAGTCAGGATACTTTTCCAAGTGTTCAGGTTTAAAGTAATCAGCCCAAAGTACCATTAAGTGATGCTTAACAAGCTCAGCTCTCTCTTCTTTTATGATAATTGCCCGTGTTTTATTGTGATCATCAAAGTCACTATATTTTTCTATAATGGCCTTTAAGCTTTGAGCTTCAATTTTAGCCTGAGATGGATCATAAACTCCACACGGTAAATCACAATGAGCATAGACTGGTTTGATAAAAGATAGTTTCATATTTATATGCCTCCTTATATGACTATTATACCTTACGTTTATTGGCAAGGCGCCAATTTTCAATATTCTTATGATGACCAGATAGAAGCACTCCCGGTACTTTCAAGCCTCTGAAGTTTTCTGGTCTGGTGTATTGCGGGTATTCAACTTGATTATTATCTCCCTGAAAAGACTCATCAATAGCACTATTTTGACCCCCTAAGACCCCTGGAATTAACCTAACTACCGAATCTATGATGACCATTGTTGGTAATTCTCCGCCAGTTAATACATAATCACCAACTGAATATTGTCTATCTACCCAACTGGTAACTCTCTCGTCATAACCCTCGTAATGTGGACAAATCAAAATCATACCTTTTAGGTTTGATAGCTTATTGGCTTCCTGTTGGCTATATTTTTTACCCCTTGGAGTAGGCAATAATACTTCAGCATCGGGATCACTACTTTTAGCTTTTTCAATCGCTGAAACAAGAGGTTCAATCATAAATACCATACCATTACCGCCGCCATAAGGTGTATCGTCGACAGATTTTCTGAGACCGAGGCCAAAATCTCTTAGATCAAGATATTCGAAACTTACAAGTTTCTTGTTTCTGGCAATTTTCATCATGCTTGAATTTAAAACTGGTTCAAACATTTCTGGAAATAAAGTAATTATTTGAATATGCATAATATAAATTATACAAAAAAGCCGGTTATTACCGGCATTTTTTATAACACATAAATCTCTCAACTCTTGTTAGATAAAAGAGTTTGTTTATTTTTCTAGTCATTATTGACTAGCAAAATATTATACCTTTAAACTCAGTTATTATCAATACCTTCACCGGAAATAAACCTGTCTCTTAATAAACTGATGCTCCGTTTACCGATGCCTTTAACATCTTCTATCTGTCCGCTTAAAATTAATTTTCTTAATACTTTTTCTGAGATTTGATTTTCGTTTATAAAAAGGCCTTCCAGGAATGACAGTCTTTCATGAGGTCTTTTTTGATCGCTAAATCGTTCGTTTATCCTTGGAATATTATTTGTATAACGTCTGTACTCACTAGATAAAGTTTCCCAAATACGACTTGAAGTTCTAGTTCTAAATCGATCAGTTACTGATGTAGCTATTAAATCGTCTCGACTAATCGGCTTATCTTCTAAAAGACTAAAATATCTATTCTGACTAATAATCGATAGTTCGCCGATTTTATTTATTAATCTTTCAACTTCCTGATTTGGATCCTTGAGCTCTGCTAAACGATCGGTTATAGCGCTTGAGACAATTGCAAATTTATCGAGAATAATTAATTGACCGACCCTTAAAGCTTCTTCTTGGCCTAATGCATATATTATTGACTGATTATCTTCAGATTCAAAAACCCAGTTAGAAATTTCTTCAATACTTAAATGCATCTTAACCTTAAAGTTCTAATTCTTAAGTCTATACGTCTAAATCGTCAAGCTCTTCAAGTTCTTTTCTAGTCTTAGATAAACGATCTTCAGAAGGTTCTTCTTGCTCTTCTTGTTGATCATCTTGGTCATCTGATGTTTGATCGCCGCTTAATTGTTGATAACTATGCTCATTAACTGGTGAATCATTATCACTATATGACCTAGAAGGAGATCGGTCACCTATACCGTTATCAATAATCTTTAAATTATACCTGGCATCATTTTTTGTACCAAGAGCTCTAAGAAGTGTCCTAATACTTTGAGCAGTGGCTCCTCTCTTGCCAATAACTCGACCTAGATCTTCAGGATCAACTGTCAATTCTAAGAGAACTCCTTTTTCATCAATCCTTCGCTCAACTTTTACGCTCTCAGGCTTATTGACTAATGACTTTACAACAAATTCTACAAATTGTTCATCAATGCTACTCATTTGGTAAAAATCCCTCCTTTAGTTCATTTAAATTATATACTAAAAACTTTAAAGTTGGTGATAAATATTCTCAACTTTCTTCAGACTTTACTTGATCTTCTTCTTTGACCTCAATATTTTCGTTAATTATTTCTTTTTTATCATCTTCGGTCTGATCAATTGATTCTTCTTTATTTTCTTCGTCTTTAGCAGGGGCGGTAGAGCGACGTTTATCAGGGTTTTTAATAGCTTTTTGCTTGCCCGACGAAGACTTTATCCAAGCAGGCAACTCTATAGATTGGCTTTTTAATAGGCTGACCATACGTTCTGATGGCTGAGCACCGTTACTTAAATATTTACTTGTTTTTTCTTTATCAATATTAATAATCTTGGCATGAGGATCATAACTTCCTAATTGAGCTACTACCTTGCCACTCGAAGGCGTACGTCTAGAATCCTGGACGACAATCCGGAACATTGCATGCCCTTTACGACCGGTACGTTGCAAACGAATAACTAACATCTAGTGTTTACTGACATTCTTTCTTTAAAATATACGTCAAACAGTATTTGATATTCTACAGATTACGACCTCTTATGTCAATTGATATTATTATTTGACTAGTTTAAATAAAAACTACTGCGAATTATCATCTTTTAAATAATATTTTAAAGCTGATTCAGCAGCCATTTGTTGACCTGCCTGCTTTGATGGTCCAACACCTTGACCTCTAAGTTGGTTATTGACAAAAACACCAACTGTAAAAGTTTTATCATGATCTGGCCCTTCTTCGCTTATAACTCGATAAACTGGTGTGGCTGATTCTTTACTTTGAGCTAATTCTTGAAGATGAGATTTTGGGTCCATCCAAGAACCACTTTCTAATATTTTATTAAATTTAGATATGACACTCTGATGAATAAACCCTTTAGCTTTATCATAACCTTGGTCTAAATAGATAGCGCCAATTACAGCTTCAAAACAATTAGCTAAGATTTGCGTTCTGGCTCTAGAAGTACCTCGTGATTCTCCACGGCTAAGTCTTAGGAGGGGCTCAAAATTAAAACTCTTAGCAGCATCCGATATGCTCTCCGTTCTAACTAAACTACTGCGCCAATTAGTTAGTATTCCTTCTGGATCATTGTAGTTATTATATAAAAATTCAGTTACTACCAGCTCTAAAACAGCATCACCTAAAAACTCAAGGCGCTCATTATGCGTTTTAACTGTTCGTCGATGCTCATTTAAATATGAACGGTGAGTAAAAGCAGTAATCAATAAATCAATGTCATTAAACTTAATCTTAAGAGTATCTTCAGCAAAAGTTTGATATTGTGACGGTTCCATATAATTATTCTAGTATTTACCTTCTCTTATTTTTTTCATAGCAACTAGTATTAATTTACCAATATCTTCGTAAGCAATTAAATACACCGCCTCCCTGG
>JAJZKE010000014.1:0-7577 GCA_021809645.1 bacterium | reverse complement strand
AATCTTCAGCGTTAAGTTTATTAGTATTGCCCTGAGCTTCAACCAACCAAATATGCATAGTCATAAGCACTAAAGAATGACCACGCCTATATCGAAAATTAACTTTTCCTAGCCAAACTATAGCTTCCATATCTCTTAAGCCGGTCTCTTCAGTAATCTCTCTTTCAGCAGTTGCACCCGTCTCTTCGCCAGGTTCAACATGACCCTTCGGTATTGTCCAACGGTCTTTAGCATCTTTAATTAATAAAATTTCAACGCGGCCTTTATTTTTTCTAAAGACAATACCACCGGAAGTAGTCTCTC
Organism: bacterium; assembly: GCA_021809645.1. GTDB lineage: Bacteria > Patescibacteriota > Saccharimonadia > Saccharimonadales > UBA4665 > JAJZKE01. Next base: position 7,274 of record JAJZKE010000014.1, on the reverse strand, counting down.
TGACAACCTCGCTAATAATCGGCCGGCGTTTATATAACTCCTTGATACCTTTAATTGGTTGCGGTTTTTTCATTACTTAACCTTTTTAGACTTAGTATTAGTTTTTTTAGTCGATGATTCTTCTTCATTGTTTTTATAGATTGTACCGAGAACACCGTTAATAAATTTGGATGAATTATCACCGCCAAATGCCTTGGCAAGCTCAACAGCCTCGTTAATAACAACTTTAACTGGTATATCAGACAAATAAGTCATTTCATAAAGACCCATCCTCAAAATAATACGGTCCATACGGGCAATCTGATCAATAGGCCACTCAGGAGCTACCGGCTGAAGCCGTGCGTCCAATTCGGCTGACTTATCGTTAACACCTTTAACTAGTTTTAATATAAAGTCAGTATCTTCCACTAAGCCTTTATAGCGGTTTATATTCCTCTCTAAGACTTCGTCGAGGTTGAATTTATTGTCATTGGCATCAACTCTGAATTCTTGCTCGTAGAGAGTCTGGAAAGCTATGACTCTGCCTAAATGACGATTTGAGGCCATAACATGTTCCTCCTTATTGTTAATGGACTGTTATTATATAGCTAGCAGCTAACTGAAGAAAGTATACTTTCGTAACTTACTATCCTTTGTTAGCTAACTTCTTACCAGTTTCTCTTGTTGTTGTTTTAACTTTAACCGGAGATTTAGCGTTTACTTTTCTAGCTAACTTTAAAACTAGGTGACTACGACGACTACCTGTTCTTCTCGGACTAGTTCGTTTTTTTGGTTTACCCATATATACATTGCTCCTTTATGCTGTTACAATGCTTAAATTTCTTAATAATTATAGCAAAAGATTATTAATCGCATAAAGAGTAATTCAAAAAAACATCCAAATAGATAGATATAGTTAATGATTATCACCTACAACTAAGACGTTAATAATATTTAGTCTGTTGTCTTAACCGACAACAATATTTAATATTTTATCAGCTATATAGATAACTTTCTTGATTGACGATTCAGCTAAATACCTCTTAATATTATCTTCTTTTTGAGCAACGGTTAAAACATCTTCTTGGTTAGCTCCTTGAGGCATCTTGATTTCGGCTCTAACTTTACCGTTAACTTGAATAACAATCGTAACTTCTTCACTAACTAAGTACTGTTCGTCCCATTTTGGCCAAGTATCACGATGGACAGTCGTACTATTGCCTAGTAATTGCCACAGTTCCTCGCTTATATGAGGAGCAAAAGGTGCAACGCAAGCGATAATACTGCTTAGAGCTGCTAGCCAAACATCGCACTTGACTAGATTATTTTTTTTAATTCTATAAAGCTCATTTAAAGATCCCATTATTGTGGCGATCGCAGTGTTATATCTGTTATTTTCAATATCTTCAGTAACCTTTTTAATCATTGGATGTATTATCTGGTTAATAGCTAGACGATCATCGTCATTTAATTGGCCATCGGCCGATTCAAGATATTCGGATACTAAATTCCAAAGGCGGTTTAAAAACCTATAAGCGCCAGGAACACCTCTTGAATCCCACTTAACCCAAAGATCTAATGGTGCCGCAAACATTAAATATATTCTCAGCGAGTCAGCTCCATAACCGCTAGAAATGATCTCTAGAGGATCTACGCCATTACCTTTACTTTTGGAAAACATCTGACCATCGGAAGCTGTAACTTTACCATTAAAAAGAAACTGTTTAAAAGGTTCAGGTTCGTTAATAAGACCAATTTTTGTAAAAAAACGAGCTATGAATCGAGCGTATAGAAGATGAGCAGTAGCATGATCAGCTCCATTATAAAAATCGATTGGTTCCCATTTTTTAACTATTTCGCTATCAAAGATATTATTTTGATTTTGAGGGTCAAAATAACGGTACATATACCAACTACTATCAATATAGGTATCTAAGGTATCTGTTTCTCTTTCAGCCAAGCCGTGGCATTGAGGACATTCGATGCTAAGCCAATCTTTAGCTCGAGCAAGCGCACTTCGACCATCACCAGTCGGTTGATAATCAGTTAATTCGGGAAGGATAACAGGCAAATCTTTATCTGGCACCAAAACAGAACCGCATTTTGGACAATTAATGACTGGTATCGGTGCTCCCCAATATCTTTGTCGACTAACGCTCCAGTCCAGCATTCGATAGTTGGTTACTTCTTTGGCAACTTTCTTTTTAGCTAACCAGTCTATTATTTTTTCTCTAGCTTGGTTGCTTCTTAGGCCACTAAATTCAGCTGAATCAATTAAAATACCCTCTGATGAATAACAATACTCTTGGTTTTTTACTTTCTGGGCTTCTTGTTCATCCTCCGGAATAATACTGACTCTAGCTGGAATATTGAATTTTTTGATAAACTCAAAATCTCGTTCATCATGGATATCGCCAAAAATAGCACCAGTGCCATACCCTGCCAAAACAAAATCTGATATCCAAATTGGGATCTTTTCTCCGTTGGCTGGGTTGATAGCATAAGCACCGGTAAAAACTCCGCTTTTATCCTTATCTGCTTGTCTTTCGACTTCACTTTTATGCTCGCTATCTTCTATATATTTATTAATTAGCTGCTGATTGTCGATAGTAGTAATCTTTTTAGTTAATTTATGCTCTGGAGCTAAAATTATTAATGCTGCTGAGAAAATAGTATCAGCTCTAGTAGTAAAAACTTTGATGGTATCTTTTGAATTATGAATTCTAAATTCTATTTCAGCGCCAACACTTTTACCTATCCAGTTTTTTTGAGCTAGCTTTACACTTTCGCTCCAATCTAATTGGTCAATCGCTGCCAGCAACTCATCAGCATAATCTGTAATCTTAAAAAACCACTGTTTAACTTCTCTTTTTTCAACTAACGGATCATTAGGTCCATCATGGCGCCAACACTTACCGTCAATAACTTGTTCATTAGCTAAAACTGTTTTATCAATCGAGCACCACCATTGCATCCTAGAATCCTGATATGCTAAACCTCGACGATACATTTCACTAAATATCCATTGTGTCCATTTATAATATTCGGGTAGGTGAGTGGCTATTTCTTTTTGCCAATCGTTACTCCAACCCATCGCCTTATATTGCTTATGGTATCCTGGAATTATATTTGCCATGCTTTCTTGTGGTGATACGCCAGTTTTAATAGCATAATTTTCAGCTGGCAAACCAAAAGCATCCCAGCCAACCGGATGATAACTTTCATAACCTTGCTGACGTTTAAAACGTGCCTTGACATCACTAATTGTATAGTTCATGGCATGGCCAATATGAATTCCCGCCCCAGAAGGATAATTAAACATGCTCATAGCAATATATTTGGGTCGATTACTTTTTAGGTTGGCTGTGTAGACACCTGTTTCGTCCCATATCTTTTGCCACTTAGGCTCAATGTCCGAAGGATTATATCTCTGCATATTAAAATATTATTATACTCTAGTCAGCCAGTGGTGTTTATCTGTAAGTTGACCATGAGTTAATTGATTATATGAGTTGCTTATTTTTTGAGTAATAGATCCTGGCTTGGCATCACCGATATTGCGATTATCAACTTTTATAACTGGGGTGATGGAAACACTGCTGCCACTTAAGAAAATTTCATCGGCAGTGTAGAGCTCTGTCCGATCGAGTGGTTTAGCTTGACAAATAATATTTAAATCGTCAGCTATCTGTCTAACAGTATCTCGAGTTATTCCCTCTAAAATATCATTATCGGTCGAGGGGGTCATGAGTTGATTATTCTTTACTAAAAAAATATTGCTAACACTACTCTCAGTAATATGACCATTATCGTCAAGGGCAATGGCATCGTCAAAACCAAAACTCAACGCTTCATTCTTGATAAGAGATGAGTTGACATAACCGCCGTTTATTTTAGCTCGAGCAGGGATTGCGTTATCAGATATTCGACGCCAACTGCTGACCAATAAACTGGCCCCCGATAACGGAAGAATTGGTTGATAATCATAAATGAAGACCGCTAATTTATGAGGTATACCGATCATTTTTGTTCCAGAAAGTATTCCGTCAGTAAAGATAGTAATCCGAACCATTGCGTCTTTTTTTATTTTATTTTTATTGACTAAAGTTTTGATAACTTGTTCTAATTTTTTTTCATTCCATTCTTCTAGAAAATCATCGAAAGATAATATTTTTGCTGAATTTTTGAGACGATTAAAATGATCTGCAAGACGAAACATATACGGTGAACTGTTGTTTGTATTTATATATATCGGCATAACACTGTAGCTGCTTAAGCCATAAAGCATCGGAGAGCTAGCAATGCTTAAATTGGCGTCAGTGAAATTAATGTATTGATCTCTAAAATACGAAATCGGGTATATCTTTGTCATTAAAATTGCCTCAAGTAATTGGTAGTAAAACTAGTCGTTAAATCTTGACGACCATTAAATCGTTCCTTAGCATAAGAAATTAGCTTACTAACTAGTTCGACATTACTGATGCCAGCCTTACTCCAGTTATGAGCATAAAGACCACCGGGCAATGGATTAATCTCATTAAAGTAAACAGTCTTTGATTTCTGGTCAATCAGCATGTCAACCCTTGAAATACCTGACAGTCCAAAAATTTTATATAACTTTAACGCTGTTTCCTCTGCTTTTTTATATAGCTCTTGGTCTATGTTAGCTGGTATCTGACTATATCCTTGAGCACCCTTGGGGCTGCCTTTACCTTTTTTACCCCCATTAAGATATTTGGCATCAAAGTCAAAAAAGTCTTCCGGTTTAGTTAACGGCTGCTCTAGTAATGCCGGAATTGGTTGATCATTGCCGATAATTGGCAAAGTAACTTCAACTAAATTTTTAACTTCTTCTTCAATTAATACTTGATCATCATAATGAGCGGCAACTTCAAGGCCGTTTACAAGTTCCTGATCGTTTATTGCTCTTGATATACCTATGCTTGAACCTAGATGAGTTGGTTTAATAAAAAGTGGATATTTTAGTTTCTCTTTTATTTCCTTAATGACTCGCGCTGGTTCTCTTTCCAGTGTCAATTTAGTCGTAAAAACATATCGACTAACAGCAATACCATTATCTTCAGCTAATTGTTTGGCTGTTAGTTTATTCATTGCCAAACTACTGGCCGCCTGACCACAGCCAACATACGGCACTCCTGCCATATCCAATAAGCCCATAAGACTGCCATCTTCTCCATAGGTACCATGCATCGACGGAAATACTAAGTCAATCTTAATATGTTGCTTGCGCCCAGCTAAACCACTTGACTTAACGATTGTTAACCCGCTATCGAATTGTAAACTAACTGGTGTCAGTTTATTAATTAAATCAATAATATTACCAGAAGTATATAACTCAATATCTTTTAATCTTTGGTCTGAATACCAACGACCATTTTTATCAATATATACTGGTTCAATTCTGTATTTTTTTGTAAGCTCAAGAGGCTTAATGATACTTGATAAGGCAGTGATAATTGATATATCGTGTTCTGCCGAACGCCCGCCAAAAATTACAGCAATAGTTTCCATAATCAACAATATATCCGTCTAATAACAATTAAGCAATACAATAAAAGGGTACAATTTATATATAATTATCCGTCCAGTCATTTTGCATCATGACAATATCACCACTAGCTATCATGCTAGGAAGATTATTATAGTAAAGCAGGGGATCAGTTTCGATATCAATCTCCCCCTTATAGCCTGCTGATTTTAATCCTTTAACTATGTAGTCGGTAACCGAGTTCTTCATAAGCACAACTTTATCAGGATTAGCATCAGCAATATATTTACCAACCTGTTCATGAATCTTATTTGTTTCTCTACCTTGATCAACTAAACCAGGAGTAACATAAATTTTATGTTTAGCTTCAAGTTCTTTAAGAAGACTAGTCCCTGCCTTAATACCTTCTAAGTTGCCATTATATGTATCATCTATAATCCAAGCATCACTTAATATATACGGCTGCATTCGGTGCTCATAAGCTTTAGCTTCTTTTATACCATTCTCGATTTGTTGATCAGATAGACCCATTTCCTGTGCTAAAGCAGCCACTAAAGCTAACGGACCTACTTGATGCCGTCCTAATAGGCTGCTAGATAAATTAATAGTTTTATTCCCTTTAGTCAGTTTAAATTTAAGTCCAGAAATACTGATTTTAAGATCGTTAACTTGCCAGCCTAAAGCACCATGTCGATCATATAATTTCATATTCTTTTTGATATATTTAACAGCTTCTATTGATTCCTTATTAACAAATATCTTTGAGTGTTCGACATAATTACTTAGGCTAAAAATATCAGAAGCTGCATTTTCAATTGTCTTATACCGATCAAGGTGAGCTGGCGAGATACCTGTGATGACTGCCATGTCGGGATTAAGAGTATCGCTAAAACGAGCTACATCGCCAGGGCCACCTTCACCGAACTCAACAATTAAGATATCCTCGTTACCTGATAATGACTCAGCAAATTTTAGATGAGAGGCAGCAACGTTTTTATTAGCTGGGGTAGCAGCTACATTTTTACCTTGGCTTAAAACAGTTTTTAAAAGCTCTTTCATGCTTGTTTTACCGTAACTGCCGGCAACAGCTATTTTTGTTCCCTGATGATTATTAAATATTTGCTTGGTTTTCTTTATTGATTGACGCTCTTTAGGATCAATAATAACTAGTCTCGCTAAAGATACCGGGAAACATATTATATGTGACCAGATAACCGGGAATGCAATTATGGCAGCTAGGCCAAAGCCCCAGCCCCCAGGGACAATATTGCCAATGGTTAGAAACATTAATACTAGGCCACCTAATATTTCAATCGCTATACCGATTTTTAAGGTATTTAAAATTAACTTAGCGACTGTTGTTCTTTCTAGTTCTTGACGATTGCGGACTTTAGAAAAATCCTGAGTTTTCCAAAACCATTTTAGATAAGGACCTACCCGATACTCAGTAGTCTGAAGCATATATGTTATTGTTCTCGGAAATTCAGGTGAGTATATCGATTTAGTTGAATTTAGAATTTTTTTAATCATAAAAATTTCTCAATCATTAATATTAGCTTATCAGGTTGATCGTATTGTATAAAATGACCGGCTCCGCCAATTATTTCTAAAGTTGAATTTTTAATTAGTTGATGATAAATTTCTCCGTAAAGTACAGGGGTCTGATTATCTTCTTGGCCATAAATCAAGAGAGTTGGAATATTTATTTCAGTAGCATCAGACTGAATATCTTCAGTAATTATTTTTTTAAAACTACCACTCATATCTTCAGCAACCAGTAAATCAG
>JAJZKE010000035.1 GCA_021809645.1 bacterium | reverse complement strand
ATTGACAATCTTTTACTCATAACAGGAGATAACGAACAGGTTGCTAAGACCGTTGCTAAAGAACTTGGAATAAATTCAGTCGTTGCCGATGCTCTACCGGGAGATAAATTAAAAGCAATTGAAAAGATTAAGGAACGTCCTGTGGTATTTGTTGGCGACGGTGTAAATGATGCTCCTGTATTAACAGCAGCTGATGTCGGTATCGCCTTGGGGGCTAGAGGCTCAACAGCAGCCAGTGAATCAGCTGACATGGTTATTATGCTAGATGACCTCGGAAGAGTAGCTGCAGCATACAAGATAGCCAAACATACATTTAAGATTGCTAGGCAAAGCATCTTATATGGTATTGGCTTAAGTTTTATCTTAATGATAGTTTTTGCTAGTGGTATGTTCCCGCCTATTTATGGGGCCGTATTGCAGGAAGTTGTCGATGTCGTAGTTATATTTAATGCTCTTAGGGCTCATAGCTTTAAATTATCTGCTAGCGAAGCCAGATAGCAATCAATAACGGTACAGCTAGATTATCAAGACCTAAAACTGATACATTTTCTAAAATCATAGCTATAACGGCTAAGAGTAAATATATTACTGCCGGAGCTGGATGAATAACATGCAATCTATAATTATCAAGTAGCCCAATAATTACTACTAAGAAAGTTAAACTGCCGACTACGCTTTTCGTAGATCCAAATATCCTATAATTAGTACCACTCCCAAAATATGAACCAAAAATTGCTGCCAGTCCATCAGCTAGACCCATTGATAAAATAGCCGTCATATAGACTAGTTTGTCATGAGTAATAAAAGCTACCGAAGTCACCGATATGGCAAAGAATAGTTCACCCCAAGTTGGTCTTTGAACACTATGAATAGCTTTAAAAATATTAAGATGTTTTGAGATATAGACTGTGATAAAGAAAGCTATTCCTAGCAATTGAATATCTAACCAGCTTAAATAAAATGGCCAAAAAGCAACAAAGCAACCGACTATTATATGAACAGCTTTTCGGCTTATTTCGTCGTTTGGTTTTTTAAACCGCCACCATAGTTCATTGAATAGAAGTATGATGAAAACAGTGATGATGGTGTAATATATTGCCATATATTTATTGGTCGGGGATGCGGGATTTGAACCCACGACCTCCGCGTCCCGAACGCGGCGCGCTACCAAACTGCGCTAATCCCCGCATTAATCTCTGGTATCAAGTATACCTTTATGAGCACAACTAGACTAGATAAATCAATTGGTCGATGATCCTAGGTTGGTAACGTAATTCTGTCCTAGGATTACCACAAAATTATCATTGTATTTAGTAGCTTCTTTGGATTCAACGGTTCCATTGGAGTGACTAACTTCGCTACCAGGGAACATTTGTTGCAATAAAGTAGATGTAGCTGAATCCTTTGCCCCAACGTTATTAACTACCATAGATGTTGTATAGTTACTATAAACAGCATTTCCAATAGAAACGCTAGAGACCCCCTTTGCTTGAAGAGATTGTTGAGCTTTTTTGGCAAGTCCGGATACATTGGTTCCGTTTAATATTTCAACACTAGCATTTTCCTTAGTGAGTGGATTATTGGATGATAAACTTTGAAAGTATGCTTTAAGACCACCATAATTACCGATTCCTTCTGATGGTATCAAAGCTTCTTGGCCGGAAGATGGATCAGTATAGTCAATAAGTAACGGACTAGGATCACCGCTTAAGCTATTACTATAGGTATGCGAGCCTATCTTAGAGATATTCATTGATCTAACGTCTTTAACAAGAGATAGAATACTCTGTATCTTTAGATCAGTTGTAACATTATTTGAAAAAGCATTAAATAACGAAGTAATCTTAATTGGATTTGACAGTACGCCAACTGTCATTGCTTTTTTTAATATAGCGACAACTATCTCTCTCTGATACATCGTCCTAGTAAAATCACTGTTTGGTATACCATAAGAAACATCGCCAGCAGCAGTATCACCTCTCGCTCTTGATAAGTCTAAAGCTTGCTGACCGTTTAAATGATCTTGGCCATTAGGTAAATTTAAATGGGTATAAGCATCATATATGCCCCTAGGATCGAGACTATGAATATTAATGGTTACACCGCCAACAGCATTAACTGAATCTTTGACAGCAGCATAATTAACTATTGCATAATAATCTATGGGAATACCAAGATCTGTTTGAATAATCTGTTCTAATTGACCAACGCCTCCATTTGGATAACCAGCAGCCTTAAAATTAGTAACATCAATTGATGCATTGATTTTTTGATAAGAATGAAGACCTGGAATATATACCCAAAGATCTCTAGGAATACTTAACATGAAGCCAGTGTGATTACTTGGGTTATAACTTAAAACCATAATTGAATCAGTTAAAATTGCACCTGGATGATTAGGTTGATCTGTTGAATCACCAGCAACTAAGATATTTACTCGGCCATTAGATTCTTTCAGATTACTCTGACCGAATAAGGCTTGAGCATCAGTGAAGATATTACCGTGGAAGACTTTATCTAAACTAGATATTATCTTTGACCCAAACCAGCCAGTTAAACCAAGAAAAATAACGACTATAGTTAATAAAGTAGTTAGGGTTTTACGTTTTCTAGACCACTTTTTTTTAACCAACTTTGATTTTTTATCTTTATTTATTGACTCCTGAATTAACGAATTCGAGCTCAATGAATAGCTAGAATTTGGCAAACTAGCATTAAGCAAAGAAGAAGAGCGGCCTTTTCTGGCAATAGCATAAGACGATACCAATCTTGTTTTTCTATTAATATTGTTACTCACTTGATGACGACCGACTGGAGTATTTCCGGTAATTGGACTTAAAGGATCTTTTTGATTTTGGCGACCAATAGCTCGACGTCGAGGTTGGTCGTTATAAAAACCGTCTATATTTGGTGGTCTTCTTTTCCTATTTTCCATGAACTTAAGAGTTAAGTATATAAAAAATAGTAAGTTATTTGAAGACTAAAATATATTTAAGAATTAACAAAATATATGTGAGTATAAGTATTGATTTAAAAATGATTAAGCTTTCTATAAACTTATTGTGGTAAAATTACTGGTCCTAAAAAGGTCAATTCAAGATGGCAAGTAGTTAGATATGAACTGAAAGAACCTTACGCTACTTTCATAAAAACCCATAATTTCGATCATGGTCGGGGATAGAGGACTCGAACCTCCGACCTCCGCGTCCCAAACGCGGCGCGCTAGCCAACTGCGCCAATCCCCGGATATCTATTTATCAAATTGTAACAGATTATCTTAAGTCTATAAATAACATGTTATTAGATTACTACGTTTATCTGTTTTATATCTTTTGCTAGCCCTGTTTTTTCATCTATATTAATAGAAACAACATTA
>JAJZKE010000013.1 GCA_021809645.1 bacterium | reverse complement strand
GAAGTATGGATACTGATTATCAACCTGAACCAATATCATCTTCCTTGCCAATAGAAAATGATTTAACTAGTGATCCTATTAGTCAAACCACTTCAGAAATAGCCTTAGATAAACCAATACCCAATATTTTTAGTGGGCTTAATCTTCAATCATCTATATCAAATGATAAAAAAAAGATTAACTGGAACTTATTTAAGAGAATATCGGGATGGTCAACATTGGCAATTGTCATCATTGGTGTAGTTGCTGGCGGGATTCTGATAAATAAAAATTTCAGTAAGATAGAACTTGACTTAGCTTCATCTAAAGCTGGCTTCTCGGCAACATTACCCAGTATTAAGCCCTCAGGATATAACCTAAACGGTATTAGCACTGCATCAGGTATTATAGAAGCTAGTTTTAAGAGTAATAGTGATAGCCGTCAATATACTATCAGTGAGAAAAAATCATCAATGAGCTCTAATCAGCTTCTCAATGGCTATGTTGAAAACAATGCCGGCTTTAATTATCAAACAATTAATACAAATCATAAAACCGTATATATCTACAATGGACACGATGCAACTTGGGTCAATAATGGCATATGGTATGTAATTCAAGATAATAATTCACTGAGTTATCATCAGATTATTAATATAGTTAATAGTATGTAGCTTTATATCATCCTGGTCGTTATATATACTATGGCTGATGAGTAAAAACATACGTACTAGATTCGCGCCAAGCCCTACTGGATATATGCATGTCGGTGGTGTTAGGACTGCTTTGTTTGCGTGGTTAGTAGCCCGACAAAATAACGGTTCCTTTGTATTACGTATCGAGGATACAGACAAAGAAAGGGAAGTTGAAGGTTCTGAAAAACATATAATTAATACCCTGAGATCTCTCAATCTAGATTACGATGAGGGGCCTGGTAAAGAAGGTCCTTATGGTCCTTATCGTCAAAGTCAACGATTAGATATATATCGAGAATGGGCTAAAAGATTAATCAAAGAAGGCCGAGCCTATGCCGACCCTTACTCAGTTGAGGAATTAAATAATTTTAGAGAACAATCAAAAATATCCAAAAAACCTTTTTTGTTTAGGGAACATAGGCCAACTAGGCCGACTGAATGGGATGGTACTCAACCTCTCAGATTCTTATCGGAACCCAAGGATTATTCCTGGCACGATGAAATAATGGGTGATCTTAAATCTACATCTAGCTCAGTCGATGATTTCATAATTATAAAAAGTGACGGTTATCCAACATATAACTTTGCTCATATAGTTGATGATTACTTAATGAAAATATCACACATTATTAGAGGTCAAGAATTTTTGGCGAGCGTACCTAAATACCTAAATCTATATGAAGCCCTAGCAATAGATCATCCGAAATTTGCAACGGTACCATTTGTACTAGCTCCTGATGGTAAACGCAAATTGTCTAAACGTGACGGTGCTAAAGATGTTTTAGAATATATTAAAGAAGGTTATCTACCGGAAACATTGTTAAATTTTATTGCAAGTTTAGGCTGGAATGATGGTACTGAAAAAGAAATATTTACAGTCGATGAACTAATAACAAAGTTTAAGATCAATCAAGTGCAGAAGTCTGGGGCAAGATTTGATGAAAGAAGACTTCTTTGGATGAACGGGTATCACCTAAGATCATTAAATCTTGACGATCTTTATGCAAGATCTATTAATTATTGGCCGCAAAGCAGTCATGGCTATAGTGAAGAATATAAGAAAAATATCCTAAAAGTTATTCAAGAAAGATTAAAATATCTGAGTGAAATAGATAGTTTGACAAAGTTCTTCTTTGAAGATAGGAAAGTTGATAATCACTTAATAACTAATGATAATAAACTTAAAGATATACCATCAGAAAGTTTAAAAAATTTATTAATTCAAGCTAAGGAATGCTTAGATCAAAGTACTTTTACTCTAGAGGATATAACCATTAAACTTAATGACTTACTAATTCAGACTGATCAAAAACCAGCAGTTTTATTCAGCCTAATTAGAATTGCCGTCACTCAAAGCGCTTCAAGCCCCAGACTATTTGAAACTATTTTTATCCTTGGTAAGGAACGAACTATTAGAAGGATCGACAAACAAATTTCTGTTCTATAGTAGTCATTAATCATAAGCACTGTTAAAATAGGCTAATGGAAAATGATAACTTAAGTAATCCTAATGACTCTAACCAAACACCCTTTAAAACACCCGATCAAGTTGCAGCAACAGATGATCATCAATCTGGATCTCCTCTAATTTCGACTCAACCAATTAAAGCTCATAGAGATAATAAAAGAATTCATAAATATTGGCCTCCCAGCAAAAAAACTTGGTTAATTATTATTATTGTTGTCATTCTGATAGCCGGTACTAGCTTATTGATATTTTTCAATCATCCAAAAAAAAGTGTTTCTATTAAACCTAAAAAACAAATAACTCAGCAACAACCCAAGCCTTTAACCGTTGCCTCTAGTTTAACAGGTCTACAAGTTAGCCCGGCAACAAACCAATTACCAATAACAGCCATTATGGTAGAAAATAGTATCTACGCTAGGCCAGAGTCAGGATTAGGGGAAGCTGGAGTTGTTTTTGAAGCTCTTACTGAAGGTGGTATATCAAGATTTGTTGCCCTATACCAATCAGATAAACCGATTTCCGTCGGTCCTGTTCGTAGTGCTCGACCATACTTTATTGGCTGGGTGCTGGGTTTTGATGCAGCCTACGCTCATGTTGGCGGTAGCCCACAGGCATTAAATGATATTTCTTTATGGGGAGTCAAAGATTTAAATCAATTTTTTAATGGTAGTTATTATCAACGTATATCTTCTAGACAAGCTCCTCATAACGTTTATACGACATTAGCAGAATTACATAATCTAGAACTCGCTAAAGGTTATACCTCATCAAACTTTATCAGTTGGCCTCGACAAGCTGCTAAGCCACTTAAGAATCCGACGGTAACCAAAATCAACCTTACGTTGTCATATAGCGCCTACAATGTTAGCTATGTATACGATAGCTCAACAAATACATATAACCGCTATAACGGCGGCTCACCCCAAATAGATGCAGATACCAATAAACAAATTAGTGTACCTGTGGTAATAGCCATAGATGTCCCCGAGACCAATGGTCCTCTAGATTCATCAAACGCATATTATTCAAACTATCAATATATCGGCAGCGGTAAGGCATATATTTTTCAGAATGGTGGAATAACAATTGGCCAATGGTCTAAAAGTTCAAATAACTCTCAAATTTTATTTAAGACTAATAGTGGACAACCAATAAGTTTAAACCCAGGAGAAGTTTGGATAACAGCTATTACTTCTGGTTCAGCTATAAGCTATAAATGAAATGGATAACTTAAGCTTAGTAAAAAGATCTTTAAGACGACATCTTTGGTTAATATTTATCTTAGAAAATATAATATTTGGTTTTTCGTTATATATTTCAATTAATTTTCTAAAATTTAAAATATATATAGACTTTTGTATTTCAAGCTTAATCGCTATATTTTTTATTGCTCTGATTGTAATAATATCTACGAACTATATTATTCAGCCGTTAAAAGCATTATGGCAATCAATACTACATTTAAGTCCTAATGGCAATCAACCTATTAAAGCACCTGATTTAAAGAGCTTATCACTAGGTCAAGAATTGGTTACTAATTTGGTCGGACAGTTATATGAAATAGCTAGGGTCGGCCATGAAAGTGCCTTAAAAGATAGATCAATAAATAGTCTCAATAGTAATTTTATTGCTAATTCTATGCCTCTACCATTATTTATTCTTGATAATAGCGAAAATATAAAATTTGTTAACAAAAGTGCTGCAGATTATATCGGTATAAATACCAAAGATTTGATCGATAAAAATTTTTATTCATTATTAGATATGTCATTCCCATCTGAAGATACACTTGATAAATGGCTGACTAATGTAAAACAAAAAACGGCTACAGCATCTAAAAGTTGGGAAAGAGTCAGACTTGACGTTGGCGATAGTCATCCAACACTTTTATTTGATTTAGCAGCCTACTATAACCAAGGCAACATAGAAGGCAATACTACTATGGTGATATTTTTTGACCATACTAAACAATATTCTCAAGATGATCAAGCAATTAGTTTTATAGCCTTAAGTGTCCACGAACTTAGAACGCCATTAACATTACTAAGAGGATATATAGAGGTATTTGAAGAAGAACTAAAAGGTAAAACTACTCCAGAAATCGAAGACTATATAAATAAAATGCATGCTTCAAGTGAACAGCTAACTGCTTTCGTTAATAATATATTAAATGTTGCCAGAGTTGATAACGATCAACTGGAACTTAAACTACAATCAGAGGACTGGTCAGATATACTCACTAAATCAGTTGACAATATACGACTTAGAGCCATTGTCAGGAGCATTAATTTAGAGTTAAACATCGACTTAAATCTACCTAAGGTAGCAGCTGACAGGTTGAGTATCCAGGAAGTTATTAACAATTTAGTAGATAATGCTATTAAATATAGTAACGACTCAAAAGTTATAAAGATAAACAGTCGAGTTAACAGTGAAGGGTTAGTCGAAACTGACATTCAAGACTTTGGAGTAGGCATTTCATCGAGTATTATGCCTAATTTATTCACTAAATTTTATAGAGATCACCGTAATCGATCTCAAATTGGTGGCACGGGCTTAGGACTTTATCTATCAAAAGCAATTGTTACAGCTCATGGCGGTAATTTATGGGTCAGGAGTGAAGAAGGTAAAGGTAGTACCTTTTCTTTTACCCTTATTCCATACGATCAATTATCTAAAAATCTTAAGGAAAAGGATGATAAATTTATTAGAAGCGCTCATGGCTGGATTAAGAATCATTCCTATTACCGACGCTAATTTGATAAAGTAAGGTTATGAATTTAGAACCACAAATTATTGAAGTTAATAAAAAGCGTAAAATTCTTTGCATAGAAGATGAACATTTTATTGGTGAACTATATACTAGAGCTTTGTCAAAAGCCGGTTATGACATCAAAGTTATTGCAGATGGAGTTGAAGCTCTAAAAGAAGCCCAAACCGACCAGTACGATATTATTTTACTTGATCTTATGATCCCCAACTTAACCGGTATAGAAGTACTCCGGATTCTAAGAGATCCGAATAAAACTCCTAAATTAAAAGCAAAAATCATTATTACCACTAATCTAGAACAAAGAGAGGATGTTAAAGCTGACATTGAAAAACAAGCAGACGCTTACGTAGTTAAAGCTGAATTAACTCCTAATGAATTAGTAGAGTTTTTGGATAATATAAAATGAATATTTTAAGCTTAAGCTTTATGAGATAATTTTCTAATGTTGCCAGCAATTTCAATAAAAAATGTTAAAAAAAGCTTTGGCTCCAAACAAGTTTTAAAAAATCTCAATTTAGAAGTTAATAAAGGTACAATTTTTGGATTTCTTGGTCCTAACGGAGCAGGTAAAACAACCACTATTCGCTGCCTGATGGACTTCATACGACCCGATGCAGGCTCGATCACAATATTTGGCAATAAAGCCAATACTAATAGTTCAAATCTTAAGAAAATAATCGGTTACTTACCAGCCGAAAACCAATTAATTAACAATTGGAACGGTAAAGAACATCTTAAATTTTATAATTCTATAAAAAAGGGGAAGATTAAATATAAAATATTTGAAGAGCTGGAGATTAATCCTAATATACCAGTTAAGGAATTATCTAGCGGAAATAGACAAAAATTAGGCTTCATATTAAGTTTGGTTGGAATGCCAGAGTTACTTATCTTAGATGAGCCCACTAGAGGTTTAGACCCAATTCTTCAAAATAAAGTCTATAAGATACTTCAGGATTTTGTCATTGAAGGAAAAACAGTTTTTATTTCATCTCATAATTTAGATGAGGTTGAGCGTATTTGTAGTGATGTTGGCATAATAAGAGATGGGCATATAGTCGCCGATATGAATATGTCTAGCATTAAAGCAATAAAAACACATATCATTGATGCGACTTTTTATAATAAAGTACCCGATATACCTAAAATTCCAGGATTAACAATATTAGCAAAGAATGATAATAAACTTTCTTTAAAAGTTCAAGGTAATATTAACGGAATAATTCAAATATTAGCGAAATATGATTTATCTAATCTTGAAATAAATCATGCAACACTTGAAGAAATATTTATGGATTATTATAAGATAAAATCATGATTCAAAGCCTATATAGAGATTTAAGATTAAGACGTAATGTAATAATAATTTATTGCTTAATAATACTAGCCCTGGTATCGCTCTATACAGCTATATACCCCAGCATACAGCCACATGCTGCTCAACTAATGAGCTCAGTGGGTAATATTTATAAATACCTCGGCATAGAAGGCAAGACTTCTTTTTCTAATCTTGCTAATTATACTTCTATTGAGACATTTGGCTTTACCTGGCCAATTCTAGCTTCTATATTTGCTATTGGTTTAGCTGGAGCAACAATAGCTGGTGAAATAGAAAAAGGCACACTCGGCATGCTATTATCATTACCGATTCCTAGGTGGAAAATATTTCTATCAAAATATCTATCAGGCCTATTGTCTATTTTGCTATTAGTTATTTTTTCTGTATTACCAATAATATTAGCCGCTTTATTACTTAATATTAATTTTCATACTACTGGATTTATATATATTGCTATTTTATGTCTGCTATTTAGCTTTGCTATATTTAGTTTAGGCTTAATGTTTTCTGCTTTAATGAATGAAAAGAGCCATCTTTATGGTGTTATGGGAACTATCGTCCTACTTATGTATATAGCGAACACTATCGCTGGATTAAAGCCATCATTAAATAATTTGAAATATATATCTTTCTTCCATTTTTTTAATTCTCAAAAAGCACTGGTGAATAATCATATATCCTTGATAAGTTGGGCAACTTTTACCGGGATATCAATCGTATCATTACTTATAGGACTTATAGTGATTTCAAAACGAGACATAGTTATATAGAAACAAGATATGTTTTTGAACACTCAATTTATAACCTCATAGTAGGCCAAATATTAAGACAAAGTACGTTGTTAGAATACATTTAAAGCATTATTTAGGCTTTACTCTTTTACTGGGTGAACAATAGACCAGTGATTGCCCACGGGACAGTGTTGAATCCTTGTCAGCGGTCCAAGCCTGATAGCCTTAAAAGAACCACCTTCAATCCAAACTGTTCTAAATACATGTCCTTTGCTACACCTAACAGCAATTTTACCCGGTATACCATAACCTTTATGCCGTATAACAATATTCTGGATTATAATTGCTAACCCGACGACTACTAAAATTACGATAGTTAATATAATTGCTTTCATATATTCACTATATCAAAAGCTTCCTAATTGTATATGGTATGTATCCGTCAATAACATATTGATCTACTTACAATGTGGCAAGTAATGAATGCCGCATGGCCGTTAAGCCCTTCTGTAGCTTAAACGATATATTTAAACCCCATCATTTAATAAAGGTACGTGCTCTATTTTTATTGGCTTAAGTAGCTTTTTAGCAAGTTCTTGCAAACTGACATCTTTAAATTCATAGCTATCGTCATTTAGCTCGGAAGCTGATACTGCATAAACAATCCGTTCTATGTTAGCCCATGCAGCACAACAGAAGCACATTAAACAAGGTTCATGACTGCCATACATAGTACAGCTATCAATATTGTGATTCGCTAGTGCTAGGCACGCTGCACGTAAGGCTGAAACTTCAGCATGAGCAGATGGGTCATGTTTTTCATTTACATGGTTATGGTCAATTGCAACAACATCACCATCTTTTACAATTACTGCACCGAAATTACACGGCTTTGGGTTTTTATTGCCTTCATCGATTGCAAGTCTTAAAAAATATTGATCATCTTTCACAAACAAATAGTAGCAAAGTTGAGTGAATTAAAAAATAGTCTGGTGACCCCTGCGGGATTCGAACCCGCGGTTTTCTGGATGAGAACCAGATGTCCTTGACCGCTAGACGAAGGGGCCTTAATCTCAATGACCATAATACATTAACTTATAGATATAATCATAGATTGCATATAACTAATTAAACACTGATAATATTAGATAAGCTTATGCTTTATTTAATATATCTTTTAATTCTCTTGATCTTAGTGGCAATTGGTTTAATTGTTACTAATATATTTTTAAAGTCTAAGAAGAATCAAGAGCATTCAGGTAATAAACAACTTGGCTCTAAATTCTTAGCTGGTGATACTGAACAATTATCAATAATTTTCAGCTCAATCGAAGAGGGGTTGATATTAATTGATAATAATAAATCAATTGTTTTACTTAATTCAGCAGCTGCTCTAATAACAGGGTGGGGAGTAGAAGATGCTATCGGCATAGATATATCGACCGTTGTTAAAGTAGCCGATAATCAAGGTAAGCCGTATATAAATAATAATTATCCTTTTAATAAAGTATTCTCAACCGGTAAATATTTTAAAGATAACGATCTAGTGCTCATAACCCGAGACAATAAACTTATATCAATCGGGCTTAATATATCTCCTTTATCAGATAAAGACGGTAATGTAACTGGCGCGGTTGCTTTAATCAGAAATATGACCGAAGAAAAAAACCAGGAATCTCGTTTAGCAGACTTCATTAGTACTGCCTCACACGAAATGAGAACCCCAGTAGCAGCCATAGAAGGCTATCTTTCACTAGCGCTGAATAATAAAGTTGCAACAATCGATAATAAGGCTAGAGATTACCTTGAAAAAGCAGAAGAAGCAACTCGACACCTTGGACAATTATTCCAAGATCTATTAACTAGCGCTAAAGCAGAAGATGGTAGATTGGTCAGTCATCCAGAGGTCGTAGAAATGGGTGATATGCTTAAAAAATTAACTGAAGATTTAAAATTTTCTGCTGAAAAACATGGTCTTAAAACAGAGTT
This sequence comes from bacterium, assembly GCA_021809645.1. Taxonomy (GTDB): domain Bacteria; phylum Patescibacteriota; class Saccharimonadia; order Saccharimonadales; family UBA4665; genus JAJZKE01. The sequence continues at coordinate 10,598 of JAJZKE010000013.1, read as the reverse complement.
TATAGTTGGCACAAACCCAGCCAATAAAAGTGATAGTCATCTAGGAGTAAAAACTATTAATCCTCTATATTACGTTTATGTCGATCCGGACAGATTGAGAGAAGTAATCACTAATCTTTATGATAATGCTGTTAAATATACACCTGAAGGAAAAATAACCATCGGAATAACAGGAGATAGTCAGGTGGTACAATTCTACGTTAAAGATACGGGTAGTGGTATACCTGCAGAAGATATTCCACATTTATTTCAAAAGTTTTATCGGGTTGATAATTCAGCTACTAGAACTGTTGGTGGTACTGGGTTGGGGTTATACATATGTAAAAAAATTATCGAGTTATATAACGGTCGAGTATGGGTTGAAAGCAAAGAAGGTAAAGGTAGCACTTTTTATATCAACATACCTAGATTATCCACACCTAGGGCAAAAGAACTCCTTAATAATCCAGAAATATTACCCACAAATACTAACACTATCGCAACAACGTGATACAATAAATTTAAGCTTAAGAAATTTATATATATGGCAAAGATACTATTGGTCGAAGATGATAATAATTTAAGAGAAATATACGAAGCTAGGCTTCAAGCAGAAGGTTATAATATTGTTTCTGCCCATGATGGTGAAGAAGCTTTAGTAGTAGCTAAGTCGGAGTCTCCAGATTTAATCATTTCCGATGTCATGATGCCAAAAATAAGTGGTTTTGAGATGTTGGATATTCTTAGAAATACAGATGCCTTAAAAAACGTAAAAATCATTATGTTAACAGCGCTAGGCCAAGATGATGATCAACAGAGAGCTAATAAACTAGGAGCTGATAGGTATCTTGTTAAATCACAGGTTACTCTAGAAGATATAGTTAAAACAGCAAACGAACTATTAAAAGGGGAAAGCCAGTCTACGGACCAACAAGAACAACAATTAACATCAACCAGCCCAACTATAGCATCTAATCCTCAACCAACGACAACTACTACCAATATATCAGTTTCTTCACCTTCAACAACAGAACAAAATATGCCACCGAACATACCAGTTACAGAACCACCAAAAGATCAACCATCTCCAAGTATGCCTCCGGTAGCTGCACTCGATACCGCCCCAGCACCAACATCCGTTGCTAGCTATGCCCCAACAACAATTGGCTCAGACAATAATCCTGCATCTGTAAACTCAAAATTAGAAAATAATCAAGGTCTTGAAGCACAAACAGTTAGTTCTGAAGAAGCTGCTATAAAATCACAGATTGATAATTTTGCAGATTCTAAAAGCAATAATCAAACTATGCCCACAGAACCACCTGTTCAAAATCAATCTAATGACGATTCCAATAATAAAGCTCCTTCAATAACGCCGCCTGTAGGTGGTAATAAAATTATCCAACCATTATCAGACATGAAACCACCTGACATTAATGAATTATTGGCCAAAGAAAATGCTATAGAAAACATGTCAAATAACATCAATAATGGCTCAATAGGCCCAAATACTCAATTGCAACAGTCTAGCCAGCCAAACTCTACTATTCCTGGCCAAAACAATCAATCGAGCAATAGCAATAACTTCGATCCTAATAGTATCGCTTTATAATTTAAAATGCGTATTAATCGTTATGTAGCCACGTCTACTGGTATGTCTCGTAGACAGGCAGATAATTTAATAACAGAAGGTAAAGTTAGAATAGATAATCAAGTCGCTATTACAGGTCAAATAGTTAAAGCAGATCAAAAAATTACCCTTAACGATAAATTACTTAAATTACCAACGGAATATATTACTATTTTGATGCATAAGCCAAAGGGCTATGTAGTTAGCAGAAAAGGTCAAGGATCAAAAACAATTTACGATCTTTTGCCAGCTGAATATATAAGTTTAAAGCCAGTTGGAAGACTAGATAAAGAGTCTTCTGGTTTGCTAATATTGAGTAATAACGGAGTAACAATTCAAAAACTAGCTCATCCAAGTTTTAATAAAATTAAAATATATGAAATTAGTCTTGACCGAGAAATACAAGATAAAGACCTTAAAACGATTTCCAGTGGAGTTATGTTAGGTGATGGGTTGAGCAATCTAGGGATAATCAAAGTCTTGAAAAATAAATTAACAATTAGTTTACAAGAAGGAAGAAATAGACAAATACGACGCACCTTTAAGGCAGTTGGTTACGAAGTTATTGACCTTAAAAGAGTCTCCTTAGGAGAATATCGGCTAGGCAGCCTTAAGCCTGGTCAATATCTAAAAATTAATATATAGATCATCTCTTTGTTACAATTAACTAATGGCCAAACAAACCCCAATAGTAGCAATTGTCGGTAGAACAAATGTCGGTAAGTCATCTCTATATAATTCAATCTTAAATCGTCGAGAAGCTATCATCGCCAAAGAAGCTGGGACAACCAGAGACAGCCTAATGTCTAAAGCTTACTGGAAAGATCATGAATTTTGGATAGTCGATACTGCAGGGCTCAAAGATCCGGAAGATGAATTCGAATTTACTATTCAAGAACAAATCTACATGGCTGCTGATAGCGCCGATGTAATTTTAGTCGTAGTTGAAGCTAACGTTCCAATCAACGAAGATGATAGAAAACTAATAAATATAGCCCTCAAGAGTAAAAAACCAGTTATTCTAGTTATCAATAAGATCGATAAAGCCAATTTAAAAGAAATTGATCATTTCAACCGTGTAGGAATAAAAATTTATTCATATGTTTCCGTTACTCAAGGCAGAGGTATTGAAGAACTATTAAATAAAGTACTTGATAATTTACCTACACTAAAACATAGGGAACCGATACAAGATAGTATTAAAATTTCTATTATTGGTCGACCAAATGTTGGTAAATCTTATCTATTTAATTCTCTAGCCAAAAAACAACAGGCAATAGTATCTGAGAGGGCAGGAACAACTCGCGATATCAACCGAACAAATATTAAATACCATTCTAAGAATATTGAAATAATGGATACTGCCGGTATAAGACGTTCAGGAAAAATTGAAGTTGGCGTTGAACGTTTTAGTGTACTTAGAACAATTAGCGCTATCGAAGAATCTGATGTCTGTTTATTGGTGATGGATAATTCAGAGCTTAATGTAAGCCTTGATTTAAAATTAGCTGGTTTAATTAAAGAAGCCGGTAAGGGTTTAATATTGGTAATATCCAAATGGGATATAGTCGAAGATAAAGATCCATATAAAAGAGATGAAATGGCCGCTAGTCTAATTAACAACTTTGATTTCGTTCCTTGGGCTCCATTATTATTTGTTAGTGCTATAAGCGGTCAAAATGTAACTAAAATATTTGATTTGGTACTTGAAGTTTATGATAAAAGATTAAAAAAAATACCAACCAGCGAATTAAATAAATGGCTCACTGAGTCTACGGCTCATTTGACACCTAAAGGCATAAAGAATAGAAATCCGAAGTTAAACTACATAATCCAAGAGAAAGATAATCCTATGCCAGCTTTTAAAATATTTGGTTCAAACACTAGTTATATCCATTTTAGTTATAAAAGATATCTAGAAAAACGTTTTAGAAAAAGCTTTGATTTTACAGGTAATCCAATTAAATTTTGGTTTATCGAGAAACATGTAAGCCACAAGCACGGTATATCTCCAACTAAAGATCGGACTTGACGTGAAGATACTTCTTTCTAGATACTCTTAGTATGCCTTGGTTACAAAAAAGACCACAATTTAATAAACCCTCACTAATTTACTCTATTGGTCTTAATAAAACTATCCTAATAGTCGGACTTGGAAATATAGGCAAGGAATATCAAAACACCAGACATAATATTGGTTTCAATTGTATCGATAAATTTGTTTCTGACACAGAAAGCTTCTCTGGTTGGATAAATAAAAAAGATTTTAATTGTTATTTTAATAGTACTCAAATAGCCGATAAAAAGGTAATTGCTATTAAACCAACAACCCTAATGAACAATAGTGGCTTTGCAGTGTCATCAGTTATACGATTCTATAAAATAGAAACATCTAATATTGTTGTGATCCATGACGACTTAGATATTAATTTTGGTCAAATAAGGACTAGAATAGGCGGATCATCAGCAGGTCATAATGGTATTAAATCAATTACTGATAGCATAAATACTGAAGAGTATGGCCGCATAAGAATAGGCATTGGACCTAAAAAGCCTCAAAAAATCGATTCAAAAGATTTTGTTTTAGCTAGATTCACTAGTGCAGAACAAAAACATCTATTAAACCTTAATAAGGAAGTTAATGTATTACTAACAGAATATATTTATGGAACTGGACAATTATCATCAGAAACAAGGTCGTTTATTATATAAAACATAATAAAGAGACTCCGGAGGGGGTGGGCACCGCCGGAGTCTCTTGATGGAGACAACCAAAGTTGTCTCCGCTCCCTTCAACCCATCCCGGTGAAACATAAAGGTTTAAATAAAAAATACCTTCGTCGATCCAAAAGGATCACCATTTAGGCTCACTTGAAAAAACGGGAGTTTAAAGGGATTAGTTTGTTTTAGAGCGTATTTTTTAAAGATAAGTGGAGGGTAACAACTTACTTTGATCGCTCTAAAACAATCTAACATTTGTTAGATGGGGTAAAAGAACCTGAGCCAAATCTTTAGACTCACGAATTGCCATTTTATCAAATTAATTATATTATGTCAATACTACTTACTAATATAGTATTTTAAGCAAATTGTTATCCTAATAATACTTTTGCTTATGATATATTATTCTAATCAAATACACAGCAAATAATGTTTAGATAGCTATATCAACTAAAAAGTCATAAAAATGACTTCTATCATTGCAATATATGTATAAATGAGATTAAGTGTAATACTATGGCCAATAATTTAGTAATTGTTGAAAGTCCTGCAAAGGCACGTACTATAGCCAAATTCTTAGGCTCTGATTTTGATGTTGAGAGTAGTTTTGGACATATTAGAGATCTACCCAAGAAAGGCCTTAATATAGATATAGAAAACAACTTTACACCTAAATATGAAATTAGTAGTGATAAAAAAAAGATTGTATCCTCTCTTAAAAAATCCGCAAAAAACAAAGAAGTATGGTTAGCAAGCGATGAAGACCGAGAAGGAGAAGCTATAGCCTGGCATTTAGCAAATGCCCTTGGACTTGATATATCCAATACTAAACGCATAGTCTTTCATGAAATAACTAAAAACGCTATTGAAGAAGCTATTAAAAAACCGCGTAAAATTGATGTAAAGCTCGTTGATGCCCAGCAAGCTAGACGTATATTAGATCGTTTAGTTGGTTACGAGCTAAGCCCCGTTTTATGGAAGAAAATCCATAGCGGATTAAGCGCCGGAAGAGTTCAATCTGTAGCAGTTCGTTTAATTGTCGATAGAGAAAGAGAAATCAAAGAGTTTAAACCAAAAATATCCTTTAAAGTATCAGCATTATTTGATGATAAAACCCAAAAATTTAATGCTGAGTTAAATCGTCAAATAGAAGATTATGAAAGCTCTAAAGAATGGCTCTCTGATACTGTTAATGCCTCTTACACTGTTGAGAATATTAATCAGAAACCTTCTATTAGAAAGCCCAGTCCACCATTTACGACAAGTAGTTTGCAACAAGAAGCATCTAGAAAACTTGGCTATTCCGTTAGACAAACAATGACTTTAGCTCAAAGATTATATGAAAATGGCGACATAACATACATGCGTACAGATAGTACGCTCTTATCTAGTTTAGCGATTGAAGCTGCTGAGAAATATATAATTGATAATTTTGGAAAACAATACTCTAAAAAACAGCAATATAAAACAAAACAGGCGAGCGCCCAAGAAGCTCACGAAGCAATTAGGCCAACAGACTTTAATAAACAATCTATAGCTGGAGATCAACAACTAAATAATCTATATCGTCTAATTTGGCAAAGATCTCTAGCTTCACAAATGGCTGCAGCTGAATTCACTAGAACTGAAGTTGAGATCAACATATCCACCAAACCAATTAGCGACAAATTAGTCGCAAAAGGAGAAGTTTTAATATTTGATGGATTTACAAAAGTTTACCCTAATTTAAGCCAAGATTCATTATTACCAAAGCTAGTAAAAGGTCAAAAACTTAACTGTTTACGCATAGCAGCCAACGAAATATTTTCTAGAAGTCCAGCCAGATATAGCGAAGCTTCCTTAGTTAGAAAATTAGAGGATTTAGGTATCGGTAGACCCAGTACTTATGCTCCTACTATTTCCACAATTCAAACACGAGGTTATGTCGAGAAGAAAGACTTAGAAGGAAGTGAGAGAATATCCCGAGTTATAGTGCAGGAAAAAGGTAAATTAAATGAAACAACAGAAAGCTCCATCACTGGAGCAGATAAGAATAAACTTATACCAACACCGGTAGCAGAACTAACGACCGATTTTTTGGTAAAATATTTTCCTAGTATAGTAGATTATAGTTTTACTGCTCAGGTTGAAGAAGATTTTGACAATATTGCAAGAGGTAAAGAAGAATGGCATTCCATGATAAATCGTTTTTATAGCGGCTTTCATCCTCTAGTCGAAAAAACCGACAAAGTATCCAGACATGAAGTATCGAAAGCTAGATTAATAGGCAATGACCCTAAAAGCGGTGAACCTATATATGCACGTTTTGGGCGATTTGGACCCTTAATTCAAAAAGGCGATACTGAAGATAAATCAAAAAAACCAACTTTTGCTCCTTTACCATCCAATACAACCATAGATACAGTTACTCTCGAACAAGCTTTATCTATGTTAAAACTACCTCGAGAAGTTGGTAAAACTGAAAATGGTGATACGATTAGCGCTAATTTTGGGCGATTTGGACCTTACATTAAAGTTGGCCAACAATTTATATCTATTAAACCTTTAGATCCACTAACAATAACTGAAAAAGAAGCTAGAGAATTATATACGAAACAACAAGAAAAGATTGCTGAAAGAAATATAAAAGAATTTGATAGTGGCATTAAGATCCTTAATGGCCCGTATGGTCCCTACGTAACAAATGGTAAAAAAAATGCTAGGCTCTCTAAAGATATGGATCCTAAAGAAATAAGCGAAGATCAAGCAAAAGAGTTATTAGCTCAAAAACCAACTAAAAGATATAGAGCAAAAAAGAAATAGATATTGATAATCAGCTAAGCGTGTGTTGTATTAATATTCTTAAAACGTAAGTATGCATACTAGTCATTAATGTGCTACAATAATGTTGTTAAGAAATAGAGTTGACTTAGTTATATTAAAATTGTATAGTTATATAAGAGTTACAGGATTTTTATTTATATGCCAACAGACAACACTGAAAGTTCTTTATCAACAAAACGCCTTACTAACGACGTTTTAAACAGTATTGAACGAGAAAGAGAAAGAATAATAGTTGCCAAAAGATTCGGTCTGTTTGACCGAAGGGAGACCCTTGAACAAATCGGAGAATCCTTAGGTATCACCAGAGAGAGAGTAAGACAATTGGAGAAATCAGTTGTCAGCAGATTAAAACAATCTGCAGAAAAAAATTCTTTGCCCAATATTGCTAAATTTGAGCAGAGAGTAATAAAAATATTGGAACCAACAGGAAATATTTCAAGAGTTAACGTAATAACTAATGTATTGGCTGGCAATAATGACAGGGAAGAGCAATCAAGAATTATTTTTCTATCAGAACTAAGCCCTAATTTAGTAACTATTCCTGAAGATGACTATTTTTATTCATCAATAGCCGACAAATCAATCTTCAACGAAAAAATCATTAAAGAATTAATCGATAAGATTATTGAAGTTATTGTAAAATTTAATGAACCCAAGAAAATTGAGGATATTGCTAAAAGCACAAATATATCGGATGTCAAACAAGCAACAGCTTTAGCAAGTATATCTAAACAATTAGCTTATCTTAACGGACAATGGGGGCTAGTTAAATGGCCGATGGTTAACCCTAAAAACATACGAGATAAAATTTATGTAATCCTAAAAGAAAATGGTAAACATATGCACTTTAATGAAATAGCAGCTGCTATCAAAGAAAGTGACTTCAAACGTAAAGATGTTACTACACAGGCTATACATAATGAACTTATTAAAGACAAACGCTTTGTATTAATTGGTAGAGGTATCTATGCCCTTAAAGAATGGGGATACAAGAAAGGTACAGTAGCAGATATAATAGCTGAGGTTTTAAGAGATGCAAAAGAGCCTCTTCATCGAGACGAAATTGTAAAACGAGTTTTGAAAAGCAGATTTGTTAAAGAAACTACGATTTTACTTAACCTACAAGGAAAACCACAATTTAAAAGAGTAGCTAAAGCTACATACGAATTATCAGAATAAAATTCAAAGATACAATAAACAATTTGCGAACGTTTTAATAACGAAGATGCAATGTAGTACAAAATAAGTATATAGATAATCGATAAAAAGATATTTACTTTAAGACATGCAGGGTAGATTAGGTATTAAAATAGGTAATATTAAAATTAATAAATAAAATCGGGCAGAAGTAAATAATAAACAAAGTAAAATAAAAAGAATAGACACTACGTCGCACAAGGTAGCTTTTACGACGCTGTTATAGTGTAGAAAGATGATTACTGATACCCTTTGCTGTAGGGGACTTTAAAGTATAACTACTTATTTTATTAGCTTTGATAGATAAGTTAAAAAAATAATATTCAGTTCTTTAACTTATACGGTCTATGTACTTATCATTATTACAGCTTTTATTTATTAAATGCTATTCCCAGAACTAATATTTGACATTTATATATATTATGTAATATATATCACTATTTGACTTATCCACAGTTTTATCGTGAAATTATTTTTATTATATATAAATCCATATTTTTCTACCCCACCCCATCATTCTAATAAAAACTATTAATTTTACTTTTTGTTATTAATATATTTATATATAAAAAATAATAAATCAAAGTTTATTTACGATACACTAAACAAATTACGAACTAGAAGGCTAGAGCAATATAATCTTCAACCAATTATATATTTATTTATAATAGACTCTGCCGTCTATTCTTACGTCAATATACTGTTTAGGTACAATTCCTTTACCTTTTAAATAATGCTGGGTTGCTAAGAAAGTCCCTGCTTGTTGCCTAGGATCATTATTTTCTAAATTAAACTTAACATAATATGGTTCTCCAGATAAATAAACATCTAACTCTGATGTGCCTTGAGGCATATTAATTGATGAAATCTTATCTCCCCTATTACTGATTTCAAAGTTTATTGTTTGTATAAATTGCACCTCTGTAGGCGTCATTATCTGTTGACCATTCTTAACTTGCATTACCCCAGAAAAATTAACATGTGGCAATGTAAAAAATTTAATATTGATTGCATTGCCTGAAACCATTACCTTGCCATCCTCATTAACTAAGTACTGATTATTAGTAGTTGTAACTATTAAAGAAGGAGTAGAGGGTGTTAAATAGATAATCGGTTGATTACCAAACAGAGGTAAACTTACGGTAATAGATCTATATACCGGAAACTCTGCTTCTAATTGACTTGCTATTTTATTTGAATTAATGGTGATTTTATTACTGTTCATTATAGAACTAGACAGTAATTTGTCGGCATTTATTTGAAGTTGCTTCTTGAAACTAACAGCTAAAGAGTTATTTGAATTACCTATGATTTTTACATTACTACTGTTTGATAGATAAACGATGCTTGCAAATAAAGTAATTATTATACCGGCAATAACTAATAATCCGAATTTCTCTAACAATATTATTATCTGAGATCTGTTAACATTATCAATACCCGAATCTACCTGGCTCATGTCCCTTGATGATAAATCTTCTCTTTCATTTCTAAAATTGTGATATGTATAAGTTGGCACCGCCCTATCAATACTCGACTCTACTCGTCTGCTGCTATTTTTTTCTCTTTTGCGTAATAATGACATTGTTATTTCTTATTTTCAGCTTCTTTTATAAGAATAGCTGCTATTTTTTTACTTGCGTCTGGATAACCAAATTTTGATATTTCTGTAGCCAATCTCTGTCTTTCGCTGTTATTATTTAGTAAATTTCTTACTTCTTTAGCAAGTAAATATGGATCATCGTCCACTTCTTTATCTTTAATAACTATAGCAGCATTATTATCTGATAGAATCTGTGCGTTTTTAAGCTGATGACCTGCTACTAAAAAGGTACTTGGTACAATTATGCATGGTACACCTTGAATAGCAAATTCAGCCAAATTAGTAGCACCTGCTCGCGTAATAACTATATCGGCTGCTCCACTATATAAATAAACTTTATCCGTAAAAGATATAATTTTTATTCTTTGTTTTTGTTTTTCGGTTAGAGTCTTATCATAATCTTTAATATTTTGTTTCTCATTACTTTTACCGACTATATGAACAACTTCTAGATCTTTAAATTCAGACATTAAATTGGGCATTATTTCAATTACAGCTCTGTTTAGAGACTGAGCACCAAGGCCACCGCCTATAATAAATAACATTTTAGATTTTTCATTAATATTAATTTCTTTTCGATATTGTTTTCTCAACGATAAATTTAAAGGTTTAAAGTTAGTACTTACCGGTATACCTGTAACGATT
>JAJZKE010000012.1 GCA_021809645.1 bacterium | reverse complement strand
TCTCCCGGTACATGTAGTTCGGCAACTAGGCTTTTGTTGTCGTCGCTATAGACGTCCATGGCGGGGGCGCTAAAGTTACTTATCGGATGACTACCTAAAAGGTTACTAAACAACTCATCGATTTGTGAGTGCATATTAGTTAAATCGTTGAATGGATCAAATCTTGTTAATCCAGCCATTTTAACCTCCTTATATTTACTAATTTATATGGGTATAACCCTATAGAATTCTATATCAAATTAGCACTCTTTAGTCAAGAGTGCTAAACATAATAATTATCTACTCTATTACTTTAGATATGATTGGCACTATTTTAGGATTGAGGGGACTTGGTATAATTTCACTTGCTGTTGGTTTTTTAACAATTGAAGCCAATGCTTCGGCAGCTTTAACTTTATGTTTTTCAGTTATTCGTTTTACGTTATTATCTAAGGCGCCACGAAAAATACCTGGGAATGCCAGGACATTATTGATTTGGTTAGGAAAATCACTTCTTCCAGTCGCAACAATGGCAGCACCAGCTTTTTTAGCGATATCTGGCATAATTTCTGGATCAGGGTTAGCCATCGCAAAAACAATTGGATCTTTGGCCATTGATTTAATATCTTTTGCTGTTAATAAATTAGAAGTTGAGACACCAATAAATATGTCTGCTCCTTGGAGGGCATCTTTTAGTGTTGATCCTTGATGTTTAATTTTATTTAGCGTTGCCAGATAGGCTTTTTCTGGTGTTAGGCCATTTCTTTTTTCAGTTATTATCCCCTGACTATCAATGGCGGTAATATTTGCTTTTGAATAGCTGTGTATTAATTTAGCAATAGCAACACCAGCTGCTCCAGCACCACTAATAACGATTTTTGAATTGCTAAGTTGACGTTTAGTTAGCTTAGTAGCGTTAATCAGCCCAGCTAAGACGACTACTGCAGTACCGTGCTGATCATCGTGCATAACTGGAATATCAAGGCTTTTGATTAGAAGTCTTTCAACTTCAAAACATTCTGGAGCCTTAATATCTTCTAGATTAATAGCACCAAAACTTGGGGCAATAGCTTTAACTGCGGTAACTATTTCTTCAGTACTGTGAACGTCAAGGACTATGGGTACAGCATCAATGTTGCCAAAGTTTTTAAATAGCATACATTTGCCCTCCATAACTGGTAAGGCTGCCTGAGGTCCAATGTTACCTAGTCCTAATACAGCTGAACCATCACTAATAACGGCTAATGAGTTATTTGTCCAAGTATATTTTTTAGTATCTTCAGGATGTTTATATATGTGACTAGAAACTGCTGCTACGCCGGGTGTGTAATAGATACTTAATTGGTCTTTTGAATCTAATTTGTCTTTAAGCTTAAGCTCTATTTTACCTTTTAGTTCGAGATGTTTTTTGAGAGATATTTTTGAATAATTCATAGTTAATTACCTGCAGGTCTATTGGTAGTTACAACTCGATAAGATCTCTCAGATTGATTGACGGTAACATTACCTTGATCTGGCAAAAGGCATGGTTCACCATCAAAATGTCCATATATCTGTTCTTTTCTGTTTAAATTTTGATAGCTTAAAGTAACGCTATCTGAGCCACTGATCATTTCTCCGGTTATTTTAGAAAAACGCATCTTTAGGACGGTGCTGATTAGGTTGGTCCATCTGACATCGCTTATTACAAATTTGAAAAATTCATCTTGAGATAAAGAAGATGGAAAATGGCCATATTTTGCCATTCTGGCGCCATTAACAAAACTTGCCTCGTATATTTGTTTGTGAGTTTTAGTCGAGCTAGATCCATCTGCCGAAGTTATAGTTTCATCTACATCAAACGGAGTACTTCTTGATCTTCGTATACCCCTTAAAACAGCCATTGAATCAATTATATTTCGACCAATAACATTTGATCTATAGCTTTTGCCTCTTACTCTTTCTAATTCATCCGCCGATTTACCGGTTATACCGATACCGCCAAAATATGCTGCCAGTAAATCAATGTCACTAAACGGTTCTCGATCTGGATCTTCGTATAATGGTTGCTCAGAACTGATAGATATTGCTAGTGGTCGAGCACTGTCAATGTAGCCATTATTAATAATCTCTAAGATACTTGGCCGGGTAAAAGGTCTTTTAGGAGTAAGCTCTGCTGGTCCCATATTAGCATTGCCGCCATAAAATGATAGGATTGGTGTATCTCGGACTGTATCTTCTAATCCTGGTGTTTTTAATAAAGCGGTAACTACAATTGAGTCACTTCCATCGCCTCCAGCTGTTACTAGAATATCGTTATACTCATCATTTACTCTTTGACTTAATTCTTCAACAATTTTTTCTTGAGTTAATTCAGGTTTGGGTTCAGTCCAGATAGGATTAATTCGTTTTCCATAATTTAATAACAATTGACCTACGGCAGTAGTAATTACTCTCCCATATTGGCTAGAACGTTCATTGAGAACTACATGAATATGACCTGTATCTCCTAGGTAATCACCTACTCTTATCGGCTCCTCGGGAGTTGACATATATATATTATCCTTTTAATGTATATTAAAATATCGAAACTTAAAAATCAATACCTTTATTGGCTAAGAATTTATCATCGAAATGATGTTTTATCTTATCCATAGAAGTTATTATGTCTGCCAAGTTATATAGCCTTTTAGGGTAATTGCGGCCAGTTAAACAGAGGCTGGTCCGGCCTGATTTTTTAGTTATCAGTTTTTTTAATTGTTCAGTGGATAATAACCCGTCATGTACGGCATTATTAATTTCGTCACAGATAACTAGATCAAATTTACCACTTTGGCTGGTTTTGATAGCTTGATCAAAAGTTGCTTTTGCTGCCTTAAGGTGTTGCTCTTCAGTGATATTAACTTCACTAAGATCTCCAGCTTTATAGAAACCCTTACCGCCTTTATAGAAAAAAAGTTGGTTTTGATATATTTCTTGAATATCTCTAATGAAAACGTGTTCACTAACACCCCAATATTTTATGAATTGAATAAATGCTACTCTTTGACGATTGCCAAGAGCTCGGCACATTAAACCAAGCGAAGCAGTTGTTTTACCTTTGCCTTCGCCAGTATAAACAACAACCACAGAATCTTTTGTTTGGTACCCCTCAAAAGCCATAATCGTAGTTTGGACTATTAGCTGGCGTCCGGCAAGTATCTTTCGAGGTGATCATTATCCTCAAAGATAATCATGCCAATAAATTCTTGAAGTCGATCGACCTTGGGGCTAACGGTATCTTCTAGTGGAAAATAATGATCACTGACAACACCCTTCACAACACTAAGACCGGTAAGAACTTTACCGCAGACAATGCTGGCATAAATTCTGCGTGTTGATTGGTCGATACCTTCAAAAAGAGGTTCATAATCTTGCACCAAAGATCTGGTAGGACCTATATCATCTTTTTCAATGATGCCTATTCTAAAGAAAAAGTCAGTAGCTAAAATATGTAATTTATTTTCAGAGATTGTTCTTGGAAAATAAGGACTATTTTTAAAATCAGAAGCTTTTAAAAGACCATTACCTTTGTTGGCAATATTTAATCTATTTCTTAGGGTAGCTAGATCAATGGTCGACCCTTTTATCTCGTTAGAATAATCCGTGTTAGACATATTCTTTAAAATATCTCCTTTAGAGATAATATAACCAGATAGATCTTTAAGTTAGCTGTTAGATATGCTACAAACTTAAGCTTTGGCGGTTATATTATGAGCTTTTAAGGCCGCATCAATTCTTGGTCGATCAAAACCAATAACTATGTCACCTTCAATGTCGAGAACAGGAATACCTCTTTGGCCACTTTTGGTAACGGCTTCATCGGCTGCTTTAGCATCGTGTTCGACATCTTTATCTTGATATTTAATACCTATGCTATCTAAATATTGTTTAGCGGCATGACAAAAACCACACCATGATGCACTGTAGATTGTTACTTTATTCATAACTTAATTATATCAATTATTTTTTTAGATATCTATATTGCGTGTCAGATATCACAACTGGTATAATTTATAGAGATGAAGCAGACGAAAGCGCCGAAGCAGACGCCCTCGCCTAGCTCGAAAGGACAAACTAGAGCGGTGGCAGATAAAGCAAGTTCCACTGTCTTTGTGTCAATGGTCTTTGATATGAGTTGGCGTTTGGCAATTGTCGTACTTGTGCCGATTATTGTCGGTGTTGAGCTTGATCATTACTTTAAGGCTGGCTATAGCTACGTCATTGTCGGTTTAGTAGTAGCTTTAATTTTGGCAGTCTTGGTAGTCTATAGAAGTTATTTAGAGGCTAATAAGGTATCAGTTAAACCCAATAAAGGCAGGAAACGATGAACTTAAGTTATGTTATAGCATCTACTCTTCATGTCTACATCGCACCTGGTGGTGTTTTAAAAATAGCTGGTTTAACAATAACTAACGCTATTTTGTATGGCTGGATTTGTACTATTGCTATCATTGTATTTTTAATACTTGTTGCAAGAAGAGTAACGGTTAAACCTAAAGGTGGTATTATCCAATTAGTTGAAGCTGGTGTTGATTTTATTATTAATACCGTTGAGGGTGCTTTTGAAGACAAATCTGCTGGCCGTAAATACGTGCCTTTTTTTGTTACTATTTTCTTTTTCATATTACTTAATAATGAGCTTGAATTATTGCCCATAGTTGGTAGCAGTATAACGGCTAATCACAATCCTTTATTTAGGCCGATGACAGCTGATTTAAATGCGACATTTGCGATGGCTGCCATAACTATGGTTTATGTATATGTATCTTCTGTGAAGGCATCTGGCGGAATTAAGAAATACCTTAGACATTTTTTTGTCGGTAGTCCTAAAAATCCTCTTTTTTTTATAATCGGTTTACTAGAAATGATAACTGACTCTACTAGAGTTATTAGTCTATCTCTTCGATTGTTTTTAAATGTTACAATAGGAGAAATCTTGATAGCTGTCTTTGCCTATCTTGGTCATTTTATAGCACCGGTTACTGCTCTGCCCTTTACTCTTATAGAAGTATTCATTGATGCTCTTCAGGCATATATCTTTACAATTCTTGGGACGATGTATTTAGCTATTGCTGTTAATATGGCTAAAGATCACGGCCAAGAACACTTGACCGAAGGAGAAGATCTTGAAACAATGAGCCAGTCAATTGGGGATAAGCGTAAACCAGTTAAACAATTTAAAGTAGTTAATAAAGTAAGGAGAGCAACATCATGACGTTTGTGGAAGCAGCAATTAGTACATCTATCATTGGCAAAGGCTTAATGATTGGCGGTGGTTTTATTGGTCCGGGAATTGGCATCGGTTTAATTGGCGGTAACTACCTTCAAGCTGTTGGCCGAAATCCGGAAGCTTCTAAATTCTTAGGTCAGGCTTTAATCTTCGTAGCTATCGTAGAGCTATTTGGTCTATTAGCCTTCGCTTCAATATTTATTGTCAAATAGGAAAATAATGGTAATTGTAGATTTTAAGATACTAGCTTCAAGTTCAGGTTTAGGTACGCTGGGAGTCAGTGGCTCAGCTTTTATTATCGAGTCAATTACTTTTATTTTAGGATACCTAGTTTTAAGGAAATGGGCTTTTGGACCAATAATCAAGGTTCTAAGGGAAAGACGGGAAATTATTGCCAAAGGAGTAACTTTAGGCGAAGAAATGCAAAAAGAGCGTAAGTTACTTGATGAAAAAATATCAAAAGAGTTAAGCCAAGCAAGGTTAAAAGCCGATACAATTTTAAGCGATGCTAATAATGAAGTTAAAGATATGATTCGCAAAGCTGAAAATGAAGCAATGACTAAAGCTGAAGCTATTATCGATGAAGCAAAAGGTCAAGCTAAAGAAGAAATGGTTCGAGCTAAATTGAAACTTGAGGGAGAAGTTATCAGCCTTATTTCTGAGGCAACTGAAATTTTAGTTGGTGAAAAAGTTGATCCTAAAAAAGATTCTAAATTAATCGATAAGGCATTAGCCGGGCGGATTAAATAATGAAAGTTAGTCGACGAAAAATAGCTCAAATTATTGCCAGTCGCATTGAAGCTGGTGATTCATTCCCTAAATTAGCTAAAGAGATAGCTGCATACTTATTAACTGAAAAAAGAGTTGAAGAATTGGCACCACTTATTCGCGATGTTATTGAATATAGAGCTTCAAAAGGTATTGTTGAAGCAACTGTTACTTCAGCTAGTGATTTAGAAAATAAGATTATTAAGGAATTAGAATTATATATCAAATCAATCCATCCAGAGACGAAGAGAGTTGTGATTAATAAACGCATTAATCGAGATTTAATTGGCGGTCTTAAGTTAAATGTTATAAACGACCAGTTAGATTTGTCTATTCGAGCTAAGCTTAATCGATTTAGAGAACTAACTAATCAGGGAGGAGTATAAAGTAAGTGGCTGATTTATCTATTAAAGAATTATCTGATGATATCCGTAGTGCTATCGAAAAATTAAAAGATCGACCAGAAGTCGAAGAAGTAGGTATTGTCACTAGAGTTGGAGATGGTATTGCTTGGATTTATGGCTTAAGGCACTGTGGCTACTATGAAATGATTGAAATTGATAGTATTTCCGGATCAAAAGTTACAGCTTTTGCTCTTAATTTAGGAGAAGATGAAATCGGAGCTGTTTTACTTGGTAGCGATCAAGATATTACTGCTGGAGCGGCTGCTAGATTGTCCGGAAAAGTGCTTGAAGTTCCGGTTGGGCCTGAATTAGTTGGTCGAGTGGTTGATCCGTTAGGTAAACCTCTTGATGGTGGTGAACCAATTAATGCTAAACAATATTCAAAAGTTGAACGACAAGCCCCTGCTGTTTTAGACCGTCGGGGTGTATATGAACCAATGATGACAGGTTTAGTATCAATTGATGCTATGGTACCGATCGGAAGAGGCCAACGAGAACTTATTATTGGTGATCGTCAGACTGGCAAAACAGCTATTGCTGTTGATACGATGGTTAACCAAGCTCGCCAAAAAACAGGTGTCATTAATGTATATGTAGCAATTGGCCAAAAGTTATCGAAAATTGCTGCCCTAGAAGAACGCTTAAGGCGTGAAGGTGTGATGGACCAAACTATTATTGTTGCTACTTCCCCAGCAGATCCGGCAGCCATGCTTTATCTTGCTCCTTATGCTGGTTGTACTATGGGTGAATACTTTCGTGATAATTCGGCTCATGCTTTGATAATCTATGATGACTTATCTAAACATGCGGCTGCTTATCGTCAAATGTCTTTACTTCTTCGAAGACCCCCTGGAAGAGAAGCATATCCTGGTGATGTCTTTTATTTACATTCACGCCTCTTGGAGAGAGCTGCTAAATTAAATGATGACCTAGGTGGTGGTTCATTAACGGCTCTGCCTATTATTGAAACTCAAGCTGGTGATATTAGTGCCTATATACCAACTAATGTTATATCAATTACCGATGGTCAAATATTCTTAGAGACCAATCTTTTCTACCAAGGTATAAGGCCAGCCATATCGGTCGGTTTATCTGTTTCAAGAGTTGGTGGAAGTGCCCAAACCAAAGCAATTAAAGATGCTGGAGGTGGTTTGAAATTAGCTTTGGCTCAATTTAGAGAACTTGCTGCTTTCTCACAGTTCTCAACTGATCTAGATCAGGAGACTAGGCACACCATTGAACACGGTCAGCGCTTAACGGAACTCCTAAAACAACCTCAGTATAGCCCATATGCCATTTGGCAAATGTATGCCTTGCTTTATAGTGCCAATGAAGGTGTTTTTGATGAATTGCCACTTAATAAGATGGCGATAGCCAGTGAAAACTTGTTACTTGAACTTCAAAAGAAACAGCCTAAACTAGTTGATCGCATTAATAGTGGTGATAAAGTTAACGATCAAGATAATGAAGCTATTTTAAAGATCGCTAAATCAATTGCAGACAGCTATAACGAAAAACCTAAAGAAGGATCTGGGAGTAATAAAAGCTAATGGCTAGTACTATCGTTTTAAAGCGTCGGATTACATCGATTCGCAATACTCGTCAGATTACTAAAGCTATGGAGTTGGTCTCGGCATCTAAACTTAGAAAATCACAGGAATATGCTAATCAATCAAGATCATATTATCAGTTGGCTCAGGAGTTATTAGCTAGATTGTCTTCAATTAAAGAAGTTGAAACTCAACCATTATTTATTAAACGACAAATTAAAAAAAGATTGTACGTGGTTATTACTAGTAACAGCGGTTTAGCTGGGGCATATAATGCCAATGTTTTAAAACTGTTAACTACTGACCTTAATCAATTCAAAGGTGGTATTCAGGACAATCAAGTCATATCAGTTGGGAATAAAGGGGCTCAGTTTGTAAGAAGGATTCAAGAAGCTAATTTATTGGCGGTGTACCCTTCTTTTGGTGATAGACCGTCGGCCAATGATATTAGACCAATCTTAAATACTGTCATTAGTGGCTATAAGGATAATAGTTACGATGAAGTTAGACTAATTTACACCGCTTTTCAGTCAACTATGGTTCAACAAGCAAATGATATGGTCTTATTACCTGCTCACAAACTTGAAGAATACCAAAAACCTACTTCTTTTATATCTAACTTCGAACCAGATGTTGAAACAGTTGTTGATCAGGTTGCTACTAGATTAATCGAAGCTCAGATTTGGCAGGCAGTTCTAGAATCATTAGCTTCTGAGAATGCCATGAGAATGGTTGCTATGAAGAATGCTTCGGATAATGCTAAAGATTTAATTGAAGATTATACCTTAGAGTTAAACACTGCTCGACAGGCAGCTATTACCCAAGAGCTAGCAGAAATTAGCGGCGGCGTTGAAGCTTTAAGAGAAATAGGAGGATAAATGGCGATTAGTGAAAAAAATATAGTTGGTAAAGTAAGTCAGGTCGTTAGTGTTGTCGTTGACGTTGAATTTCCTGTTGGTAAATTACCTCCGATTTTAAATGCTCTGGAAATTGATTTAAATGGTCAAAAACTAGTCTTGGAGGTTGCTCAGCATTTAAGTGAATCATCAGCTCGGGCGATAGCTTTAAGTTCAACTGATGGTTTAGAGCGAGGTGCCGAGGTTATAGATACCGGTAAAAGCATAACTATGCCAGTTGGCCCTGATACTTTGGGAAGGATGTTCAATGTAACTGGCCAGCCAATTGATAACAAAGGCGGAAATTTTAAAGATTTAGCGCCTATCCATCGTGATCCACCGCCTCTTATTGATCAATCTGGAAAGGTTGAAATATTGGAAACAGGCATTAAAGTCATTGATCTTATTTGCCCAATTACTAAGGGAGGTAAGGTTGGCTTATTTGGTGGAGCTGGCGTCGGTAAAACAGTCTTAATTCAAGAGCTGATTAATAATATCGCTAAGTTCCATTCTGGATATTCTGTTTTTGCTGGTGTTGGTGAACGGACTCGTGAAGGTAATGATTTATACGGTGAGATGGAAGAATCTGGTGTTATTAAAAATACCTCTTTAGTATTCGGTCAAATGAACGAGCCACCAGGAGCACGATTAAGGGTTGGATTATCCGGATTAACGATTGCTGAAGGATTTCGTGATAAAGGTAATGATGTTTTGTTATTTATTGATAATATTTTTAGATTTACTCAAGCTGGAGCAGAAGTATCTGCCCTTCTTGGAAGATTGCCATCAGCAGTTGGTTATCAGCCTAACTTAGCTCAAGAAATGGGTGCTTTGCAGGAAAGAATAACTTCAACTAAAGAAGGTTCGATCACTTCTGTTCAGGCTGTTTATGTTCCGGCTGATGACTTTACTGACCCAGCTCCGGCTACTACCTTTGCCCATCTTGATTCAACGATTGTCTTAAGTAGAGCTTTGACCGAAATCGGTATCTATCCAGCTGTTGATCCTCTTGATTCAACATCAACCATTCTTGATCCCGAAATTGTTGGCGAGGATCATTATAACGTTGCTCGAGAAGTTCAAAGAGTCTTGCAAAGATATAAGGATCTACAGGATATTATCGCTATCTTGGGTATGGAAGAATTATCTGAAGAAGATAAGCAAACTGTCGCTCGAGCTAGACGAATTCAACGTTTCTTATCACAGCCTTTTTATGTTGCTGAACAGTTTACTAATAACCCCGGGAAATATGTTAAATTAGCTGATACAATACAAGGTTTTAAAGAGATCCTTGAAGGTAAACATGACAATAAACCAGAAAGCTCTTTCTATTTAAAGGGCGAGATTTCAGACATTAAGTCTAGTCCAAAAGGTAGCTAATGTTTAGATTTCAGCTAGTCACTATTACTGGCACTAAATTTGACGATGAGGTCTATGAAGTTATTTTGCCTTCTTTGGATGGTCAGATTGGCGTATTAGCCCATCATATGCCTTTAGTCAGTGTTGCTACTAATGGCGTTATTATGATTAGAAAAAATAGAACAGACCCAGATCATGACCGTGAATACTTTGCAACCAACGGCGGTGTCATCGAGGTGACTGATAATATTTTAAAAGTTTTGGTAGATGAAGCAGATCGGGCTGAGGAGATCAATATGGCCGAAGTTCAGGAAGCATTAAATAGAGCAAATAAAATGAAAGTTGAAGCTAAAGATCAAATTAGTTTAGAACATGCTCAAAGTTTAGTTGACCGACATGCTGTTAGGCTTCAAGTTGCCAATTTAAAACGTCACCACAAAAAAAGCTAATTTCTATTTAACTACTTTAAGTTTAACAGTACAAAATGCGCACCTAGTAGCTTTGATTGGTATTTTACTTAAACATTCGGGACACACCTTTTCTGTTGGTTCAACTGCTTTATTTCGTTGTGATATAGCTGTTAATTTATTGATTGGTTGAACAACCAAGAAGAAGACAACGATAGCTATAACTAAAAATGAGACTATCGAATTAATGACTGAACCATATAAGAAAGTTGCGCCGTGTAACTTAAAACTATAATTATTGAAGTTAATGTTATTGCCAACAATAGCTGTAATAAGCGGTGTAATCATATCTTTTGTTAATGATGAAACTATAGAGTTAAAGGCAGTGCCGATTAGAACAGCGACTGCTAAGTCTACAACATTGCCTCGTAGAATAAACTTTTTAAAATCGTTTAGCATTGATAGTTGTCCCCTTTTATATATAAGAATACCATCAATATCGAACGTAGATATTATTTACTCCAAATAAATTCACTGTGGCAATGGTGTCGATTAAAGCGGACAATATCATTTCTTGATGATCATACTTAGACAAAGCAGGGATTCTTATCAGGAGCTCATCAAATGCCCAAGCGTCATAGTTATATGCTGGTAGATTGTTTTTTGCCGCTAAAGCTGTATTAAATGTTGAGTTGGGTTTGAAATTAATAATGGCTATAGCCTGGTTGCTATGTTGGCCTTCGACAATCATTACTGGCGCTTTTTCTTTAACAGCTGCTTGAGCAACTTGCCTCGGGGTAGCATCAAAGTAAGTCGGGTTTTTAGCTAGCTGGCTATTTGCTAAAACAATTTTATTGATTAACATTTTATCTGTTAGTTTGATATATATCTCTGGCAAAATATTTTTTATTTGATTAGTCATTGATATTTCTGTTCTGCCAATTAAGTTCATGATATCTTGACGTTTTGATAAATATCCACAACCTATTGGGTCATTTTTTATTTTTTTGTTGATATTAAGACTATCGTCAGAATCGTCGTCGCTATGAATACCGATGTGGTAACCTTTGCTTAATAGTTGCTTAGCAATTTTCGAGGTTTCGTTTTGATAACTTAAAGTTTGTTGGTTATTGATTGTTTTTGTTATGGCTATTTGATTGGCAAAAAAAGTAATACCGCCAGGAAATTTTAAATAAGGCCGATTTGTTGAATAACGATCATCAATACAAAAACCTTCAACCCCATTTAAGCTTATTGGCAAAAAGTAGGGTTCTCTAAGAATAAAAGACTGATCCATTCATTCTCTTTGTCCTGATATTAAAATACTTAGAAATTGTATTTCTAGATTATTGTATTTTCAAGGCCCTATCCTATATGATAAATAGCTGCTCTTTACAAATACCTTTATTCAAGTTATTCTGAGGTCATATCATAAATAATGGAGGATATAAAAATATGCTAGGAAAAAGAAAGATAGCTGCTTTGGTGGCTGAGTTTCTAGGTACCGGTTTATTAACATTACTAATCTTAAGCGTTCAACGTTCGACGATCGGCGTACCATTTTTTGTCGCCATGATTGCCGGATTGGCAACAGTGGCAATGGTCTTTGCACTTTCTGATGTATCAGGAGCATATTTAAATCCTGCAGTAACACTTGCTTTATGGACTGCTAGAAAATTATCTACTTTAAGGGCAGTAGTATTAATTGCCATGGAACTGCTTGGTGCTTGGGTTGCATACTATGTCTACACTTATCTAGTTAATACCCATCTATCAAATATTGGTGGTCATTTTAGTGGTCGAACACTAACTGCTGAAGCAATTGGTGCTGGGATAATCGGTTTAGCTTGGGCAGCTGCATCATTTAATAAGTGGAATAAAGGTTTAACTGCCGCCGCTGCCGGTGTTAGCTATATGTTAGCTATGGTTGTGGCCTCAACGGCTGGTATTGGTATTGCTAACCCAGCTGTAGCTTTAGGTATCCGCTCATGGGTCTGGGGAACATATGTTCTTGGTCCACTAATAGGTACTGTTGTAATAGTTAACCTTTACGGTTTGCTATTTGCTGAGGGTAATCCTTTGGGTCTTAAATTAAAAGCTGCAACATCAGCAGTTAAAGCGTCTGCTAGTTCAACTTCTTCATCAGCAAAAACGACAGCTGCTAAGAAGAAGTCTCCAGCTAAAAAGAGTTCTAGTTCTAACAGATCTAAGAAAAGATAATAGCTAAAAGAGCTATCTAGTTCATAATGCTGTCAACTAAAATTGGCAGCATTTTTCTTAGACTCTTTGATTAATTAAATCATCTTCAAATTTTTTGATGCCTTTGATGTCAGTTTGGTATTTACTAACATCGGGAAAATTAAGATTTGAAATATGTTCCCAAACGGCTTCCAGAAGTTTAATAAATTCGGACATTTCTTGTTTTTGATAATTTAAATCAAGCCTAGTTATATCATCACTCGAAATTTTAGGATTAACATATTCAATGAATGCATTTTTAACGTTATAATTATTAAATTTTCTAGATCTTTTGACCAGTAATTTATAAAAATAAAGTTGGTTTTTATATAAATGAGATTTGAGTGAAGAATCAAATGTACTATATGCTTTACTAGTTTTGTAATCTACAATAGTTAAGCTTTTAGTAATTTTATCAATGATTATTTTATCAATCTTTCCTGTTATTCGGACGTTTTTTAACATTAATCTTTCATCTTTAAAATTTTGCTCACTTAAATCGTCGATTGAGAAATTATCTTTGTTGGTTTGATAAAATATCGTTAAAGCATTGATTCCTCGATGTATGTAATTATTAAGATCATTTTTGGTTAGACGCTTACCTGAAAGCAATTCTTTAAACTCATCAGTTAATTGTTGAATTGTTGGTAGACTATTATTGTTTTTCAAATATTTTTGTAACCAATCAAGACTATCATGAATAGATGATCCGTAATCTGCCGCTGGGTTTGGTGCTGAGGGATATTTTAAAATAGTTTTTAAATAAAAACTTTCTGGTCCACCGTATTCTAAATCCAAAAAATAATTTAAGTCAGTCGGATTTAAAGAATAATTGTCTACTCTGCTCAATAGAATTTCTTTTAATTTTTTATCATAATTATCTAGCCGCAGTTGCCTTTTAGCTGGTAGCCAAAGAGGTTTCAAATCTACTTCTAGTCTATCGGTAATATCCTGATTAATGTTTTGTAGATACTTGATCGGAGTAGTTTGCTTATTATCGACTGTTTGCTGATAACCAATAGTCGTTAATTTATTTTTGGCTCGTGTTAGAGCGACATACAGTAAACGAAGTCTATCATCATCATTATCTTGGGGTTGTTGTTTGATGAAGACTAGGTTTGGCGGCAAACTGATATAATCATTATTATTACGTTGAATACCCCACAATTCGTTGACGAATGATAGAAGGTAGACGCTATCAAATTCGAGTCCTTTGGCGCCATGGGCTGTTAAGAGATGTATTTTATTGTCATTGTTGCCATAATTAAATTTATTAGTTAGCTTATAATTAAGCGATCTTATTTCTTCAATAAAGTAGTTAAAATCTTTAATCATTAAAGGTCTATCATTATCTTGATTAAACTTGATAAACTCTTCTTTAATAATTGTTAAGTTTTGAAATAGTTTTAGACTTTCTAGATCATCTTTAATATATTCTAAAAAAGGAACTTTACTAAATTTAGTGTCTGAGTCGCTAATTTGGAGTTCGTTTAAGCCTAAAATTTGGCCAATGATTGAGTCATAACGCTCGGTTTTACTGTTAGCTGCTAATTTTATAAACATTAAGGCTAGTATTCTTGTTTGAGGATAGATTAACATAACATCTAGCCACAGTTTTTTTTGATCATATGATTCTTTTGCTATTTTCCAGATTAATTCAGTTGGTAGTTGCCAAAAATCATAATTCAAAATAATACTAAGAAGATGGTTTGCGAGTTTATATTCGTTATTAGCTATTGCTTCAATTAATTTTAGAATCTGTATTATTTGACCAATATATTGGTTATCTAGAATATTTTCATTTCTTTCATAACTTATTTCTAGACCAGCTTCATTTAAGTAATGAGATACTCTTTCTAGATGCCTATGTTTAGGTGCAATTATTGCTATTGTGCCATCTTCATTCTTTAATTTCTGAGCTAACTTGACGTAGCTTTCAATTTCATTATTTAGATATAGATGTTCTATATAACCTGATTTTTTATTAACCGCTTTAAATTCCTTGGTGATATTTAACTCTTTACTTAGTCGTTGACTTATTTGGTTGGCGACAAGATAACCTAAATCAATAATATTTTGGCTAGAACGATAATTATTCTTTAAACTAATCTGTTTAACGTCAGTATATTGTTTAATAAAATCTATCATATTAGAATGTTTGGCTCCTTGAAACGCATAAATTGCTTGATCATCATCGCCAACTGCCATAATATTTGGTCTACCTTCAGAAGCAGGGTTATCGGTTAATAGCGATATTAATTCTGCTTGAGACAGATTAGTGTCTTGGTACTCATCGAGCATAATATAGTTATATTGTTCTTGAAGATTGAATCTTAAGTCGTCATTTTCTTTTAAGGCTTTAATTGCCATAATGATCATGTCGTTAAAATCATAGACGCCATCTTTTATTAAAGTTTTTTGGTATTGGTCATAAATTTTAGCAAAATTATCTAAATTTATATTCTGTAATTCACCTTTGGCAATAAATTGTCCATACCTATCTTTAGCTATATATTTGTTTTTCCATTTAGTTAAATAATTAGTCTTTTTTGTTAATTCAACATTGTTCAATGCTTCTTCAAGGTCTCTATTCCAAAAAGATCTTAAACTTTCAATACCATTAATATTAGAGTCGTCATTACCGGCTATTAATAGTTGATTGAAACTATCAATACTTTTTAAAGATATATGAGTTAAATTTGTTAAAACTTGTTTGGTAATTTTACTAGCTTCTTTAATAAAGCTAATATTTTCCTTAGCTATT
This sequence comes from bacterium, assembly GCA_021809645.1. Classification (GTDB taxonomy): domain Bacteria; phylum Patescibacteriota; class Saccharimonadia; order Saccharimonadales; family UBA4665; genus JAJZKE01. Next base: position 4,167 of record JAJZKE010000012.1, on the reverse strand, counting down.
GTCTGGAAGTCTGACGGTGACAAAAGAGATTTTTTTGCATCGTCAATTAATTTTGATATTTTACTGACATTTATTAACTTAGCTAAATTATTATCATAAGGTAATTGCTTAATTATATCCCGGATAATAATTTGCGATTTTAGAGCATTTATTGGTTTTAGATTTTGATTGCTGAAATATCTGAGATTATTTTGGATAATATCATTACCAAATGAATGATATGTACTGACATTTATGTTATACGCATCTTCACCGATCATTTTTATTAATCTGGATTTCATTGCTTGTGCCCCAGAATCTGAATATGTCAAACATAGTATGTTCTCTGGTAGCGAGTCTGTTTTAGACAGAATGTTAGCTGCTCTGAGGCTTAATAGCTGGGTTTTTCCAGTTCCTGGTCCAGCAATTACTAAAACAGGTCCTTCAATGTGATCAACGGCTGTTTTTTGATCGCTATTTAATTTAGAGTATTCTTTGAGAAAATCTCCAGGCATGACTCATATTGTAACTTGAGTAGCTCTAGCTAGCTAATTATTGTCTGGTATTGATAGCACAAACTGGGCAGTCATCTTGTTCATCAAACTCTGTTAGCCATTGAAGTGTTGCCTTATTCCATGGTTCTAGATCATGAAAGCCTACTAAATCGGCAGCTTCTCTTAATGCCCAGCCTAATCGTCCATAAATTCTAATGTTACCTTTGATAACAGCTGCCCAATGAGGACCGGCTGGAATAATAGTTATTGGCTGATGAGGTCTATAGCTTTTTAGTCGTTTATTGTCTAGTTGCCTTATTAGATTATTGGCGACAAATGCTCCATCTCTTAAGGCTGTTTGTGCTAAACCACTATATGGCGTATTAGCGTTGTCGCCTATAACGTAGATGTTATTTTCAGCTTGTAAATAAACATCAACAGCTACTTTGCCACGATTCATTAAACTAAAATCATTTGCTGAAAAAAATGGATTATTGGTTACTCCTGCAGTCCAAATTACAGTATGAGAATTAATCGGTTTGCCATTAACCATTAATTGGTCTGCTGTTTCTCCTTGGACAATTGAATTAGTATAGACCTTTACGCCGAGTCTTCTTAATTGTCGGCCTATCATTCTAGAGGTATCTTTCGGTAATCTAGGTAACAATTTAGGCGCAGCTTCAATTAGGTCAATGTGTATTTTTTTAGGCGGTAAATGATGATTTTTAGTTATTTGTTTTAAATAAGACGGTAATACCCCTGCTAATTCAATGCCGGTTGGGCCAGCACCAACAATGACATAATTTAAATCAGGTCGATGGTCATTAGTTAGTTGTTGGTGAAAATGCTTTTTTAATCTAGCTGCTTCTTCTTGAGTTTTTATTGAGAATGAGTACTTATCAAGCCCAGGTATATTAAAGTAATTTGTAACAACCCCTAATCCTAGAATCAGGTCATCATAAGGATACTTTTTACCGCTGGCAGTGATTAATTCTTTATTTTTTCGATCTAAACCAGTAGCTGTATCCTTTACTAAATTAATGTTTTTATTCGTGAATATAACTTTTAGAGGTATGGAAGAATTGGCCCTAAGACCATTAGTCGCACTGTGATAAAGTGTTGGATAATATCTTAACTCTGAACTATCTGATATTAGAGTTACGTCAAAGCGTTGATCTTCGATTAATCCTAAGGCGGCTTTAATACCGCCAAAGCCGCCGCCAACTATTACTACCTTGTTTTTATTTAGTGACATATATTTTTAGTATAACGTAAAACATAAGAATTATTGAATTAGTGATATATTTTAGTATTAAGCTTGCAAAAATAGGTCGATAGTGATTAATCTAGTAGGTAGTGGATATAAAAGAAAAAATAAAAAAATTTGGCTTTACAGGAGAAATTGATGACTCCTTAGCTACTCGTCAGTTCTATAGTCATGATGCATCACTTTTTGAAATTATACCGCAGCTTGTTGTCTTTCCTAAAGATTCAAAAGATGTCGAAAGACTAGTCACGTTAGTTGCCTTTGAAAAAAAGAATTTAAAAAATCTTTCTATTACAGCTCGTTCAGCAGGTACTGATATGGCTGGAGGCGCGATCAATGATTCAATAATCGTCGATTTTAATCGTCATTTTAGAACTATTTATGAGGTTGATTCTAGTCATGCAAGGACTCAGCCAGGAGTTTTTTACCGTGACTTTGAGAAAGAAACACTAAAACATAAAGCCTTAATGCCGACATATCCAGCTTCTCGGGATTTAGCAACTGTCGGCGGTATGGTAGCTAATAACTCAGGCGGTGAAAAGTCATTAGAATATGGTAAAACCAAAGATTTTATTAATTCCCTTAAAGTAGTATTTGCCGATGGATATGAGTACACTGTTAAACCTCTTAAAGGTCAAGCGCTAAAGAAAAAACTTAATCAAAAAAATTTTGAAGGAAGTCTATATAGCCAAGTTTACGAGTTATGTGAAAAGAATTACGACCTTATTAAGTCAGCCAAACCTAGCGTTAGTAAAAATTCAATGGGTTATACACTTTGGGAAGTATGGGATCGAGAAACAGGAATTTTTGATCTTACAAAATTGATTGTCGGTTCAGAAGGTACGCTTGGTTTTGTAACTGAAATCGATTATCGTTTAGTGCCGGCTAAACCTCATTCCGGATTGCTAGTTCTTTTCTTAAGAGATATTAAAATGTTAGGCGATTTAATACCTAAAGTTTTAGAATATCACCCAGCAACTTTTGAATCCTTTGACGATGCTACTTTGTGGTTATCAATTCGATTTATGCCAAGTTTTCTAAAACTTTTAGGTGTTAGGAAATTTATACATCTAATAATTTCGTTAATTCCTGATGGCTTGCAGCTCCTTAAGGGCGAGCCAAAGTTAATTTTAATGGTTGAATTTAACGGTCAATCTGAAGAAGAGGTTAGAAACAAAATTACTTCTCTGCACCAAGATCTAAAGCAATACCGAGCAAAATATTTTATTAACGGTTACGAGGAAGATCCTACAGAAAAAAAGAGTGAGAAGTTTTGGGTTATGAGACGCCAAAGTTTTAATTTATTGAGAAGCAAAGTTAAAGATAAGCACACTGCTCCATTTATTGATGACTTAATAGTTAGGCCGGAATATTTACCACAGTTTTTACCACAGCTTAGAAAAATTATTAATAAATACAAACTTTTTGCAACTATCGCTGGTCATATGGGTGATGGTAATTTCCATATTATTCCTTTAATGAAATTGGAAGATAAAAAAGATAGGGATAAAATTTTACCGGCGATGAAGGAAGTTAATCAATTAGTCTTGAAATATCACGGTTCGTTATCTGGCGAGCATAATGATGGCTTAGTCAGAGGGCCATGGCTAGAAGAGCAATTTGGCAGGCCAGTTGTTGAGTTGTTTAGAGAAGTTAAAAAGATATTTGACCCCGATGACATATTTAATCCTCATAAAAAAGCTGACGCTAAATGGGATTATAGCTTTAAGCATATTAGAGATCACTTTTAAGGTAATATTGGACCAATTGCTAACAATATCGATATAGCTAATAATATAAATAAAGAAGAAGTGAAGGTTTTCTTTCCCCAAGCTTTAGGAGTAAGTTTTTTGATCGTTAAAACACTATACCAAAGCCAGACAATGCTAAGTAGGAAGGTGGCTATTAAATAAATATAGCCAGTATATCCAAAGAAATACAAGCTTAGACTAAATACTGTAAAGACAGCAATAAAACCAATAGCTTGAAGTTGAGTACTCCAATCTCCTTTAACTACTGACCAAACTGGCAAGGCAGCTTTTTGATAATCCTCTTTCCGATATAGTGATATGGCATAAAAATGGGTCAATTGCCATGATATTAAAATAAAGAAAATGAGAATACCGGCTAGATCAATCGAATTGCTAAATGCCGTATAGCCAATTAATGGCGGAACTGCCCCGGCAAATGCTCCGACTAAAGTACCGTAAACAGTTTTTCGTTTGGCTATTCCGTAGATAACAACATAGACAAAAAGTCCAAATAAAGCAACTATCATGGAAAGTACGTTAACTACTAGACCTAGAATAACAGTTCCTGTTATTCCGAGTACAACACCATAAATAATTGCTGGTTTAATTGAAATCTCGCCCGTTACCGTTGCTCTCTTTTGGGTTCTCTTCATTTTTTTATCAATATTTTTGTCAA
>JAJZKE010000011.1:4627-21452 GCA_021809645.1 bacterium | reverse complement strand
TCCTAAGCCACCCGATTTATAAACAAATTATTGCAGAAATTATCCGTTGGAATAGCATGTTGCAGGCTAATTTTGCTTAAGTAAGTGTTCGGTATATCCGGCTTGAACGAGGTTCTCGAACGCCCGCCATACGTTTTCTGGTATCACTTGTTTTATTTGAAAACCTAGTTTTGGATATTCACGAATTCGCTGCAGGTCACCAACCATGACGCTGATTACAAAATCTTTGTCAATGACGCTATCATTCATATATTTTTCGTAGCTTAGCTGTGGCGAAGTAACACTGAAGATTGTTGAGCCGTCGGGCCACAGTTTCCTGAATGTCGCAAACGTTCTGCGCTCCATGTAAGGTTTCTGGACGAGAATAAAAGAATGAAAGTCTTTGTTAAGCGACTTTAGCAAGTCATATACATAGCGAACGTTCTCACCCGTATTAGTGGCCTTGGACTCCACAATAATCTTACTTTCTGGAACCCCACCTTTAACAAGAGTTTCTTTAAAAATCTCTGCTTCGGGCTTGTCGAAAATATCTTTGGTCAATTTGCCACTGCCACCTGAGACAATTACCCATTCTGCATAACCTTGCTTAAATAGTTCAGCCCCTCTTTCGGCGACTCTTGTATCATGGCTGCAAAGTATAAAAATAGCGTCTGCTTTTTCTGGTTTTTGATTAACCAGCATATAGTCCCAAATTATTTTTGCACTCTGCTCTGTAGTCATAAACTTTAGTTTAAAAGAGAATCGAACTATTTTACAGATGAAATTGCTTTAAATTATTAAACGCCACTTTAGGTATCAAATATTAGAACGTTAAAAAACGACAGATTATAGGGGTTAAAATTAAACTGAAATTAAGAATTCTCTCTTGGTGAACCACCTACTTTCGAATTGGAACCATATCCTTGAGGAGATTAATCAGTGGTATGAGCTACAAAGAAGTGATACTTCTTTAAGTAATATACCCGCCGGGAGTAGAACCTAGTTAAAATTCGGAGGTTGCTATTTTAGCAAGCTCAATTGCTATGGCATCAGAAATAGGTAGATTAAGTCGATCCTCGAGCCATCCGTATTGTCCGTCTGGATTACATTCTAGAAATACAACTTCTTCCTCGGGAGTTTCAATGAGATCAAATGCTCCATATTTTAGACCGATTGCTGATAAACATCTTGGGCATTTTTCGCCAACAGTAGGGGGTAATTGTTCTGACTTGAATTGAACAGATGGATTAAGTTGATGCTTCCGCCAGTCATCTTTAGCAGATTCGTCTGTATATATACTAACGGGGAATATATTATCTCCTACAACGGTAACCCTCCATTCCCTACCCTTTTTAACAAATGGCTGATAAATGCCCGGAAATGGTATCGTTGATTCTTTTAGCGGTGCTACTCTTTCCATATCTAATGGGGTAGCATACATACCTTTTAAATGATTTTGCCTCGAGATCACTCCTCTAATCATTTTGACGATTATTGTGGGGTTCGTCACCATTAAATCTGAGACTATATAATCCCAGTCATTTGATATTACAGTTTGAGGTATAGAAAAGCCGACCTCTTTAGCCGCTCTTAACTGCACCAATTTACTGTCAGCAGTAACTATATGCCTAGGCGAGTTAAGCCAGAGATCATCAGGGTAATATTGCCATATAGAACTATGAAGTTGCTGTACTTCGTTACTTACGTGTAGCTGCCTAGCAACATCTTCTTCTGTTCTATCAACTTTAAAATGATTAACTTTTCTATACCAAGCAGAGCCTATACTTCCTGGAGAAATATCTGTTTGATTATATCCCACAGACAATTCGCTGTCATTGGACATACAAATCTGTAAAATATCTATGCCACGAACTACTTTATCAGTATCGTAGACTACCACCTCATATCCTCTGCCCGCCAATATATTAGCTACGGCTGAATAAGACTGTGTATCGATACTTGACGATGCAATAAGAATAGGTTTTTGCTTATCAATCAATGAAGTTTCTGGCATATTCTTTATACTCCTCTTCACTGATCAACCTTTGATCTTTACTAGTTGCTAAAGTCCTTATTGTAGGATTTTTTGAGTCTTCAAGTGCAACGTTTATTGGTATTAGGAGTTTGCCTAAGCCATAATTAGCCCTTAACTTGCTTAATCCTTTAAAATTCTTGACGGGAAATAAATACCAGGTGTTACTTGACTCATCATAGCCCCATTGTGTTCCGAATATTTGCTTTTTATGTTCAATTATTAACACTCGGTCTTTTAATGCAGGTATAGCTTGTTTATAGGTATTTTTTGGATAAATTTTATATGTATCTTTTAAGATTTTAAGAACGGACTTCATATCTTTGTAATTTGAGTGTAGAGCAATCACAGCTATCGCCTCAGTTCCGTCATCTCCTATGTTATCAATAGTAGGCTCTATTGTATTTAGAATTTCTAGAGTTCGTTTAATGTGATTCTTGCTCTGCCGTGTGATGCTTGCCTTAAGTTTAGCTAGTTGTATAGGTTCCTCTTTATTAAACTGGGCCCTGGTATATTCTTTTATTTTGCTCTGATCGTTACTCAACATAACCAACAACTCAGAACGAACTTGCGGATAATTCACTGTTTTTTTATCAGTCATCAATCTTTCGAGCTGCAACTAATTGCGCCAAGGTTAGATAAATTCAATTATTGATCACTGGCATCAGTATTGTTCCAGTTTGTAGACATATTTGACATTGTTTCATCTATAAACGGCATGTCAGTGGCTAATGCTTCTAGTACAGTTTTTTTACCTAAAAAAGCTGCTTCTTCGGTTATCAGTTCTACTTTTTCTCTATCTCCAAGAATTAATGTTTCTGTAGCCATACATAAACTCCCTATTATTAGTTACTGTTTTTATATACGAATTAAAAAGTTAAAATCTGTAAGAAAATTAACAAAATAAGCATAAGCGTAATGGTGACCCTAAGGGGTCCGATTTATAAGAATTTATCTAACGAGATAATTAGGTGGAATAGGCTCATGCCTTATACTTCTGAGCTAGCGGTAATGTTATAGTTCTTGTCTTGTCGGAAACTTTGGTCAAAGCATATATTGGGCTCGTTTCATAACCTATATGCATAAGTTTGGCTCCTAACTTTGATGAAGCCTGAAAAGCAGGCAATAAGTCAGTGTCTGCACTAATAACAACTAGTTCTGTGTTTTTATCTGCTTCCTGTACCATTCTAACAGCCAAACCGACATCAACACCTTTTTCGGCAAGTTTCCAAGTTTTATGACCGCATTTTTCACAAGGGTCGGACTCTCTAGCACGTAAGTAACCGACTTTTATAAAAGTTATTTTTTGTTTCTGAATCAGATTTACAAACTTTGCCTGGTTATGTATTGCGACGCTAGATTTTTGCTTAATCTCTGGTGACTGGTCATACAAGCGCAACCTTGCACCAAACCATAAGACTTCGGTTGGAAGATTATCAGCCAGAAGCTCCTCTATAAGCCCTCTGAAGTTAAAGTTCCCAGCTACAGAACGCGCAGCTTTATTGTCTTTATTACCCAGTAAGTGACGAATGCCATATACTAAATTCTCGCCATCTATTAAAACAACTCTGCGCATATGTGATATTTTACATCAAAAAAAGACCTCGCGAGAACTTGCGTCCAAGCGAGGTGCAGTAATTAAATTATACCAGAGTTGACATACTAGTCAATATATTTTTTGGTGAACATAAGTTCTATCCCTATTAAGGCTTATAAAGATTTGCAAATAAGTTTAGATTTTTATGAAATGCCAACTTACAAGTGTTAATCCTCGTTTTTGAATATAATCTTTAATGCTTGGGTCACAAATTGATTTTAATTCTTCTTCTCTGGGGTTGTTATATGAACTTGTTTTTCGTAAGTAATCATCAGAGTAACCAACATGGCACATAATCTCGTTATACTCATCGGTGGCTTCTTTAATAACTGACTTTAACCGCTCAACCGATAAATCTCCACCAGCATGCGGGCCATAAAAAGAGTCAATGAACTTTGCATAACCAAGTTTTCTGACTGGAACCTTATTCTGTTTTGAGTATTCATGTAATACTTTTCCAACTTGACCTGTGAGCTTAAGTTGTTTGTGAACATCAATGTGGTCAGGTTTCGCTCCAACAATTTCAATGAACTTATCAATTTGACGCATTAACTCTTTTTCTATGCTCACTGAACTACTGGGTACAAAGTGTAATCCTATAGACAATTCAGGATAATCTATAAGGCTAGTGGCTTCTAGAGCAGCTATGGAATCAACCATGACCGAAGTACTTGTTACTATCCCTAACGTATGAGCTTCAATGATGCCTTTATTGATTCCTTGGCTATAACCAAAGTCATCAGCATTAACAATTAAATATCGTTTTGCCATGATTGCAGTATATCAATGAACAAAAGAGAATCGAACTATTTTACAGATAGTAACTACTTTCAAATTCTATAAGTTAAAAATTATAACCAGTTATCATCTGTAATTCTCTCATGGTGATCCCAAGGGGAATCGAACCCCTGTTGCCGGGATGAAAACCCGATGTCCTGGCCGCTAGACGATGGGACCATTGACTTAATTAGCGTTATCATAACATTATATAAGGTAAAATAAAATCCCCTTAACGCCTCTATTAAGGGGATATATTGGAGCGATCAGTCTTTTGCTCTATATATTTGAACTTATATTTGAATGCTATCACAAAATATGTTTTTAAGCTAGTGTTTATCCACAGGCTATAATTTTGTGATTAGCTTTTCTATTTATTATTGTTTGCTAGTCGTCTTTTTGTTAGCCAGTAGTAAGCACCCGTACCGGCAGTTGTAGCACTACCAAATACTGCTATCATTGCACCAGTTCCAGGACCTGTATTTACTAATGTTGTAGGAGTTGTTGGTACACTAGGTGCAGGAGGAGTTGTTGGTGGGGTAACTGGAGCTGCTGTAGTAAATGTATAGGTACAGCCTGAACTTGTTACGTTACCTAAGCTAGTTTGAACATTAGCTACAATTATATATTTGGTATTTGGAACTAAGTTGACATTAAATTTATATGGAAGCGTGCTAATCGTACCCGAAGTTGCAAGAGGAGTACCACCAGTACTGCCGCTATATAGATCCAATGAATAACCATTGAATGTAGCACTATTTATCGAGTAATCGACACTTTTAACTTCTGCCTGGTTATCAGCTACTATGGTGTTACAAGTTGGTTGAATTACTTGTGGTTTAGGAGTAACCGCTGTTACTTGGACTTCGTAAATTATAAGGATACGATATTCCCAACATCCCCATTCATTACCGCTACCCCAAACTGGATTACCTAAAGTAATAGGAGTGTTAAGACTATTAACACTTTCGGGTATTAAGTTCTGCCAATTTCCTGTAGGAGAAGTTAAAACATGAATACTGCCAGGTACTAATTTTAGTGAAACTTTATTTGAGCAATTAAGGCTAGCCGTATCACTAACAGTCGCAGCATTGCTTGCAGACACTGTATAGCCAAAATTAAAATTATTGCTAGTTGTTCCAACTGGTGCTTCTAAATTACCGGTTACGTTGTGAGCAACTGCTGAACCACTACCGTTATTATTATCTTGGCTTAATGCGTTGTTGTGTAAGTAATTCCAAACATCAAATTCTTGACCGGGAGTACATGCAGCATTAATGCTTCCTATAGAATAAGTAGGTGCTACAGCTTCGTCCTGAGTAGGCGTTGGAGTTGTGGTAACTGTAGAACTTTGTCTAATTCTTACAAAGTTTGGTTCATTGCCTAATCCAGTTACACCACAAATACTGTTAAATACAGGCGTTGATGAAGTAGTAAAGTTACCTGATGTTTGATATTGATACAAACAACTGGCATTGGCATTTGCCGTACCGCCAAACATAAATAGAGTAGCAGTAGCAACTATAATACCAAGACCTGCCAATTTAACTGATAATTTATTAAGAAATTTCATCCTTTATTCTCCTTATCCTTTTTAAGGCCTATTGTCCACCCCATACAGGAATAGTTGTAGGCGTTGGTCCTTTATATGGTTGTGTAGTTGTTGTAGTAGTGGTAGGAGGTGGGGCAACTTCAGTTGTTGTAGTAGTGGTAGGAGGTGGGGCAACTTCAGTTGTTGTAGTAGTGGTAGGAGGTGGGGCAACTTCAGTTGTCGTTGAAGGACTTGTAGATGTTGGCTGTTTCCCGGGTCCCTTGCCGCCAGAGCCACAACTCCACCTCCGCTTTGACCTTGATGTGTACCTTCAGCTTGAGTGCCAGCTCCTCCAGAATGACCTTTTGTTTCTGTTGGTGAGCTACCGCCTGCGCCAGATGTACCTATAGTTCCAGATGTAGCTATAGTATTAGGTGTAGTGTTTTGTGGAGATTTATTACTCGCAGGTGCATGCTGATGATGTTGAATGGGTTTATTGTTCTTCTTATTTAATCCAGGTTTAGATTCAGGTTGAGGTAATGGACCCATAATATCTATGGTTCCGTTTGATTCAACTACAACCTCGTAAAAGCTATTTAATGAAGCGCTATTGCCCTGGTTATTTTGTGTTTTATAAGTAATACCAGCTATTGGTCCATGTGCAGAAGTTATATGTTCAGTAGTTATTCCGTCAATATGGCCGCTAGCATTAAGTTTAGGTACGATTTTAGTGTAATTAGCATTATTACCGATAGCAACGTTGCTATACCCAACGCTTTCACCAATGGTTATAGCGTTATCAGTACAGTATTTCTGAGCAGCTTTTTCCCTATTTGATTGACTACCGCTAGTCATACTGTTATAGGCATTTTGAAATTGTTGGCTATATTGTTCTTCGTTAACTACACCGTTAGATGTTGCTGGGTATCCCATAAAGGCATAAATGGTTGCCTCAGCTCCTGGGTCAATCTTAGTGCCCAAAGGACCACTTTTGAATAATTGTTCAGAGTACTTAGAGGCACCATCACTGTTAGCGACATTTGAAGAAGTATATGATGGTAATATCTCATTAGTTTGACCAGGATAACTTACATTTGACAAGCTAATTTCGTTTGGTTGACACCCACTTAAATCTGCTTTGGCGAGTGGACTAGCACCCGAGGTAAGTTCATGCCTAGAAGAATTAAAACCACCTGCAATAGCTGTTGCTCCCAACCCAACGGTAACTAAACCAGCAGCGTAAATTATGAGTCTATTTCTATTTTTTTGCCAAAAACCAACATTCTCAGCTATAACTAAATCGCTTGGGTTAGCGGCTAATCCCTGTGTAGTGGGTTCTTGAGGTACTTCTCCTGATAAACTTCTTTTCACAAGCTATCTCCCTATTAAAAACTAAACTTGCCTTCCACCTTTTTAAAACACAAGTTAATTATTGTGAATTATACTATATCATTATTATTATGTCAATATTATTATATTCTTTAAGATTTTTGTCTTTGTATATCTCTAATTGCTTCGGCGACTGCTCCGTCAACTTCTGTAACGTTAAATCCTTCTTCAAATGCTTGATCATAAACTACTGAAATTGGGTTATGCCCTGTCCTTGACAATGATGACATTATTAAATGATGGGCACGCTGTAAACCTTGGTTAGCCCTTTTTAAGTCTTTGGGGCTGTTGGTGTTACATTCTTTCGTCTCACCAAACGGAATTATACCCGCATTTTTAGGCAATTCTAATTCTATAGGATGGTTATATTTAACCGGAACTATTAATTCAGGAAGTCTGCCTATACCATCACCAAAACCACTAAAATCTGAAAACAAGAAGTTTATGTCTCCTGTACTTGATATATCGTCAACTCTTGAAAAATATCCTTCTGGGCTTCCTACTTCTTCTGAATATGCTTCTTCTAAAGCTAAATCATTGGTGCTGTCATTATCGCCTAATAATACGAATAACCTAGAGTCATCTCTCGAAGCAGCCCTAAATATACATTCGGCAATATCGATCATTAAACGTCTTTTCTTTTCATCTATTGATTTAAGCTCCTCTGGAAATCTAGATAATGAATAGATATCGACTATGACATTCAAAACTAAACTAGAATAAGGCATATTGATTTCAACTTCGGGCATTTCTGGTGATACTTCATCAAATATAGAGAAGGGGTCAGAGAAGGGGTCAATCCGACTAAGTGAATCTCTATTAAAGTCGAAGTCTGCTCGACCAATTGTCATTCCAGACCTATCCCTTCTAGGATTACTGGCTATATGTGTACCAGTATGTATAGTATCAGCATTAAAATCAAATAAAGCCCTAGATGTTTCATGAAAATCAATCATACTTTTTAGCCTTTTACTGAACTTGTGATCCTAGAGAAAACATCTTCAACCATTTCCTCTAGAGAGCCGCCTGGTCTGCTGGGGTTAACTTTGCCAGCCGCACAAAGCTTGGCAGTAATTATCATCTCACCTACTGATGCGATGTCTTCTTCATTAACAGATTTGTGACCCCGTATCATCGATAAAGCTTGGCTACCTCTAACGAACTGGCTTGATAATCGTGGGTCAGCCAAGAATATACCTCTATCCTTAAAACTTTCGACCATCACACCAACGGCTATTTTACCAAGCTCTCTAGCTTCTTGCCCTAACGGCTGTAAGCTAACGAATTCTCTGAGTAAATGTAGATTTTTTATGGATATAACTGGTGATATTCCCGGATCTCCGCTATATGATTTTTCAGGATGATCCCATATTTGATCGGATGCTTCTGTTATCATTTTACCTTTTGGAACTCTACCTAATTCTGTACCAAAAGCAATTCTACTTACCAAAGCAGGATCTATTCCGTGAGTGTGAAGAGTCCCATAATGATTCCAAGCGGCCATTATTAGTTCAAATTCATTGAGTTTTATCGTATTTGAAAATTCTTCAAGACCCTCTTTGGTAGCAATATCTATACCTCCATCCTGAGTAACTTGGAGAGCAGCATTTAAAGCAGCAGTACCAGTTCGATTCAGTTCATCGAAAATCAATACTTTAGTACCAGGATGAATAAGACTATTTGTCTTTTTCGTTACTTCATCCGTTCGCTGACCTTCATCTGTTTTTACAGTACGCACTAAACTGTCAGACTTACCAACTATTTCTGCGGGGGTTAAGTCTTCTCGATGAGGTATTGTAGCAACCTGGCTATCATTAAGCCCTTCAACTACTTGGTGAGTATATTTCATGAGCCTTGATTTACCAGAACCTGGATTACCGAAATCAGCTCCAATCATTGCATTACCAGCTCCAGCAAGTAGAAGCGTAGCCCTCATTATTTTTGCGTCATTTTCGCCTACTATCGCTTTATTATATTCTTCAACTACTCTTTGTCCGAAAATATACGATAGTTCTATTGCGAATACGCGCTGATCCATGTTAGCAGAATCTATTTGTAGTCCTGGATCTAATAATACTTGTTCATTAGACATACTCTTTGACATAAATAACTCCTTTTACTTTAAGAACTTGCAATTTCCTTAGAACGTCTCTCAAATAACCTGGCTTCCAATAACGTCAGTCCGATAGCAAATGCTAAAAATATATTTCGATAATCATTATTCTTAGGTAACTGTTCATTGGGTCTAATTCGATCTTCCATTTGTTTTATAGCAGTTGTTTGATTTGATGAGTTAACAAACCACGTATAGCCACCTGTTTCTTTGGCTATATCTTGGAGTGTAGAAATATTAGGATTATTTTTTGTAGAGTTTATATCGGCGATATATATTGGTATATTACCAGCAGCTTTAGCTTCAGCAACTACTGTGTTTTGACTGCCTATACTATCGTTGGCATTAACTAAAACAATTTCTGCACCACTTACTGAAGATGTTTTTTTTAGTAAATTACTTTTCTCAACCGGAGCTTTTGAAAAACCTAAAGATAGGGAACTGCTAACTGCTTGATCGACTGAGGGGGGACCATATGGCTGAGTCTTTTCCATGCTACTTAAAGTTGTTTTATCTTCTGTACCATTATGGGCATTAACCAATCTTGGATCTATATTTGGGTCACTTATTAGATGGCTGGTAATCTTGTCTTCGATAGCTGCTGAGCCATCTAGACCACTGGTAAAGTCTTGGTCAGCAATAACAACAGCTTCTGGTCTAGAAACTGATTGTGGTAAGCTGCTGTTTACAAATAAACCCCAAGATGTTCCAGCAAATAAACCAGTCATAGCTAGATTAGCAATCGGCCTTAAAATACCACCGTTTGGTCTCGGTGTACTATCAACACCTTCATATGCGCCGATATATGCTTGTCGATTGCGGTGAATGTTTTTTAGGCCAAATTGCTCAAGAGCTTGACCACCACCATAGCCTAAACCCGCACCAATTAAACCAGAAATTATTTCTCCAGACATTTACATATACAATACTTTATATGTGTAATTTTGTCAATTATATTACATGGGGTAACTTCTGGCTAGAAGGTCTATGCCAAAGCCATTTTTTCATTTTCTTTTTTTTCTGGATTATTGATATTTTGTTTGGGGGATAATTTTGCCTTTGAGAATGAGAAACCAAAGGTACTGCCTTTACCTTCTTCACTTTCGAATATTATCGATCCACCTTCTGCAACTACTACTTTTTTAGCCATAAATAGCCCTAGACCAGTACCATCCGGTCGGGCTTTTCTGGCATTAGCCGCCCGATAAAATTTAGTAAACAAGTGGTGTTGTTCAGCTTTAGGTACACCAATACCGTTATCCTCAACTATTAGTTCGACAGTTTCTGGTTTATCAATAAGTTTTACTTTTATTTCTCCTCCCGCTGGAGTGTAATAAATAGCATTATCAACAAAATTCATTATTACCTGGCGAGTTTTAGTTTCATCTAACATTAGGGTAGGGAAAGTTTTTGGTTTATCATAAATTAACTTTAGAGACTTAGAAGCGGCTGTTTCTGTTAATTGACTAAGTTCTTGTTCTACTATATCAGCTAGATTAACTATCGAAGATTCAATGATGAATTTACCTGTTTTTAGCCTTGATACGTTAAGTAAGTCAGCTATTAAATAGACCATCCTTTGAGATGAAAAGAATGCTTGATTTAGCATGTCTTTTTGAGTTTTGTTTATTTTGCCAGCATCTTCTTCTAATACCATACTGATATACCCCTTGACACTAGTTAGTGGTGTTCTTAGTTGGTGAGAAGCCATTGAAATAAAGTCATCCTTAGTTTCATCAAGTTCTTTTAGCTTTTGGTTAGCTTTTCTAAGTTTTAGAGTAGCTTCATTAATTCTATGTTGGAGTGTAATATTAAATTTCTCGATTTCTTCTGTATGTAATGCGTTTTGTATGGCGACAACCAACTCATTGCTTACTATCTCAAGTACTTTAAGGTCTTGATTATTGTACACATTGCCACTTTTTTTAGCACCCAGTAATATATACCCCAAACTATCATTAGAAGATAGGGATGATGATATTTTTGTTATTACAGATACATTATATGTTCGTAGTATCTTTTGAAGTTCGTAGTATTTCTCATCCAATAGATCAGTTATCATTATTTTGGTATTCATTTTAGACATTAAATGATTTATTTCTTTTAAATTATCTTTTGCTAAGCTATTATCAACCTTATTGTTATTGCCATATATATGTTTTTTTGAATTTCTGCTTTCGTATATTTCAAAAAAGCAATATGATGGTTTTAAATTATCCTCAATTATATCTGAAATTCTTTTAAGCATAGGGTCAAGAGTATATGTAGAAACTAGTATTTTATTAAAATCATCTAAAAATGACTGGCTATCATACGCATCTCTATAAAACATTCGATTTGTGGCTTTATCAAAAAAAGATTTTAACGGCGGGAATGTAATGGCCAAAGTAATTGACAATATGCTATATATCCAGATATCTAATGATTGAAAATGTGAATTGTTATTAAAAATAAAATCAGTGATACTAAACGAGATTATTGCAAACATTACAGCAATGGATAGTAAAGATAATATATAAGTAATAGTCCTAGCAACCACAAGTCGAATATCAAATAATTTATGGCGAACAATTGCATAACCTACGAATCCTAAGAAGAAAGCGCCATATAAGGGACTTAATACTATAAGACTTGGGTCTTTAAAAAGTATAGGTAAAATAAAACCAGTAATAGGAGAAAATATAAACATTGGAGTGATGCCAATTAACATATAGGTATATTGAAGCCTCTCAACACCTTTGGATCTTGACATTCTTTTGAAAAGTATGAAAAAACTACCAGTTAAAAATAAAACAAGCTGCAAAAGGAACAAGAAGGCTCCTATATTTGGAACTGGAACGGGGTTTGTTTTACCACTTAATTTCAAAAATACTAAAGGAGTAAAATCTAAAATTGATATAACTGCAGTAGAAATAATAGCTGTTTTTTTTAAGATTAAACCTTTTTTGTATGTATCATTTATATAAACTAATAAGTAAAATAAACTAACTACTAAGACGCTGGTAGAAAAGATAACGATTCTTATAAATAAGAGACGATCGTTGGTTGTAAGAGATAGGTAGTTAAATATTGAGAATATAACCAAAGAAGATGTTAACAAAGCATATAGCCTATTAACAATGTTTTTTGGATTTCTAGCAAATACAAAAAGACCTGTAGTAATACTGAATAATAAGCTAATACTGAGGATAATTTCCCCTAACACCCTACTAGTATAAGATAAATCTTAGCTCTATTAAACAGTACTAGTGGTTATTTTTTATTATTCTGTGAACGCATAAACGCCATAACTGTTTTAGCACCAATAACGAAAGGTGTTGGAGATGATAAATTTAATATATCTTTAGGTGATACGATATACCTTCCAGTTGCTAGTTTTCGTCCTAATAATATTTCTCGTGCTGAAAAAGCTGCCATTGATCCACCCATTGATGCTGTCATCCCCAGTTGAGGTAAACCAGGTAAACTATCACCAACCCTCATAACAGATTCGATTAGTCTTGGAGTAATATGTCTAATCCCAACAATCTTAACAGTTAATCTTCTAATGGAGTCATTGTCTAAATCACCTTTAACTATTGAATTAATAGTTTCCTGCTTTAATCTTCCACCAAATATTGCTACATTCTCTTGATCATGACGCTCAATGTCAATTATTGATTTATCTCCCAAATCTGTAACCATAACAAGAGGAATACCCTTTTCTTTAGCAAATAGCCGTAATGCAACTTTTGTTCTTATATCATCAACTTCATCAAATATTATATCTGGCAAAAAGTCTGATAGCTCTTCTACGCTATCATGGTCTATACCTTCACGAAAATGAACTTGCTTAATGTATGGATCTCTTTCACTGATTCTAATTGCTATTCTATCTAATTTATGTGAGCCAACATCACTAAATCCAGCTCTGATCCTATTTAAGTTAGATGGTTCAACGTGATCGGGATCTCCAATTACAAGATTTCCACCGATACCAGATAGAACAATCTCTTCTACAACATTACTTCCTACACTCAATCCGAAAACTGCTACAGTAGACCCATACAATAACTGTTGTTCTTGATCCGTTATTAAATTTCTGTTTCGTGATGTTAATAATTTTCTATGAGTCTGTTCGTCGGGGTAATGAACTATCTTTTTATCCCAAGGAAAATAAAACCATGTACCAAATTCTATTCCTTGTCTTGTTACTTCATCAACGAACAACCTCCTTACATCATTATCTACTTTTGATCCGGGATTGTGATAACTATGTAAATCTTCAGCAATGATGTCTAGTCTATCAATAACTTTATCTATTTGACCAATCCTAATCATATCTTCAACCCTAGCTTGATCATCAGGCGAAGATAAATCAAGGCGATGTGGTTGTGACCATGTAGACGGAGATTCAATTTTTTCTCTTAACAATAAATCAATTGTATCTCCTTTGGAAAATTGTTCTGACATATTTTTAATCCTCTACTATTTTCTTAATTAAGGTCTTAATGGCTTTACACCAAGCATATTGCCTACGTCAAGACCTTCACTAAAGTACTGAAACGTTTTTAAAAATCTAACTTTCTCTCTATATTCACTAGACTCTACATATTCTCTAAATATATTTAAAACAAATTCATCAGGTCTAACAATTGTTGGCCGTAATTTAATATCTGGATTAACTCTTGAATCATTAATAGGAACATCTTCTCCTATAACTTGTAAATTTTTTGTACCTAAACGCTTAACTAATGATTCGTAAGTTGTAGATACTATACCAAAGAACCAAATCTCATTATGCCCTACTGCTCTATGTATAGCATTTCTAATAATTTCATACACAGAAGATGGATCTGCAGCTCTAGTTCTAGCTAAGCCTGCAATTTCCTTAAGTTGGCTCACTGGAGTCTCTTCAAGTAATCTCATACCTTCTCTAGTTAGGCTTTGACTACATGTATCAAACGTAGGTAAATTAGTGTAAGTTTCTCCAGTTGAAAGACTAACTTTTCTCATTGTAGCAGCGTCTTCTGCTTGATTGGGGTTTAATGCTAAATAATATAAGGTGTTTGGTCTTCTTGATTTATCAACTCCTTCTACTAAATAACCATCGCTGCCTACTGCGTCCGGACCAACAAAGTTCATTGATAAATAACCTTCAGTGTGAACCTTTAAAGCACGATCAACTAACAAAGGGTCTACATCAACAGTTGCTTCCATGTGTTGATATAT
This sequence comes from bacterium, assembly GCA_021809645.1. Lineage (GTDB taxonomy): Bacteria > Patescibacteriota > Saccharimonadia > Saccharimonadales > UBA4665 > JAJZKE01. Next base: position 6,823 of record JAJZKE010000011.1, on the reverse strand, counting down.
ATCTTGTCTAGGCGACACTTCACAAAAACCTGCTTCTTTGGTTGTAATAGACATAATTTATTACCTTATATAATATTATTGATCAAAAAACAGTACCCACCCTTATAAATATTGTGAGTATAAGGATAGGTACTGTTATGATCTGCTAAAGAACATACATATAGTACCACAAGCGCGTTAATTTGTCTAGTACTTATTGGTGGTTATTTTTTGAAACCTGAATAATATAATGTGAGATAAATATATTTAAGTATTGACAATATAATTAGAAAGTATTTCGAAAAAGATTTAATATAATACAAAACCCATATTAAAAAGGCATATTTATATGGTCAAGATCGCGGTTATAGAGGACGACATACCTATAAAAGAGCTATACGAAATAAAGCTTAAATTAGAAGGTTATGAAGTTAAGACTGCTGAAAACGGCAAGAAAGGTTTAGATCTTGTTATTAAATTCAAACCGGACCTAATAATGCTTGATCTCATGATGCCTGAAATGACCGGTGATGAAATGTTAAAACAACTAAGAGAATTTAAATGGGCTCATAAGATAAAAGTTATTATTCTTACTAACATAAGTAAAGACGAGGCTCCACCAATTTTAAGATTCTTAAATGTTGATAGATATATTGTTAAAGCCCATTACACTCCACAGCAAATTGTAGATATCGTTAAAGATGTTCTAGGTTAATGTTTGTAAATCTTATTCTAGTAGCATAGGATTATATGTATGGCAGCTAAAATAGCAATCATCGAAGATGATCAAGCCATTAGTCAAATGTACCGTTTTAAGTTTGAGGGTGAGGGATATAAAGTAGAAACGGCTGAAAACGGTAAAATAGGTCTCAAATTAGTTGAAGATATGAGACCCGATATTATCTTGCTTGATCTCATGATGCCTGAAATGACAGGTGATGAGATGTTGGCCAAGATGAGATCTACTTCTTGGGGTAAGAATATTAAAGTTATCATCCTAACCAATATGGGCGAGCAAGAAATACCTGACGGTGTTAAATCTTTAGGAGTTAGTGGTGTAATCTTAAAAGCTGATATGACTCCTCGACAAGTAGCTGATAAAGTTAAAAAATTATTGATTGAATAACTATTAAACGTGCACTAAAAAAATTAAACTGGCATAATACCTTAGATGAAGATAGCAATATTAGGTTATGGTCTACAAGGTCAGTCAGTTTATGAATACTATAAAAATCAAGATAACCAGATAACTATTTGTGATAAAGATAATATTCAGGACTTACCCGACGGAGTTGAATCGCAGATAGGAGATACTTACCTAAATAGACTCAATCGATTTGATTTAATCTTTAGAAGTCCTGGTATTCATCCTTACGATATAGTTAAAGCAAACGATCCTGAGATATTATCAAAAGTAACAACCAGTACGAATGAGTTTTTTAAGCTATGTCCATCTAAGAATATTATTGGCGTAACTGGCACAAAAGGTAAGGGTACAACTAGCACTTTAATAGCTAAGATGTTAGAAGCTTGTGGCTTGAATGTTCACATAGGCGGTAATATTGGTATACCGCCTTTGGATTTGCTGCGAAATAATATTGATTCAAAAGATTGGATTGTTTTAGAGCTTGCCAACTTCCAGCTAATCGACCTTAAATACTCGCCTCATATAGCAACCTGCCTGATGGTTGAACCAGAACATCTAGACTGGCATAGTGATGTTGATGAATATTATCAAGCTAAAACACAACTTTTTAGAAACCAAAAAGAAGAAGATATTGCTATCTATTACGCTAAGAATGAAAATTCTCAACGAATAGCGACCACTTCTCCAGGCAAACATATACCTTTCTATCAAATTCCTGGAGCACTAGTAGCAGGTAGCCATATTGTTATTGATGGAATTCCAATAGTTAGAATTAATGAAATAAAGTTATTAGGTAAACATAATTGGCAGAATGTCTGCGCTGCTGTCACAGTTGTTTGGCAAATAAAAAAAGATGCTGAAGCAATATCTTCTGTTATTAGAGAATTTAGCGGTTTACCATTTAGAATAGAGCTAAGAAAAGAAGTTAATGGTATTAAATACTATGATGATTCTTTTGCTAGCAATCCAGCAGCTACAATAGCTGCTATTGAAGCCATTAAAGGTTCGAAAATATTAATTATCGGTGGTAAAGATCGTGGTCTTGACTTAAACCAATTAGTTAATGTTAT
>JAJZKE010000011.1:0-4617 GCA_021809645.1 bacterium | reverse complement strand
TCCAGAGAAGCGAGGATATTAAAAAAGTCATATTAATTGGTCAAGCTGCCGATAGAATAGCCAGTGATTTTAAGCAAGTCGGATATACCAATTTTGAAATAGTTGATTCTTCTTCCATGGATGAGATTGTCACAAAAGCTAGTCAACTTGCTGAAGATGGAGACAATGTTGTCTTGTCGCCTGGCTTTCCTAGTTTTGATATGTTTATGAATTTTGAAGATCGAGGTGTAAAATTTAATGAAGCAATTGATAAATTATGACTAACTTAGATACATATATTTTTAAAGGTTACGTTTTTGATTGTTCTAAAAAAACTTTAGAACTTAAGTATGCTTATTCCGACGATCTTGTATTTAAAGAAACGTATTTTTTTGATTTTGATTTTGTTGATTATGATCAAAAACAGCTTGATAGAGCATTCCAGCACCTTTTATATATCGCTGGGGTATCATACTTCAAAGCTTACTTACCGAAAAATATACAGGTTGAAAGTGGTACTTTAACCAGTTATGAAGCTAGCTACTATTCCAAGACTTATCAAAAAGGACTAGGTGAATTTTTTTATGTTAACAAACTGGATCCTAGAACAGAGATAACATTTAAATCTAATACTGACCATCAACAATCAATTAGTGGCGGCCTTCATGACGGTATGTTGGTTGGCATTGGTGGCGGTAAAGATTCTTTAGTAGTTGTTGAAGCATTAAAATCTCAAAATATTGATTTTATGACCTGGAGTATTGGCCATCTAAATCAATTAAAGCCACTAATAGAAAAATTGGGTACCAAGCATGCAACAGTTACTAGAGTAATCGATCCAAAGATAAGGCAACTTAATGAAGAGGGAGTATATAACGGACATATACCTTGGTCAGCAGTTATGGCAGCTACTGGAACTGTTGTCGCAATCTTAACTGGACGACGTGATGTTGTTGTCGGTAACGAACAATCAGCTAATGAACCAACTTTAAACTATCAGGGCACGGACATTAATCATCAATATTCTAAGACCCAAGAATTTGAAAAAGATTACCAAAAGTTATTAAAAGAAAACTTTGATGACTCTATCAGATATTATTCTTTCTTAAGGCCACTTAGTGAATTATTCATAGGAGAAATATTTGCTAAAATCGGCTTTCAAAAGTACAAAGATGTTTTTGTATCATGTAATCTAGCCTATACACTTTATCCTGGGCATACAACCTGGTGTGGTGAATGTCCAAAATGCGCTTTTATCTTTATGATCCTGACACCTTTTATTGATCGGCAAGAACTTGAATCAGTATGGCAAGGAAAAAACTTATTACTTGATCCAGAATTAAAAGAGACATATCGTCAACTACTTGGCATTAGCGGTGATAAGCCAATGGAATGTGTTGGTGAGATTAAAGAAGCAAGAACTGCTATGCAACTATGCTTTAAAAAATATCCAGAGCTTCAGCAAGAATATTCATTTAATATACCAGAAGATTACGACTATAAGTATCTATTTAACAGCGAGATGCCTGACGATATCCAAAAGATTTTTAATAACTTTATTGCTAATTTCAAGGACGTTTGATTGAACGAATAACATTTTCAAAAAGGGCACAGACAGTTAACGGACCAACTCCACCTTTTGAAGGGGTAATCGTTAGATCGTCTCTTTGATATACAGATTGATCGACATCACCAACAGTTTTACCATCTTCACTGGCTACACCGGCGTCAATTACAACTGCTCCCTTTTTTATCATCTCAGGATAAAGTATAGCTGGACTACCAGTAGCCGTAATAATAACATCAGCTGTTATTGTTTCTTTTTTTAGATCTGTTGTTGAACGATCAGCAACTCGATAATTAATATCACTTAATTGGAACATTTTTTCAAGTGGATGACCAACCAACTTACCTCGTCCAATTAACAAAACTTCCTTGCCTGCCAAATCTATGTTGTACCCTGCGAGCAGCCACATAATAGCCATCGGGGTAGCTGGATCAAAATTTGATTTTTCACCTAGAGCATCAACATCCTTTCGTGGATCAACCAAATTAACAATGGCGTCAGTCTCAGAAGGATCTTTTAGTGGTAACTGGATAATTATGCCATTAACTGACTGATCATCATTTAATTGATTTATTTTTTTTGTTATCTCTTGCTGATCAATTCTATAGACATCGACATCAATGCCAATATCTTGGCCGTATTGTTTTTTAAGTCTAACATAGAGATCAATAACCGGATTATCAACAGTTAGGATAATCGCTAGTTTTGGATGAATATGACTAGCTGAATATATCGAACGGACTTCTCTGGCTTGTCTATTTTTGATAAAGTCTGCAAGTTCTCGTCCGTTTAGTAATTTCATTTAATTTATTGTATCAGGAAAGAGCGATAGACACTTTAGAGTTGATTAGTTTATGATTTATATGGTGTGAAGATCATTATCTTACTATTTATATTTTTGTCTTTGATATTATCATTTAGTTCGGTTGTTTACGCAGATAATCAAATAATTAGTGATGTATCTTGGCCGAACTGCAAGGCCAATTTAAGCAATATAGCTAAGATAGGGATAGTTGGTGTTAATGGTGGTCTAGATTATAGCTACAACTCTTGCCTTTTTAATGAAATTCAAGTGTTCCATAATTCATATGCTTTATATTTAAATACTGGATATCCTGGTAATAATTATGGATTAAAGTATCAACATTACCCTAAAAATTGTCGGGTTAATAATTATCTATGTTTGGCATATAACTACGGGTATAACGATGCTCTTAAATCAATTAAATATGCAAGCAGTCAGGACACTCATAGCTTTGTTTGGTGGTTAGATGTTGAAACTGATAATAGCTGGACGAATAATTATCAAGAAAATAGAGCATCACTTCAAGGTATGATTAATGCCTTAAAAAAACATATTTTTATGCCAACTATTGGTTTTTATTCTTACCCTGCTCAATGGATATTAATTACTAAAAATTGGCAAAATCACTCACCGATATGGGTAGCGACAGCTTTAACAAATAAAAAAGAAGCTAGTGCCTATTGCAACGACAGTTTTAATAGCGGTTTTGTCTGGTTAACTCAATACACTACTAAATTTGACTTCAACTACAGCTGTTTACCAAAAAAGATATATGATTTTAAGATTAGAATCTCTGGAAAATAGTATCTTTTTTTGATAGAGTTAACCAAATATGGGCCATTAGCTCAGCTGGTTAGAGCACCTGCCTCTTAAGCAGGGTGTCCAGGGTTCGAGTCCCTGATGGCCCTCCAATACCGGTTATGCTTATTTCCTGAAATACTGCATAAGCAATCCTTTGAGAGTAAGCGTAAAGTATCAATTATTCGGTCATGCAATGCATAGGATATATAGGGTTAAACAAAAGTATGTAACTCAAAGAGTCGATAAGGCTCACTGTCTTGCAAACTGTAGCTATTTAGGCATAGTAAACCCCCTAATAGGTCTCAATCTAGAAGGCTACTCAGTCCATCTTGACGTCTATCGATAGTCATCGTATATTGACGTCTGATGGAGTAAGATTCCAAAAATTAGCTTTTCTGACCAGATCAATCTGTACACAGTAAAGTCAAAACCTACCCTATGCCTAAGAACTGTAAGGCGTTATTTGGATGAATAACTTCCCATTTGGCATCATCGCCATATGTTTCAAACCACTCTTTCGGAGCGCTAGTCGTTTTATCTTTCCACTTTAATTCGTAACCGAATAACTTACCACTGCGCTCCTCGACAAGATCAATTTCATTTTGTTTCCATGTTCGCCAAAAGTACTGATTAGCATACAGCTTAGTATAGGTGCGCATTTTTAGACGTTCAACAACCATAAAGTTCTCCCACAGCTTGCCAATGTCATCGCGTATCTCAAGCGCATTGAAGTTGTTAATAACCGCATTTCGTACTCCTACGTCATAGAAGTAGTATTTAGCTGTTTTGGTTACCTCACTGCGCAGATTTCGACTAAATCCTCCAAGACGAAAAATAATATAGGACTTCTCTAGCAAATCCAAATAGCGAGCAACGGTATTTTTATCAATATTAAGCGAAGAACCAAGTTCTTGGTGAGACACTTCATTGCCAACTTGATGGGCGAGGAGCACAAGCAGCTGTAGCAATACACGAGACCCCTTAACTTCTTGGTAAGTCAGTATGTCCCGTAGGAGATAGGAGTCCACCAGCTCACGCAGGAAATCAGTTCGCATCTGGTCGTCTTCAGCCGTAATAACGTCAGGATACATACCATATACGAGGTACGACGGAAGTTTTTTTTGGAACGATCTCGTTGGGACTGAATCGTGAGCTAAGAGCTCCGTGAGTGCAATTGGGAACAAATAACGTGTTGCTTTGCGCCCGGTAAGTGGTTCACCGATTTGTCCTGCAAGCTCGAAGGACGAAGAGCCGGTAACAATAACTGAAACATCCGGCATGGTATCGTTAATAATCTTGAGGCTTTGTCCAATCCCAGGAATCGCCTGAGCCTCGTCAATTGCCAAGATCTTCGCCGATCCTATATGTGGTTTCAGAAGTGCGCTGTCTGCCACCTCAAAAGCGTGTTGCGTACTAAGCTCGTCGCCTCGATACACTATCACCTTCTCCTTTGTGGTAGCCGTAA
>JAJZKE010000034.1 GCA_021809645.1 bacterium | reverse complement strand
TATATTTAAACTTTGATGATCATTTAGGAAGCGTCGTGCGCCATCGTTATCAATATAAGTTATTATTTCAAAAGTAGACATGATAATCTCATAGTCGGTAGAAGAAAAATTCTCAAAATTCATATGCATATATTAAAATGATATTAAAAATTTATCAAATAACTTATCTGCTCTTTTTTCTTACGGTTAATAATTCCTAAGCTAAATCTTATCTTCTTATTGTAAATATAATGGTATATAATTAAAAACACATTAAAAATAATCAATAAATTTATATGGATGCAGTAATAGTTTTTTGTGCGCAATATTTATTTCTACTGGTAATACTTTTAGAAATTTTAGCGGTTATTAGATTGGGTAAAAATGTTAACGAAAAGGTTAGATTTGCTTCAGTGGTAATTGTTGCTGGAATAATTGCCTTTATATTATCTAGGGTATCGAGTCACTTTTATTATGACCCAAGACCATTCGTAAGAGAGCATGTCAAACCTCTATTTCCCCATATTCCAGATAACGGCTTCCCGTCTGACCATGCTTTACTAACCGGTACTTTAACTGCAGCAGCTTATTTATTTAATCGTAAATATGCCAATCTTATGCTAATTCCAACAATTATTATCGGTGTGGCCAGAGTATTAGCCAAAGTTCATTCGCCAATCGATATAGCAGGAGGATGGCTATTCGGTATTATTGGAGCAGTGGCTGCCTATTATATCATTAATTGGGCATTAACTAAGCAGTGGGGTAAGTCATTTCAGAAGAAACTTGTTCATATAGCTATGGCAACCCCTTTACTTAATAAAGTTATATAGCTATTCAATTAGGCAAATCGTTAACATCTAAATTTATCTGATCGCCTGGTTTTATTTCACCAGTAAGAATTTTCTGAGCAACTACATTTTCAACTGAATCTTGAATGGCTCTCCTCATAGGTCGGGCACCAAGGACTGGATCATAGCCAATTTCAACTATTTTAGCAATCGCTTCGTTTGTTAAGTTAACACTGACTTTTTGATTAGATAATACTTTATTAACGTCTTTCATCATTAAACCAACAACTTGATTAAGTTCTTCTTTATTAAGAGGACGAAAAACTACTATCTCATCAAACCTGTTAAGGAGTTCTGGTTTAAATTGACCAGATTTAATAAGCTCATTAGTCAATATCGATTTGAGATTGCTAATTTGTTGGTTACTTTCGATATATTCTCTTATGGTTTGTGAACCAGCGTTAGAAGTGGCAATAATAATAGAGTCTTTAAAAGAAACTCTTCGTCCGCTCATATCAGTTAGATGACCTTCGTCAAGTAATTGTAAAAGTAGATTAAGTATATTAGGATGAGCTTTTTCAATTTCATCTAGAAGAACAACACTAAAAGGTTGTTGACGAACTGCTAAGATTAAACTTTTTGTTTGTTCGCTACCATCGCTTAAAAGACGATCGACATCTTCTGGATTTTGGTATTCTGTCATATCCAATCTAATCATATTATCTTCAGTACCGTAGTATATATCAGCGACAGCTTTTGCCAGTTCAGTTTTTCCGACTCCTGTAGGACCAAGAAACATAAAACTGCCAAATGGTCGACGTGGATCAGCTACTCCAGCTCGAGCTCGTCTGATAGCATCAGATACAGCTTTAACCGCTTGACTTTGATTAATCATCCGAGCATGTATCATATCTTCAAGATTCAGTAATGATCTAGCTTCTAATATTTGTACTCTGGAAGTCTTGACGCCGTAGGATTGTTCTATTGCTTTTTGGATTGACAAGGGACTAACTATATTATTTTCAGCATATGATACAGACTGATTTAACAATCTAATGGCTTTACCAGGATAAGCTAGATCTTGATCATAACGACCTGATAATCTATATGCTTCTTTAAGAGCCGAAAAGGTAATTAAAATATTATGCTTATGTTCTATTCCCAAAGCAGTATCTTCTAGTATATGCATTACCTCTTCCTCGTTCGGCTCACCTATATTAATTAAGTAAAGTTGATTAGCGAACGAAGTATGGGTTGATTTCAGTAACTGAAAATCATGATTATTCATAGCAAATATAACCGGTAATTTGGATGCTTGAATAATTGGCAGTAAAACTTGAGCAACATCAAAAGCTCCTAAACCACTACTAAAGAATCTTTGAGCATCATCGAAGAATATTATTATATGACCGGCTGCTGTAGCTTCATATAACAGATTAGTTAATATTCTCTCTATGTTTCCAGGATTATTCGAAGAAGACAAAATATCCGATGGATCAAGTGATACTATTTGATGATAATCGATATCACCATTGACCAGTAGACTTTGGGCTAGAGCGTAAACATGACTGGTTTTTCCGACACCATCATCACCAACTAAAACAATAGCTCTAGCTCCGTTATTTAGAGCATTTTTTATATTTTCAACACCCTTAGAATCAGTTAAAGCACTAAAATAACTGCCACTTGAAATAATATTCTGACTGATATTGTAACCAAATCTATTAAGGAGGTTAGTGAAACCGAATGACCAGTCTCGACCAATTCCTTGAAGTTTTGGCTTTTCTTGATCAATAGTCTTCAATATTCTACATAGCCATGTAAGTATTTCCTGGCATTCAGATTTCTCTAGCTTATTCTGATTAAGTAATAATTGACAACTGCTTGAAGTATTCATTAAGGCTACGGCAATATGAATTGGTTCTATCAATGGACTCCTAGTTAAAGCTACTAATCTTTCGACTTCCAAAAAAATCTTATCTATTGATACAGAGTCATTTTTTATTGCTTGATAGATGTATTCTTTGGGAATAAATAAACGATTGACTAGAAAATTAATATGCCAATGATTATTAAGATCACTCCATAATTGCTCTCCGCTTAATAAATTCTTTTGATTAAGTCGTGATAATATATCGGCCGATAAACTATTTGTTAAGCCTTGGCCACTCGGCGATAGATCTAAAAGATCTCTTTTAATCCAGATACTAATTAATATTAATAATAAACTTAAAGCTAATAAAATATACCCTAGACGAAGATACTGATCTATATATAGAAAAATGGCAGCTATTAATATGACGATAGCGAATAACAAAAAAACGGCGTAGCTATTTTTACCTAATTTTTTAGCTAAACGAGCCTTTTTAGCTCTGGTGGATCTAAGGTCGATATATACTGAATTATTCATCCAACAATTCCTTTGATGACCGCAATTATTATTAAGATAGGCAATATAGGCCAGATAATAATTGATAAAAGGCTAATTAAGTTGACTACAATAAATACTATAAAAGCAGCAATAATTGTAAATAATCTAATTACAAAACCAATAACTCGGCTGATGGAGTTATCTATTAAAGCTGATAAGCGACTTTTTAATCCTTGCCCAGGATAAGTGATTATGCGACGCCAAGGTTTAAAGAGTGTTTTAATTAATAAAAAGACTGAAAAAGTCCGGAGAACATTATTAGATCTTCTTTTTAAATCATTAACAGTTTTAAGCCAACCCGTACTATACCACCAAGTAAAAAAGTCTAATATAAGCATAGACATAATTGTAGCACTATAACTCTTATCAGGAGATCTAAAAATTAATAAAAACGAATATCAATAAGAATCAATCAAGCTGCTCGATTAAGTTTAACTTTTACTCCATGTACTGTAGGAGCGGCCATTCTTTGTTGATCTGTTTGTTGTTTTTTATTCTGTCCAAAAAGAGGTACTGGCTTAGGATCACCAGTAGCCTTAAAACCTAAATTACTTAAAACATCATGCAAAAAATTAATCTCATCAGGCCAAATATATGCGGTAACAGGCTGCAAAGGCATTGCGTCTGAAAGTAATACTCGTCCTAATCTCCGAGCTATACCTTTTTTTTGCAAGTTTGGTTCAACAGCA